>CAZVLY010000045.1:0-5143 GCA_964628175.1 uncultured Piscinibacter sp. | reverse complement strand
GGCAAGTCCACCCTCGTCAACCTGCTGCTGCGCCTGTACGAGCCCAGCGCCGGGCGCATCCTGATCGACGGCATCGACATCCGCCGCTACACCCGCGCCAGCCTGCGCCGCGAGATCGGCATCGTGCTGCAGGACAACATGCTGTTCGGCGTGTCGGTGCGCGAGAACATCGCCTACGGCCGCCCCGCCGCGCCCCACGAGGCCATCGAGGCGGCGGCACGCGCCGCGCGGGCGCACGAATTCATCGTCGACCTGCCGCAGGGCTACGACACCGAGCTCGGCGAGCGCGGCGCCACGCTGTCCGGCGGGCAGCGCCAGCGCCTGTGCCTGGCCCGCGCGCTGGTCAAGGAGCCGGCCATCCTGGCGATGGACGAGCCCACCGCGTCGATCGACCCGGCCTCGGCGCAGCTCATCCACGAGGCGGTGGCGCGGGTGCACCGCGGCCGCACGCTGATCGTCATCGCCCACGACCTGGCCGGCATGGCGGCCTACGACCGGGTGCTCGTGCTCAAGAGCGGGCGCGTCGTCGAGCAGGGCACGCACGAGGCGCTGCTGCGCGAGCGCGGCGCCTACCTGGCCCTGGTGGAGCGCCGCCATGCGTAACTCGACCCTGCCGACCCTGCTGTTCTACTGCCAGCACTCTCTGGGCATCGGCCACCTGACACGCAGCTTCGCGCTGGCGCAGGCCCTGTCGCAGCACTTTCGCGTCGTCTTCCTCAACGGCGGGCGCCTGCCGCCGGGCGTGCCGGTGCCCGCCGCGATCGAGCGCATTGACCTGCCGCCGCTGGGCATGGACGACGGCCACACCGTGGTCAGCCGCGACGGCCAGCTCGACGTGGCACGGGCGCAAGCCGAGCGGCGCCGGCTCATCGACGAGGCGGTGCGCCGCACGCGGCCGGCGGTGCTGCTGGTCGAGCTGTTCCCCTTCGGCCGCAAGAAGTTCGCCGGCGAGATCCTGCCGATGATCCGCGCTGCGCGGCAGCGCAGCGGCGGCGCCGCGCTGGTGGCCTGCAGCCTGCGCGACATCCTCGTCGACGCGCGGCCCGACCAGCAGCACCACGACGACCGCGCACGCTGGCTGACCGACCGCTACTTCGACGCCGTCGTCGTGCATTCGGACGCGGCCTTCGCGCGGCTGCAGGACAGCTTCCATCCGGCGCGGCCGATGCGCACGCCGGTGTTCCACAGCGGCTACGTGATCCCGGCGCGCGAACGCGCGGCGAGCGTGCCGCGCGGCGAGCACCTGCTGGTCTCGGCCGGCGGTGGCATCGTCGGCGACACGCTGTTCCGCGCCGTGCTGGCGGCGCGCGAGCTGCTGGCGCGGCCGTTGCCGCTGCGCATCGTCGCCGGGCCCTTCCTGCCCGAGCTGCAGTGGCTGGCGCTGCAGGCGCAGGTGGCTGGCGTGCCCGGCGTGGAGTTGCTGCGGCATGTGCCCGACATGGTCGCCGAGATGCGCCGCGCCCGCGCCTCGATCAGCCAGTGCGGCTACAACACCGCGCTCGATCTCGTGGTGGCCGGTGTGCCGGCGCTGGTGGTGCCCTACGAAACCGTCACCGAGAACGAGCAGCGCGGCCGTGCCGAGAAGCTCGCCGGGCTCGGCGCGATGCTGTGCCTGCCGGCGGGCGATCTGCAGCCGCAGCCCCTGGCGCGGGCCATCGAGCGGCTGCTCGCCTTCACGCCGCAGCCGGCCGCGCTCGCCCTGGACGGCGCGCAGCGCAGCGCCGCCTGGTTGGCCGAACGACTGCAGGCACGGCACACCGCCCAGGAGGCCGCATGCGCGACGAACTGAGCCCGGTGATCGAGCTGCTCGACACACTGGACGCGCCGATCGACGCCTTCGTGCGCGACGACGATGCCGGCTGGGACGATGCCCGCCTGCTCGCGCTGCTCGACACGATGGCGTTTGCCGGCGTGCCGATCGACCTGGCCGCGATCCCGCTGGCGGTGAGCGATCCGCTGGCCGCCGAACTGAATGTGCGCATCGATGCCGCGCCCGGCGCCGTCGGCGTGCACCAGCACGGCTGCGCGCACGCCAACCACGAGGCCGAGGGTCGCAAGTGCGAGTTCGGCCCGGCGCGCGATGCGCAGGCGCAGCAGCACGACCTGCGCAGCGGCCGGCTGCTGCTGCAGCACTTCTTCGGCGAACGTTTGCAGCCGATCTTCACGCCGCCGTGGAACCGCTGCGCCGCGCACACGCCGGCCCTGCTGGCCGGCATGGGCTTCGCCGCACTGTCGCGCGATCGCGGCGCAGCGGCCCAGCAGGCCTTACCCGAGCTGCCGGTGGACATCGACTGGAGCCGCCAGTACCGCGAAGGCGGTGCCGCCGCGGCAGCCCGCGCGCTGGCGCAGGCGCTGCGCGAGCGCGCCGCCGATGGCGCGCCGCTCGGCTTGATGCTGCACCACGCCGTGATGGCCCCCGATGAACTCGCGCTGCTCGGCGGCTGGCTGTGGCGGCTCGCGCGGCACGGCCGCCTGCGCTGGCAGCCGGTGGCGGCGCTGCTGCGCATCGCCGCCTGAGCCCGAACCCCAGCCTCTGCGATGCGAAACCTCCGATGACTTCAATCTCCCGCCCCGCCCTGCTGTGCCTGGCCCTGCTCGCCTGCGGCACGGCACAGGCGCAGCAAGCCCGCCCTGTCAGCGAGCGCCAGACGCAGCTCGCGCTGTTCTTCGACCCGCAGGTTGCCAGGGACCCGAAGGCGCCCGCCAGCGCCGCGTCGGCCGCCGCCCCGGCGAGGACGGCAACCCAGCGCGATGGACAGCGCATCGACGACCGCCGCCCCGAGGAGCCGTTCACCGTCAACCCGTTCGGCCAGCCGGTGCAGCTCACCGGCAGCTGGGAGTACACCGACGAGCAGCGCAAGAACTTCGACCTCGAACGCCCGCGGCAGCGCGACCGGCGCGTGCGCGAGCACGAGATCAAGCTCGAGGCGCGCACCCGCCCGACGGCAGACAGCGAGGTCTTCGTGCAGGCGGTCGGGCTGCACGAGACGCGTCGCACGCAGGGCAGCACCGGCAGCACGAAGACGAAGTCGCTGGAGCGCGGCCAGACCTGGGTGCGCTTCGACCGTGTGGGCGGATCGCGCTGGTCGCTGCAGGCCGGGCGGGTGCCGCTGATCGATCGCCGCGCCTGGTGGTGGGACGACGACCTCGATGCGCTGCGTGTCACCGGCGCCGGCGACGGCTGGAAGCTCGACAGCGGCCTGGCGCGCGAGCTGATGCGCGTGTCCAGCGCCGAGCGCGGGTTGTCGCCGAGCGCGCGTAGCGTGCTGCGCTGGTTCGGCCAGGCCAGCTGGCGCCTCGCGCCGCGGCATGCGGTCGACCTGTTCTGGCTGGTGCAGCGCGACGGCTCCTCGCGGCCGACGGTAGGCGCCAGCGCGATCGACGAAGACGCCACCGACCCGAGCGACCTGACGGCGCGCTGGCTCGGCGTGCGCGCCAGCGGGGAATGGCGCGCCGCCAACGGCATGCGCCTGGGCTACTGGGCCGATGCGGCGATGCTGCGCGGCAGCGAGCGGCAGACCGACTTCGCCGAACAGGACGACGGCAGTTTCCTCGCCGGCAGCACCACCCAGCGCCGCGTGCGCGGCCACGCGGTCGACCTCGGCTCGGTGCTCATCTTCCCGCTGCCGCTGCGGCCGTCGATCGGCGCGGGGTATGCGCGCGGCTCGGGCGGCGAGCGCAGCGCGACGCTGGACGCCAACTTCCGCCAGACCGGGCTGCAGGAGAACAAGGCCCGGCTGGCCGGCGTGAAACGCCTGCGCATCTACGGCGAGCTGCTGCAGCCCGAGCTGTCCAACCTCGAGGTGCGCTCGCTGTCGGCCGGCGTGCGCCTGCTGGAGAACAGCTCGCTCGAGCTGATCGGCTACCGCTACCGGCAGCCGGTGCCGTCGCCCTCGATCTCCGGCGCCCGCCTCTCGGCCGACCCGCTGGGGGCGAGCGGCGACATCGGCCGCGAGCTCGACCTGCTGCTGGCGCTGCGCGAATGGAAGCATTTCGAACTGACGCTGCGCTGGTCGCGATTCACGCCCGGCGCCGCCTTCGCCGAGGACCAGCGCGACCCTGCGCAGGCCATCGAGTTGGGCGCATCCCTGAACTTTTGATCCGCAGGAGGAACGACATGAAACTGACCGTGGTGGGTACGGGCTACGTGGGGGTGGTCACCGGCGCCTGCTTCGCCGAGATGGGCAACGACGTGCTGTGCATCGACGTCGATGCCGACAAGATCGCGCGGCTGGAAAAGGGCGAGATCCCGATCTTCGAGCCGGGGCTGCGCGAGATCGTGCTGCGCAACGTCGAGCAGGGCCGGCTGCACTTCGGCACCGACGTGCGCGAGGGCGTGCGTTTCGGCACCATGCAGTTCATCGCGGTAGGCACGCCGCCCGACGAGGACGGTGCCGCCGACATGCAGCACGTGCTGGCCGCGGCGCGCTCCATCGGCGAGCACATGACCGACTACAAGCTCGTCATCGACAAGAGCACGGTGCCGGTGGGCACCGCCGACGCGGTGCGCGAGGCGATCGCGCAGGCGCAGGCGGCGCGCGGCGTCGACGTGCCGTACAGCGTGGTCTCCAACCCCGAATTCCTCAAGGAAGGCGCGGCGGTGGAGGACTTCATGCGGCCCGACCGCATCGTCGTCGGCGCCGACGACGTGCGCGCCCGCCACCTGATGCAGGCGCTGTACGCGCCCTTCCAGCGCCAGCGCGACAAGCTGATCCTGATGGACGTGCGCTCCGCCGAGCTGACCAAGTACGCCGCCAACGCGATGCTGGCCACGCGCATCAGCTTCATGAACGAGATGGCGCTGCTGGCCGAGAAGCTCGGCGCCGACATCGAGCAGGTGCGCCGCGGCATCGGCAGCGACCCGCGCATCGGCACGCAGTTCCTCTACGCCGGCTGCGGCTACGGCGGCTCCTGCTTCCCGAAGGACGTGAAGGCGCTGGTGCACAGCGCCTCGAACGTCGGCGAGCCGCTGCACGTGCTCGCCGCCGTCGAGCGCGCCAACGAGCGCCAGAAGCACGTGCTGGTCGACCGCATCGTGGCGCGTTACGGCGAGGACCTGCGCGGCCGCCACTTCGCGCTGTGGGGGCTGGCCTTCAAGCCCGACACCGACGACCTGCGCGAGGCGCCCAGCCGCGTCATCGTG
>CAZVLY010000044.1:5551-19035 GCA_964628175.1 uncultured Piscinibacter sp. | reverse complement strand
CGGCTGGCCGATTTCGACATCGTCGTCTCCTGCACCGCCAGCTCGCTGCCGATCATCGGCCTGGGTGCGGTGGAGCGCGCCATCAAGGCGCGCAAGCGCCGCCCGATGTTCATGGTCGACCTGGCCGTGCCGCGCGACATCGAGCCCGAAGTGGCCCGCCTGTCCGACGTCTATCTGTACACCGTCGACGACCTGTCGGCACTGGTGCAGACGGCCGGTGAAAAACGCCAGGCGGCCGTCGAGCAGGCCGAGGCGATCATCGAATCCGGCGTGCAGGGCTTCGAGCACTGGCTGGGCGAGCGCGAAGCCGTGCCGCTGATCAAGGCCTTGCACCGGCAGGCCGACGACTGGCGCCATGCCGAGATCGCCCGCGCGCGCAAGATGCTTTCCAAGGGTGCGGATGTCGATGCCGTGCTGGAGGCGCTGACCCGCGGGCTGACGCAGAAGATGCTCCACGGCACCATGGCCGAGCTGCATTCGGCCGACAACGCGCAGCGGGCGCAGCTGGTGCATACCGTGTCGAAGCTGTTCCTGCGGCAGAACCCGCGCGACCCGGCCGACGAGCCGCGTTAGCGACGCACCGAGACGCGGCCGGCGGCATGCCGGCGCCTGTCCCGTCGGCGCGTTGCGCGCCGCCCTCCCCGCCTTCTCCGTCGCCCCATGAAAGAGTCCCTTCGCCAGCAGTTCGAGCGCCTCGCGCTGCGCCTGAACGAACTCGACGCCACGCTGGCCGATCCGGCCATCGCCAGCGACATGAAGCGCTTTCGTGAACTGACACGCGAACATGCCGAACTGTCCTCGCTGGTCGCGCGGTTCCGCCGCTTCGAGCAGCGCGAGCGGGATCTCGGTGCCGCGCAGGAGATGCTGTCCGACGCCGAGATGGCCTCGATGGCCGAGGAGGAGATCGCCTCGGCGCGCGCCGACATGGAGCGACTGAACGCCGAGTTGCAGACGGCGCTGCTGCCGCGCGACCCCGACGACGAACGCAATGCCTTCCTCGAGATCCGCGCGGGCACCGGCGGCGACGAATCGGCGCTGTTCGCCGGCGACGTGGCGCGCATGTACCTGCGTTACGCCGAGCGGCGAGGCTGGCGCACCGAGGTGATGTCGGAGAACGCGAGCGAACTGGGCGGGTACAAGGAAGTCGTGTTCCGCATCGAGGGCGACGGCGTCTACGGCCGCCTGAAGTTCGAGTCGGGCGGTCACCGCGTGCAGCGTGTGCCGGCCACCGAGGCGCAGGGGCGCATCCACACGAGCGCCTGCACGGTCGCCGTGCTGCCCGAGCCCGACGAAGCGGACGAGATCACGCTCAATCCGGCCGACCTGCGCATCGACACCTTCCGCGCCAGCGGCGCCGGCGGCCAGCACGTCAACAAGACCGACAGCGCGATCCGCATTACCCACCTGCCCACCGGCCTGGTGGCCGAATGCCAGGACGATCGCTCGCAGCATCGCAACAAGGCCAAGGCGATGGCCGTGCTGCAGGCTCGGCTGCGCGACAAGGAGCGCAGCGAACGCGCCGCCAAGGAGGCCGCCACGCGCAAGGGGCTGATCGGCAGCGGCGATCGCAGTGACCGCATCCGCACCTACAACTTCCCGCAGGGCCGGCTGACCGATCACCGCATCAATCTGACGCTGTACCGGCTGCAGGCCATCGTCGACGGCGACCTCGACGAGGTGATCGAGGCCCTGCAGGCGGCGCGTGCCGCCGAACAACTGGCGGCGCTGGAAGGCGGCCTGTGAGCAGCGCCCGTGACGCGCTGGCGGCCGCGCGTGCGCTGGGGGTGGAACGGCTCGATGCCCAGCTGCTGCTGGCCCATGTGCTGGCCCGCGACCGCGCCTGGGTGATCGCCCACGACGACATTCCCCTCGACGCGGACGCGATCGGACGATTCGAGCGCCTGGCCGAGCGACGCGCTCGGGGCGAGCCTTTCGCCTACCTGGTCGGCGCGAAGGAGTTCCACGGTCTCGAACTGCGTGTCGATGCGCGCGTGCTCGTGCCGCGGCCCGACACGGAGGTCCTGGTCGACTGGGCGGTGGCCCTGCTGCAGGGCGAACTGGCCGGCCTCGAACACCCCGAGGTCGTCGATCTCGGCACCGGCAGCGGTGCGATCGCCCTGGCGCTGCGCCATGCGCATCCGGCAGCGCAGGTGGTGGCGACCGATGCCAGCGCGGACGCGCTCGACGTGGCACGCGCGAACGCGCAGCGGCTGCAATTGCCGCTCGAAACGGCGAAAGGGTCGTGGTGGCAGGCCGTGGCCGGGCGCCGCTTCGTGCTGGCCGTGTCGAACCCGCCCTACATCGCCGGCGGCGACCCCCATCTCGGCGCACTTCACGCCGAACCCGGATCGGCCCTGTCGCCAGGTCCGACGGGGCTGGAAGCGCTCGACGCGATCATCGCCGACGCCCCCGCGCATCTCGCGCCCGGAGGCTGGCTTCTGCTGGAACACGGCTTCGACCAAGCCGAGGCCGTACGCGGCCGCCTGCTGGCGCGAGGCTTCAGGCGCGTCCAGACACGGTGCGATCTGGCCGGACAGCCGCGCTGCAGCGGCGGCCAGCTCTAGCCTCCGGGCGCGAGTGTGGCATCCGTGGCACTTTTGGCCGGCACCACCCTGGCCCCGGGGGTCTTGGGAGTCACAAAGGCGTCCGTCAGGCGTAGCATGAAATTGCTTGAGGCCGGTCACACACTGGTGCCCTCAAGCACATCGCCGGGGTTCACGAGGAGCTTGCCATGCAGACTGCCAAGTGGGTACTCACCTTATCGATGGCCATCGTTCCGCCTCATGTGATCCATGCGGCCGAGGGCGAGGGCCTGGTGGCGAATAGCGATGTCCTGCCCTGGTCGCGATGGCAGGCGAGGCTCCTGATCAGCGCCCCCGCGCCGCTGTGGCGCGCGGGCTTCGGCGCTGGCGACAGCCAGGGTCTGAAGCCGCGCAGCCTCAGCCTGATGGGCGACTATCTGTTGCGACGCTCTGTGGGCGAGGACGGTTCGGCGAGCTACTTGCGAGCCACCAGCGGCCTCGTGGTCGGCCCGCGCCCGGCCCTGTGGGCCGGGCAAGCCTTCGGCAGCGCCGGTCCGCTGGGCATCGAACGCCGCCAGGTCGGCGATCTGTACGGCGAAGTCAGTGCGCTGCCCTACGTGGGCATCGGCTACAGCGGTCTCGCTGGCCGCAGCGGCTGGAGCTTCAGTGCCGACTTCGGTCTGGTGGCGCTGGCCGGCGGAAACGTGGTCCGGCTGGGCCGGGTGGTCGGCGGAAACCAGGGCCTGGACGAACTGGTGCGCGAACTGCGCCTGTCGCCGGTGCTGCAGTTCGGCGCGTCCTACGCCTTCTGAGGCCGGAGGCCGCCGCGGGGGCTCTCGCCCGCGTCCGTCCCGGATGGCGTCGCTTGCCGTATAACCTCGGCTTGTCTTCGAAACCCGAGCCTTGCAGACCATGAGCGACGTCCAGACCCGTATCGACGAGATCGTCAAGAACAACCGTGTGGTGCTCTTCATGAAGGGCACGGCGCAGTTTCCGATGTGCGGCTTTTCCGGCCGCGCCATCCAGATCATCAAGGCCTGCGGCGTGAACGATCTGAAGACGGTGAACGTGCTCGAGGACGAGGAAGTCCGCCAGGGCATCAAGACCTACGCCAACTGGCCGACCATCCCGCAGCTCTACGTCAACGGCGAGTTCGTCGGCGGCTCGGACATCATGATGGAGATGTACGAATCCGGCGAACTGCAGCCCATGCTCAGCGCATGAGGCCTGCGCGGCGCGTCGTCGTCGGCATCACTGGCGCCACCGGCGCCGTCTATGCCGTCCGACTGCTGCAGCGCCTGCGCGAATCGCACCTGGAAACGCACCTCGTCGCCAGCCCGGCGGGGGTGCTCAATGTCCACCACGAACTCGGGCTCGACCGCCGCTCGCTCGAGGCACTGGCCGACACGGCCTACGCACCTGGCGACGTCGGCGCAGCGATCGCCAGCGGCTCCTTCGTCACCGATGCGATGGTCGTCGCGCCCTGCTCGATGAAGTCGCTGGCAGCGATCGCCCATGGCCTGTCGGACAACCTCCTGACTCGCGCCGCCGACGTCACCCTCAAGGAGCGCCGGCGGCTGGTGCTCATGGTCCGCGAGACGCCGTTCAACCTTGCGCACCTGCGCAACATGACGGCCGCCACCGAGATGGGCGCGGTGATCTTCCCGCCGCTGCCGGCCTTCTACCACCGACCGCAGACGATCGACGAACTGGTCGACGACACCGTCGAACGCGTGCTGTCGCTGATCGGCGTGGACCAGGCGGCACCGAAGTCCTGGGGCGGCCTGCCGACCGACTGAGTCAGGCCTCGACGGGCAGCCAGGCCTTGCGTGCGCCGAGCACGGCGTTGGGGTACTCCGCGCGGCCCCGGCTGCCGTTGTAGCGGCCCAGCGCCATGAACAGGTCGCCGCGCTCCACGTCCAGGTAGTGGCGCATGATCACGCAGCCGAATCGCAGGTTGGTCTGCATGTGAAACAGTCGAGACGGATCGCCGTCGCCGATCAGGCGCGTCCAGAACGGCATCACCTGCATGTAGCCGCGCGCACCGGCCGAGCTGATCGCGTACTTGCGGAAGCCGCTCTCCACCTGCACCAGGCCGAGCACCAGCGCCGGCTCGAGTCCGGCACGCTTGCTCTCGTACCAGAGGGTCTCGAGGAACTCGACGCGAGTGATGTGCTCCGACTTGCGCCGCTGCAGCCGCGTGCTCATCGCACCGAGCCAGCGCAGGTAGACGAGGCGCGCCTCGGTGCTGTCGAATGCGGGTTTGGGCGGCGCGCTGTTGGCGATGGCAGCCGCCAGCGCGCCTCGCACCGAATCCGCCAGGGGCTCCTCGACCTGTGCGCCGGCACGGGCCGACGCCGGTACCAGTGCGGCCGCAGGACCGAGCAGCCCGGCGAGCGTGAGCCGACGCCGCTCTCTCCCGACCGGGGAGAGCGTCTCGCTCATCGTCCCAGCACGCCCTTCAGGTGGGCGAGCACGTCACCGGCTGGCAGCGCCGTGGCCTGCATGTCGCGGCGGCCCTGGTACTCGACCTTGCCTTCCTTGAGTCCGCGGTCGGAGATGACGACGCGGTGCGGGATGCCCACCAGTTCCCAGTCGGCGAACATCGCACCGGGCCGCTCGCCGCGGTCGTCGAGCATCACGTCGACACCGAGCGCGTCGAGCTCGGCATGCAGCTTGTCGGCGGCCGCTTTCACGTCGGCACTGCGGTCGTAGCCGATCGGGCAGACGACCACGGTGAACGGCGCCATCGCATCGGGCCAGACGATGCCGCGCTCATCGTGCCCCTGCTCGATGGCCGCACCGAGGATGCGTGTCACGCCGATGCCGTAGCAGCCCATCTGCATGAGCTGGGGCTTGCCCGCTTCGTCGAGGTAGGTGGCGTTCATCGCCAGGCTGTACTTGGTGCCGAGGAAGAACACATGGCCGACCTCGATGCCGCGCTGGATGGCCAGCGGCCCCTTGCCGTCGGGCGAAGGCTCGCCTTCGACGACGTTGCGGATGTCGGCCACGAGGTCGGGCTCGGGCAGATCACGTCCCCAGTTCACGCCGGTGAAGTGGAAGTCGGCTGCATTGGCGCCGCAGACGAAGTCGCTCATCGCGGCCACGGTGCGGTCGGCCACCACCTTCACGGGCTGGAGCATCTTGATCGGGCCGAGGTAGCCCGGCTTGCAGCCGAAATGGCTCTCGATCTCGCCGACGGTCGCGAAGCGGAATCCCTGATTCAGGCCTGCCACCTTGCCCGCCTTCACTTCGTTGAGCTGATGATCGCCGCGCACGAGCAGCAGCCACACGGTCGTGCGCTGAACGTCGCCGGCCGGGCTGCGCTCGTCGGTGGCGAGCACGAGCGACTTCACCGTGCGTTGCAGCGGCAGGCCCAGCAGCGCAGCGACGTCCTCACAGGTGCTCTTGCCCGGCGTCGGCGTCTTGTGCAGCACCTCGCTCGGCGCAGCGCGCGGCGCCGTCGGGGCCAGGGCCTCGGCGAGCTCGATGTTGGCCGCGTAGTCCGAGCCGGGGCAGTAGACGATCGCGTCCTCGCCCGTGTCGGCAATCACCTGGAACTCGTGGGATCGATCGCCGCCGATGGCGCCGGTGTCGGCTGCCACCGCCCGGAAGGTCAGACCGAGGCGCTCGAAGATGCGCACGTAGGCCGCGTACATCTGCTCGTAGCTGCGCCCGGCCGATTCGACATCCCGATCGAAGGAGTAGGCATCCTTCATCGTGAACTCGCGGCCGCGCATCACACCGACGCGCGGGCGCCGCTCGTCGCGGAACTTCGTACGGATGTGATAGAAATTCTTCGGCAGCGCGCGGTAGCTGCGCAGCTCCTGGCGGGCGATGTCGGTGATGACTTCTTCCGAGGTGGGCTGGATGATGAAGTCGCGTTCGTGGCGATCCTTCACGCGCAGCAGCTCGGGCCCCATCTTCTCGAAACGACCCGTCTCCTGCCAGAGTTCGGCCGGCTGCACCACGGGCATCAGCAGTTCGACTGCACCGGCGCGGTTCATCTCCTCGCGAATGATCTGCTCGACCTTGCGGATCACGCGCAGCCCCATCGGCATGTAGCTGTAGATGCCCGCGCCGAGCCGCTTGATCATGCCGGCGCGCATCATCAGCTTGTGGCTCGCGACCTCGGCATCCGCAGGCGCTTCCTTCAGGGTGGAGATGAAGAACTGGGTTGCTTTCATGGGAATGGCATCGTGGGCGGATGCGGGAAACCCAAGGGGTTGATTCCCGTCACACCGATGCAATAATGATTTGAACTAGCGAAATTCGGGGTTGATTATGCTCGACCGTGAGGGGTTCAGACCCAACGTCGGCATCATCCTGCTCAACCACAAGAACCAGGTTTTCTGGGGCAAACGAATACGCACCCACTCCTGGCAGTTCCCGCAAGGGGGCATCAAGCACGGCGAGACGCCTGAGCAGGCGATGTTCCGCGAGCTCCACGAAGAAGTGGGGCTGATGCCCGAGCATGTGCGCATCGTCGCGCGCACGCGGGACTGGTTGCGTTACGAGGTTCCCGATCACTACATCCGGCGCGATGCGCGCGGGCACTACCGAGGCCAGAAGCAGATCTGGTTCCTGCTGCAACTCACCGGCCGCGACAGCGACATGAACCTGCGAGCCAGCGACCATCCGGAGTTCGATGCCTGGCGCTGGAATGAGTACTGGGTGCCGCTCGAAGTGGTGATCGACTTCAAGCGCGACGTCTACCAGATGGCGTTGACCGAACTGGCGCGCTTCCTGCCGCGCAGCCATCATCACAACCGCTACCTGCGCTCGGGGCTCCGGCCCCATCACCACGCCGAGAATGACGGCGGCGTCGATGTGCAGGGCGAGCCGCCCGTCGGCTCTGCGGACTGAGGCATTCGCCTCGCGCCGCTAGACGAGCACGAGGTTGTCTCGGTGGATCATTTCGGGCTCGGCGCTGTAGCCGAGCAATCGTTCGAAATCGGTTGACGGCCTGCGTGCGATCAGGCGGGCCTCGGCACTGCTGTAGTTCGCGAGGCCACGCGCGATCTCCGCGCCTTCTGCGCTGCGAACGGCGATGACGTCACCGCGATGGAACTCTCCCTGGACATCGATCACCCCGATCGGCAGCAGGCTTTTGCCTTCGTCGCGCACCTTCGTTGCGGCGCCTGCGTCGACGATCAGCGTGCCGCGCAATTGCAGGTGGTCGGCCATCCACTGCTTGCGTGCGGCGAGCTTCGGCGTGGCCGCGATCAGCGCCGTGCCGATCGCCTCACCATGCGCCAGCCGCAGCAGCACGTCCGGCTCGCGACCCCAGGCGATCACGGTGTTCGCGCCGCTGCCCGCCGCGCGTTTGGCAGCGAGGATCTTCGTGATCATCCCGCCGCGCCCCAGGCTCGAGCCGGCACCGCCGGCCATGCGTTCAAGTTCCGGATCGCCGGCACGCGCCTCGTGGACGAAGGTGGCCGCCGGGTCCTTGCGAGGATCGGCGGTGTACAGCCCCTTCTGATCGGTCAGGATGACCAGCGCGTCGGCATCGATCAGGTTCGCCACCAGTGCGCCCAGCGTGTCGTTGTCGCCGAACTTGATCTCGTCGTTGACGACGGTATCGTTCTCGTTGATCACCGGCAGCACGCTCAAGCCCAGCAGGGTGAGCAAGGTCGATCGGGCATTCAGGTAGCGCTCGCGATCGGCGAGGTCGGCATGCGTCAGCAGCACCTGGGCACTGCGCATCCCGTGTTCGCGCAGCTTGGATTCGTAGATCTGCGCCAAGCCCATCTGGCCGACCGCCGCGGCGGCCTGGAGTTCATGGACTTCCTTCGGCCGCACCGCCCACCCCAGGCGCTTCATTCCCTCGGCGATCGCACCGCTGGACACCATCACCATTTCGCGCCCTTCGCCAGCCAGGGCCGCCATCTGCCTGCACCATTGCCCGACCGCCTCGGCATCGACGCCACGCCCCTCGTTGGTCACCAGGCTCGACCCGACCTTGACGACGATGCGCCGCGCGCCGGCGAGCGCTCGACTCATGACGGCGTTCCGTCGGTGACGGCTTCGAAGCGCGGGTCCGGGTCCTCCGGCGTCACATTGCGAAGCTTCGCGACATGCTCGTACACCGCGCGCACGAGGTTCTCGCAGCCAGCACGCGTCAAGGCCGAGATCTCGAAGACCGGCCCCTTCCAGCGGAAGCGGCGCACGAACTCGCTCACGCGGCGCTGGCGCTCGTCCTCCGGCACCATGTCGAGCTTGTTGAGCACCAGCCAGCGCGGCTTGGCATGGAGCTTCGGGTCGTACTTCTTCAGCTCGGCCACGATGGCGCGCGCCTGCGCCACCGGGTCGACAGCGTCGTCGAACGGCGCGAGGTCGACGATGTGAAGCAGCAGATGCGTGCGCTGCAGATGCCGAAGGAAGTAGTGCCCGAGTCCGGCGCCTTCGGCCGCACCTTCGATCAGGCCGGGGACGTCTGCCACGACGAAGCTCTTCTCCGGCCCGACACGCACCACGCCCAGGTTCGGATGCAAGGTGGTGAAGGGGTAGTCGGCGATCTTCGGCTTGGCGTTCGAGATGGCGGCAATCAGTGTCGACTTGCCAGCGTTGGGCATGCCCAGCAGGCCGACGTCGGCCAGCACCCGCAGCTCGAGCCGGAGTTTGCGGCTTTCGCCCGGCCAGCCGCTCGTCTTCTGCCTGGGCGCTCGGTTGGTGCTGCTCTTGAAGTGCAGGTTGCCGAAGCCGCCGTCGCCACCCTTGGCGATCAGAACCTTCTCGCCCGGCACCAGCAGTTCGGCGATCACGTCGCCGGTCTCGGCATCGCTGATGATCGTGCCCATCGGCATGCGCAGCACGATGTCGTCCGCGGCGGCGCCGTACTGGTCGGAACCGCGCCCGTTTTCGCCGTTGCGGGCCTCGTGGCGGCGCGCGTATCGAAAGTCGATGAGCGTGTTGAGGTTGCGGTCACCGACAGCGAACACGCTACCGCCGCGTCCGCCATCGCCGCCATCCGGTCCACCGAAGGGAATGAACTTCTCGCGGCGAAAACTCGCACAGCCGTTGCCGCCGTTGCCGGCCACGACGTCGATGGTGGCCTCGTCGACGAATTTCATGATCTCTTGTCCACGTCCTGCGAAGGCCGGGGGTCACCAGGCCGGTGGTCGATGATCGACCAGCCACCGACAGCGATCAGGGCCAGCGGCCACCACTGGCGCAGCCACCCCCACTCCAGCAATCCGAAGTTGTTGGCCAGGAAGATACAACCCAGCACGATCAGGATGATGCCGCTCTTGCTCATGGGGTCGAGTCCTCGATGATGGTCCGCGTGGCGGAGATGGTAGTTTCAGGCGCGCAAACGAAGAAGCCCCGGGGAGCCGGGGCTTCTTTGCGCCAAGCCGCATGGGCGGCCGGCTCGATCAGGCCCCTTCGACGCTGACCGTCTGGCGATTCAGCGGACCCTTGACGGCGAACTTCACCTGGCCGTCGATCAACGCATACAGCGTGTGATCCTTGCCCACGCCGACGTTCGTGCCCGGGTGGAATTTGGTCCCCCGCTGACGCACGATGATCGAACCCGCCTGGATCGTCTGGCCGCCGAAGGCCTTGACGCCGAGCATCTTGGGCTTCGAATCACGGCCGTTGCGGGTTGACCCGCCGCCCTTTTTCTGTGCCATGTTCTGACTCCTTGACTTGAGTGACCGTGATCAGGCGCTGACGGCGCCGATCTCCAGCTCGGTGAAGGCCTGGCGATGACCGCCATGCTTCTGGTAATGCTTGCGGCGACGCATCTTGAAGATGCGCACCTTGTCGTGCTTGCCGTGCGCCACCACAGTGGCCTTCACGCTGGCACCCGCCACCAAGGGAGTCCCGACCTTCAGGTCCGCGCCGTTGCCGATCGCAAGAACCTGGTCGATCGTGATCTCTTGGCCGACGTCCGCAGCAATCTGTTCTACCTTGATCTTTTCGCCAGCAGCAACTCGGTATTGCTTGCCACCGGTTTTTATGACCGCGTACATATCAGCCCTTTCTCGAATTGCCCCGGCTTCGACAATGCCAAGACACCCTGCGTAAAGCGCAGAGCCTTTGAGTATAGCACGGTCGCCCCCACTCAGACTAGCAACGCGCCCTCCGGGCTCGGCACGCGTAAGGCTCCCCCAGAGAGGCTTCCTATAATCACGGCCGCAGAACGGTCTTCACGTGCAATCCACGCCTCTCATCCCTCCCGCCACGACCCCAGAGGCCGTCCGACTCGTCGCGGCCGATATGCTCGAAGTGGATGCCGTGATCAGGCGCCGGCTGGCCTCCGACGTCGTCCTGGTCAATCAGATCGCCGAGTACATCATCGGGGCGGGCGGCAAGCGCATCCGACCGATGCTTGTGCTGCTGTTCGCGAACGCGCTGGGTTTCAAGGGAACGGAACGCTTCGAACTCGCGGCGACAGTCGAGTTCATCCATACAGCGACGCTGTTGCACGACGATGTCGTCGACGAGTCTGCGCTGCGGCGCGGTCGCCAGACGGCCAATGCGCTGTTCGGAAATGCGGCGAGCGTGCTCGTCGGCGATTTCGTCTATTCCCGCGCCTTCCAGATGATGGTCTCGGTCGATCGGATGCGGGTGCTGGAAGTGTTGGCCGACGCCACGAACGTCATTGCCGAAGGCGAGGTGCTGCAGTTGATGAACATGCACGACGCCGACATCACCGTGCCGGAATACCTTCGGGTCATCCGGTTCAAGACCGCCAAGCTGTTCGAAGCCAGCGCGCGGCTGGGCGCTGTGCTGGCCGAGGCCAGTGCGGGCGTTGAAGAAGCATGCGCAGCGTACGGGCGCTCGCTCGGCACAGCCTTTCAACTCGTCGACGACCTGCTCGACTACGAAGGGACGACCGCGCAGCTGGGAAAGAATGTCGGCGACGACCTGCGCGAAGGCAAACCGACGCTGCCGTTGCTGCTGGCCATGGAGAACGGCAACCCCGATGAACGAGCCATCATCCGGCACGCCATCGAACATGGCGAAGTCGCCCGCCTGGCTGAGATCGTCGAGATCGTCCGCCGGACCGGGGCCATTTCGGCAACCCGTGATGCCGCTCGTCGCGAGGCCGAGCACGCGGCGTCCCAGCTGTCGCAACTCGCGCCTTCGAACTACCGCGAAGCTCTGCTAGAATTCTGCGTTCGGTCGGTGGATCGCTCCTTCTGATGAGGGTCCGCCCGGCGCGCGTCACTGCCGCCACCGATTTCGGGGTGTAGCTTAGCCTGGTAGAGCGCTACGTTCGGGACGTAGAGGCCGGAGGTTCGAATCCTCTCACCCCGACCAATCCTTCCGCTTGAGATCCCGCCCGCGCTTCAATTTGTTGCATCTTCGGGCGTAGGCTCGCGGGAATTGTTGGCTTTGCACGCCCCCGCGGTCGTTTACAGTGCCCGGCGGATCAGCGATCATGATCCGCTACAGAGCAACCTAGCGGCAATCCATCCACCGTGGACACATTGGCAGAAGCCCCCCAGTCGGCCCTCTCCGGAGTGGCACGGGTGTTGGTGCACGCGGGCCGCTTGAACGCCAAGACCGCCGAGGACCTCGTCAAGAGCTCGAAGGAAAAGAAGACCAGCTTCATCTCCTCGGTAATCGCTGCGGGTGCGGTGGCGCCGGCTGATCTCGCGCACACACTTTCGGCGGCACTTGCGCTGCCGCTTCTGGACCTCGGCGCCATCGACGTCCAGAAGCTGCCCAAGAACGTCATCGATGCCAAGCTGGCGCTGCAGTACCAGATCGTCGTGCTGGGCAAGCGAGGCAATCGCCTCTTCATCGGTGGTGCAGACCCCACCGACCAGGAAGCCGTCGAACGCATCAAGTTCGCCACCCAGTTGTCTCCCGAGTGGGTCATCGTCGAGCACGACAAGCTCGGCAAGGTCCTCGAATCCACAGGGGCAAGCGCATCGGAAGCGTTGGAGTCACTCTCGTCGGGCGACTTCGAGTTCGACGTCACCGACGACGTCACGACACCGCAAGAAGCCGAAGCAACGACCGACGTGGAGGACGCGCCGGTCGTGCGCTTCCTGCAGAAGATGCTGATCGACGCGATCAACGCGCGCGCGTCCGACCTCCACTTCGAGCCTTACGAGTACCACTATCGAGTTCGCTTCCGCGTGGACGGAGAACTTCGCGAGATCACCCAGCCACCGATTGCGATCAAGGACAAGCTAGCGTCGCGCATCAAGGTCATCTCGCGCCTGGACATCGCCGAGAAACGCGTGCCGCAAGACGGCCGCATGAAGCTGAAGTTCGGCAGCAAGGCGATCGACTTCCGTGTCAGTACGCTGCCGACGCTGTTCGGCGAGAAGATCGTCATCCGGATCCTGGACCCCTCCAGCGCCAAGCTGGGCATCGAGGCCTTGGGCTACGAGAAGATCGAAAAGGATCGGCTGCTCAAGTGCATCCAGCGCCCCTACGGCATGGTTCTCGTGACCGGCCCGACCGGCAGCGGCAAGACCGTTTCGCTGTACACCTGCCTGAACATCCTCAATCAGCCGGGGGTGAACATCTCCACGGTCGAAGATCCAGCAGAAATCAACCTGCCCGGCATCAACCAGGTCAATGTGAACGACAAGGCGGGGCTGACTTTCGCTGCGGCGCTCAAGTCGTTCCTGCGCCAGGATCCGGACGTGATCATGATCGGCGAAATCCGCGACCTCGAAACCGCGGACATCGCGATCAAGGCGGCACAGACCGGCCACATGGTCATGTCGACGCTGCACACGAACGACGCGCCGACAACGCTGACGCGACTCCTGAACATGGGGGTCGCGCCGTTCAACATCGCCTCGGCGGTGCTGCTGATCACGGCGCAGCGCCTGGGCCGCAAGCTCTGCGAGAACTGCAAGACACCGGCCGACTACCCTCGCGAGGCCATGCTGAAGGCGGGCTTTCAGGAAACCGACCTGGACGGCAGCTGGAAGCCTTACCGCGCCGTCGGCTGCTCGGCCTGCAGCAACGGCTACAAGGGCCGCGTCG
>CAZVLY010000044.1:0-5541 GCA_964628175.1 uncultured Piscinibacter sp. | reverse complement strand
GCGGCGCCTGTGCGCCAACTGCAGGGCGCCGGCCGACATCCCGCATGACACGCTGCTGGACGCCGGCTTTCGCGAGGAAGAAGTCGATGGCACCTGGACGCCCTATCGCCCAGTGGGCTGCAGCATGTGCAACAACGGCTACAAGGGCCGCGTCGGCATCTACCAGGTGATGCCCATTTCGGAAGAGATCCAGCGACTGATCCTCGCAGAAGGAACTGCAATGGACCTCGCCTCCCAGGCTCAGCGCGAAGGCGTGCGGGACCTGCGACAGTCGGGGCTCATCAAGGTGCGTGCCGGAGTCACGACACTTGAAGAAGTGATCTCGGTGACCAACGAATAGACCGTGAAAATCGAAGGGCGGGGAGGCGACTCCCCGGAATGACCATGGCCACTGCGGCAGCAGCAAAGAACATCAAGGACCTCGTCTTCGAATGGGAAGGCAAGGACAAGAACGGCAAGATCGTTCGTGGCGAGATGCGCGCCGGTGGTGAAGCGATGGTCAGTGCCAGCCTTCGGCGGCAGGGCATCCTGACCACGAAGGTCAAGAAGCGCCGGCTCAGCGGCGGCCGCTCGATCAAGCAGAAGGACATCGCCGTCTTCACGCGGCAACTCGCGACGATGATGAAGGCCGGCGTTCCGCTGATCCAGTCGTTCGACATCGTGGCTCGCGGCAGCAGCAACCCGAAGATGACTCGGTTGCTGACCGATATCCGCTCGGACGTCGAAACCGGAACGAGCCTGTCGGCGTCGTTCCGCAAGCATCCGCTGTACTTCGACGCGCTCTACTGCAATCTGGTGGAGGCCGGCGAAGCGGGCGGCATCCTGGAAGCCCTGCTGGACCGGCTGGCGATCTACCAGGAAAAGACCATGGCGCTGAAGAACAAGATCAAGTCGGCCTTCGTCGTGCTGGCGATCATCATGATCTTCGTGATTCCGGCCTTCAAGGACGTGTTCAGTTCGTTCGGGGCCGACCTGCCGGCGCCTACGCTGTTCGTGATCGGCCTTTCCGAGATCTTCGTCAAGTACTGGTACCTGATCTTCGGTGTCATCGGCGGCGGGGGCTACTTCTTCTTCGAGTCCTGGAAGCGCTCGCCGCGGATGCAGAAGGCCATGGACCGCCTTCTCCTGCGCGTACCCGTCTTCGGTGAGTTGGTCAACAAGTCGTGCATCGCGCGCTGGACGCGCACGCTGTCGACGATGTTCGCCGCCGGCGTTCCGCTGGTCGAAGCGCTCGACTCCGTGGGCGGCGCCTCCGGCAACGCCGTGTTCCAGGAAGCCACCGAGCAGATCCAGAAAGATGTCTCCACCGGCTCGGCATTGACCACGTCGATGCAGACCACCGGCGTCTTCCCGACCATGGTGATCCAGATGTGCGCCATCGGCGAGGAGTCCGGCGCCCTCGACCAGATGCTCGGCAAGGCGGCGGAGTTCTACGAGGACGAGGTCGACGAGGCCGTCAAGGGACTTTCCAGCCTGATGGAGCCGTTCATCATCGTCATTCTGGGGACGCTCATCGGTGGCATCGTCGTGTCGATGTACCTGCCGATCTTCAAGCTGGGCCAGGTGGTCTGACGCGCGCCCGATGGACGCGCAATCCCTGCAGGGGCTGCTGACGCCGCCGGCCCTGGCTTTGTTCGGGCTGTGCATCGGCAGTTTCCTGAACGTGGTCATCCATCGGATGCCGCTGATGCTCGAACGGGAATGGCGCGCCGAAAGCGCAGAGCTCCTGGGCGTGCAGATCGAGCCGGTCGAGGCATTGACGCTCTCCCGGCCCCGTTCGCGCTGTCCCTCCTGCGGCCATGCGATCGCCTGGTACGAGAACATACCGGTGCTCAGCTACCTCTGGCTGCGCGGCCGCTGTTCCGAATGCAAGACGCGCATCTCGCCGCGCTATCCACTGGTGGAACTGCTGACGGGCATCCTCTTCGGATTGGTAGGGTGGCGATTCGGCGCCACGCCGGTGGCCTTGCTGTGGTGCAGCTTCGCGGCCGTGCTCGTAGCCTTGTCGGGCATCGACTGGGACACGACCTTCCTGCCCGACAAGCTCACGCTGCCGTTGTTGTGGGCGGGGCTGATCATCAGCGCGGCCGGCTGGACGATTCCCCTTTCGGATGCCGTATGGGGTGCCGTGATCGGCTACCTCTCACTGTGGTCGGTCTACTGGCTGTTCAAGCTCACCACCGGCAAGGAAGGCATGGGCTTTGGGGACTTCAAGCTCCTGGCCGCGCTCGGTGCCTGGCTCGGCCTGAAGATGATCCTGCCAATCGTGCTGGCCGCGTCGATCATCGGCGCAATGGTCGGCATCGTGATGAAGGTCGGTGGCTCGCTGCGTGAAGGCCGCTATGTGCCGTTCGGTCCGTTCCTGGCCGGCGCAGGCCTGGTCGTGATGCTGGCCGGCCCGACGCGGGTGCTCGGCCTGATCGGCTGGGCTTGACGAGGCACTCGCCATGCCGCGAAAGGCGCCGTTGCGCATCGGGCTGACGGGAGGGATCGGCAGCGGCAAGAGCACGGTGGCCAGGGTGCTGGAGCGTCTCGGCTGCACGATCGTCGATACCGATGCCATTGCGCGTGCACTGACTCAAGCGGGAGGGCCGGCGATCCTGGGCATCGTCGCGGAGTTCGGCCCCGAGTCGATCGACAACACCGGCGCGCTCGATCGCACGCGCATGCGCCAACTGGCCTTTGCGGATCCGTCGGCGCGCAGACGACTCGAGGGCATCCTGCATCCGCTGATACGAGATGAAACCGCACGGCAGGCAGCGGTTGTCGATACTGGCACGGTGGTTTTCGACGTGCCCTTGCTGGTGGAGTCCGGACGTTGGCGAGAACAGGTCGACAAGGTGCTCGTGGTCGATTGCAGCGAGGCCACCCAGGTGACTCGCGTGATGGCCCGCTCCGGCTGGGCAGCCGATGCCGTGCGCGCCGTGGTGGCCCAGCAGGCCGATCGCCGAATGCGTCGGCGCGCGGCCGACGCCGTCATCTTCAACGAGGGCATCACGCCGGAGGAACTTGAGCTCGCGGTGCAGTCTCTGTGGACTCGCTGGTGTGAAGGCCTGTGAAACAATGATCTGCAGGGCCACGTTCACTGAAGTGGCCCGGGACCTCCCACCTTGATCCTGTACGAATACCCTTTCAACGAGAGCATCCGCACGATGTTGCGGCTCGAACACCTGTTCGACAGGCTCGGACAGCTGATCGAGCGGGACACCCCGGTCGATCACCACTACGCGCTGGCGACCATCTTCGAAGTGATGGATGTGGCCTCGCGTGCCGACCTGAAGTCCGATCTGCTCAAGGACCTCGAGCGCCAGAAGGCGCAACTCAACGGCTATCGCGGCAACCCGTCGATCTCCGAAGCGGCGCTCGAAGCCGTGCTGGCCCGTGTCGACCAGGCGTTCAACGGCCTGAATCAGCTGCCGGGCAAGGCCGGCGCGGTGCTCACCGGCAACGAGTGGCTGATGAGCATCCGCAGTCGCATCAGCATTCCCGGAGGTACCTGCGAGTTCGATTTGCCCGGCTACTACGCCTGGCAGAAGCACGATCCGCAGCGGCGACGCGCCGATCTGCTGCATTGGGCGAGCTCGCTGATGCCGCTGGCCCAGGCGTTGTCCGTTCTTCTGGGGCTGCTGCGGGACTCCGGCGTGCCGCACAAGGTGGTGGCGCCCGGCGGACAGTTCCAGCAGAGCCTGCCGCAGGGCCGCGTCTACCACCTGCTGCGCCTGCGCCTGCCGCAGACGCATGACTTCGTTCCCGAGATCAGCGGCCACCGGCTGATGGTTTCGATCCGCCTGATGCGCCAGGACGCCGAGGGGCGCCTGAAGGCCAGCAGCGAGGACACCAGCTTCGAACTGACTCTTTGCGCATGAACCCGCTGAACAAGCCGCGCATGGTGCGCTGTCCCCGCTGTGGTGGCCCGAGCGAGTACGGCCCCGGAAATGCGTCCCGGCCGTTCTGCAGCGAGCGCTGCAAGAACCACGATTTCGGCGCCTGGGCCAGCGAGCGCTATCGAGTTGCCGACGCTGGCGAACCGCATCAGGAAGACGCCGACGGCGATCTTCCCGCGCAGCACTGATGCGCGGCGCTGCCCGCCTCCTCCTGCCTGCCCTGGGAGCGACGCTGGTTGCCTGCTCGAGCGCAGTCTTCGCGCCGCAGCCCGTTTCCCCGTCCGGAACGCCCTACGCCGGTCTCGACGAGAACAGTTACGGACCGCGGTCGACCAGCAACTTCAGGTTCTGCGATCCGCAGGACGGCGCGGCGGGCTCGCCCAACACCTCTGCGGAACCGCCCTCGCGGCTCGGCGCCGCGGCGCAGGCCGTCTCGACGGCCGTGGCGGCACCGGTCCAGGGCCTGATGAAGGTCGATGCCAAGCTGCAAGGCCTCGACCTGGCCGGTCAGTTCAGCAGCCCCGTCGGGTCGTCCTTTCCGCCCGTGGCCGTGCTCTCGAACGCCAAGGACAGCATCGTGTTCTGGCACTCGGCACGAGCCGTGAGCCTGCAGGAAGTGTCCAGAGCGGCCCTCGCCTACTGCAGCCAATCCCGGCGCGCCGTGCTCTATCGCGGCTCGTCGACACGCTGCCCGGCCGCCGAACGCGGACTGACCGGTGCGCCCGTCGTGAGCACCTACGCGATCTCGGCCTACGCCTGCACGCCTCGCCCGTGACGCGGTGGCCGGGCGACGCAGTTGGCCCTTGAAAGGCCGGGACGCAACCCTATAATGC
Source organism: uncultured Piscinibacter sp. (assembly GCA_964628175.1). Classification (GTDB taxonomy): domain Bacteria; phylum Pseudomonadota; class Gammaproteobacteria; order Burkholderiales; family Burkholderiaceae_C; genus Piscinibacter. The sequence continues at coordinate 824 of CAZVLY010000044.1, read as the reverse complement.
GTTCTGCTAGCACTCGCTTGTGGTGAGTGCCAACGCCGCCGGACAGGGACGAGTCTCCCGAAGCGGCGAAGTGAATGAGTGCATACATTGCCTCAAACCCCATTGGAAGCTAGTTCCGAGTCATCAAGGAGATGCTATGAAACTTCGTCCGTTGCACGATCGCGTGATCGTCAAGCGCCTGGAGCAGGAAACCAAGACCGCGTCGGGCATCGTCATCCCCGACAACGCCGCCGAGAAACCCGACCAGGGTGAAGTTCTGGCCGTCGGCCCGGGCAAGCGCAACGAGAAGGGCGACTTCGTGGCCCTGAACATCAAGGTGGGTGACCGGGTGCTGTTCGGCAAGTACAGCGGCCAGACCGTCAAGGTCGATGGCGACGAACTCCTGGTGATGCGCGAAGAGGACCTCTTCGCCGTCGTCGAGAAGTGACCCGACGCCCCTCCCGCAACACCCTGAACTGATTTCGGAGAATAAGACATGGCAGCAAAAGACGTAGTGTTCGGCGCAGATGCGCGTCATCGCATGGTTGAAGGCGTGAACATCCTGGCCAACGCGGTCAAGGTCACGCTCGGCCCGAAGGGCCGCAACGTGGTGCTCGAGCGTTCGTTCGGCGCCCCGACCGTCACCAAGGACGGTGTCTCGGTGGCCAAGGAGATCGAACTCAAGGACAAGCTCCAGAACATGGGCGCGCAGATGGTCAAGGAAGTGGCTTCCAAGACCAGCGACAACGCCGGTGACGGCACCACCACCGCCACGGTACTGGCCCAGTCGATCGTGCGCGAAGGCATGAAGTTCGTCGCCGCCGGCATGAACCCGATGGACCTGA
>CAZVLY010000043.1:0-19037 GCA_964628175.1 uncultured Piscinibacter sp. | reverse complement strand
GGACGCGCTGCCGATCTGCACCGCGCGGCCGCGCGTCATCACCACCACCTGGTCGGCGAAGGTCAGCGCTTCCACCTGGTCGTGCGTGACGTACACCAGCGTCAGCTTGAGTTCGTGGTGGATCTGCTTGAGCTTGCGGCGCAGCTGCCACTTCAAGTGCGGGTCGATCACCGTCAGTGGCTCGTCGAACAGCACCGCGCTGACGTCCTCGCGCACCAGGCCGCGGCCCAGCGAGATCTTCTGCTTGGCATCGGCGGCCAGGCCGGCGGCGCGCATGTCGAGCTGGCCGCTCATCTCCAGCATCTCGGCGATGCGGCCGACGCGCTGCTTGATGCGGTCCGGCGCGACGCCGCGGTTCTTCAGCGGGAAGGCGAGGTTCTCGGCCACGGTCATCGTGTCGTAGATCACCGGGAACTGGAACACCTGCGCGATGTTGCGCTGCTGCGGTGACAGCCGGGTGACGTCGCGGCCGTCGAACTTCACCGTGCCCTGCGAGGGCACGACCAGGCCCGAGATGATGTTGAGCATGGTCGTCTTGCCGCAGCCCGAGGGGCCGAGCAGCGCGTAGGCGCCGCCGTCGTCGAAGCTCATCTTCAGCGGCAGCAGCGCGTAGTCCTCGTCCTTCTGCGGGTTCGGGCGGTAGGCGTGCGCCAGGTCGAGATCGATGCGGGCCATGTCAGAGGCCTCCCGGCGCGACGAGCAGTTCGCCGGCCGAATCGAACACGTAGACCTGCGCGGGGTTCAGGTACAGCGTGACCGCCGAGCCGAGCTCGAACTGGTGCACGCCGGTGAGCTGCGCGACCAGTTCGCCCACCGGCGTGTCCACGTGCACGAAGGTGTCGGAGCCGGAGATCTCGGCGAGTTCCACGGTGCCGCGCAGCGCCAGGTCGCCGTCGCGGCCGTGCACGCGCAGCGCACTGGCGCGGATGCCGATGGTCAGTGCCGAGCTGGACGCCGCCGGCAGCGGCACCGACAGGTTCACGCCGGCGGGCAGCGTGACGCCCAGCGTCGCCGCCGTGCCGGCCAGGAGGTTCATCGGCGGGTCGCTGAAGGCGCGCGCCACGCGCATCGACTTCGGGCGGCGGAACACCTCGGCCGTGGGCCCGTACTGCAGCAGCTCGCCGCCGTCGAGCACCGCGGTGTAGCCGCCCAGCAGCAGCGCCTCGGTGGGCTCGGTGGTGGCGTAGACGACGGTGGATTCGCCGGTGGCGAAAAGTTGCGAGAGTTCGTCGCGCAGCTCTTCGCGCAGCTTGTAGTCCAGATTCACCAGGGGCTCGTCGAGCAGCATCAGCGGTGCCTTCTTGGCCAGCGCACGGGCCAGTGCCACGCGCTGCTGCTGGCCGCCGGACAGCTCGGCCGGCAGCCGCTTCAGGAAGGGCTCGATGTGCAGCTTCTCGGCCAGCTCCTGCACGCGCTGCGCGATGCCCTGCTCGCCGCGCAGCTTCAGCGGCGAGGCGATGTTGTCGGCCACCGTCATCGAGGGGTAGTTGATGAACTGCTGGTAGACCATCGCCACGTTGCGCTCGCGCACCGGCACGCCGGTCACGTCGGCGCCGTCGGCCAGCACACGCCCGGCGCTGGGCTTGTCCAGGCCGGCCATCACGCGCATCAGCGTGGTCTTGCCGGCCTGCGTGGCGCCGAGCAGCACCGTCACGGCGCGCGGCACCAGTTGCAGGTCGAGCGGGTACAGGTGGGTCTGCGCGCCCACCTTCTGCTCGATGCGTTCGAGCTTCAGTTCCATGCCTTCTCCGTCGGGGCCGAGGCCACCATGCCCCAGTGCCGCCGGCACCAGTCGTCCACCGCGGCGCGGTGGTGTTCGTCGTAGTGCAGGCCGAGCTTGCTGCGCCGCCACAGCACATCGTCGGCGCAGCGCGCCCATTCCTCGTCGTGCAGGAAGGCCAGCTCGGCTTCGAACAGGCCCGGCGCCACCTCGGCGCCCAGCGGTCGAGAGAGCAGCGCCGCGGCGCGCTGGCCGTAGGCGCGCGCGATGCGGCGCACCATCGGCATGGGCAGGGCCGGGTGGGCCAGCGCCAGCGCCTGCACGAAGCGGCTGAAGTCGGTGTCGGGCCGCTGCGCGGCGCCGATGGTCGGGCTGAGGTCGCCACCGGGCAGGAAGGCGTGTTCGGTCCAGGCGCCGCGCGCTTCGCGCAGCGGCGCGGCGAGCAGGTCGGCGGCCTCTTCCGCCAGCTTGCGGAAGGTGGTGATCTTGCCGCCCCAGACGTTGAGCAGCGGTGCCTGCGCGGTGTCGAGTTCGAGCGAGTAGTCGCGCGTCACTGCCGAAGGGTCGCCCGATTCGTCGTCGAGCAGCGGGCGCACGCCGGAGTAGCTCCACACCACGTCGGCGGGCGTGACGCTGCGCGCGAAGTAGCGGCTGGCCTGTTCGCACAGGTAGGCCGTCTCGTCGGCGTCGATGCGCGCCTCGCCGATGGCGCCGCGGTGCTCGACGTCGGTGGTGCCGATCAGCGTGAACTCGCCCTCGTAGGGGATGGCGAAGATGATGCGCTTGTCGGGGTTCTGGAAGATGTAGGCGTGCTCGTGGTCGAACATCTTCGGCACGACGATGTGGCTGCCCTTGACCAGCCGCAGCGACTTGCGCTCCGGCGCATGCGCGTGTTCGGCGAGGAACTGCGCCGCCCACGGCCCGGCGGCATTGACCAGCGCGCGTGCCGTCACCGTGCGTCGCCCGCCCTGCGACGATTGCAGCGTGGCCTGCCACTGCGTGGCGCCACGCTTGGCGTCGACGCAGGCGGTGCGCGTCAGCACGGTGGCGCCGCGCGCCTTCGCGTCGAGCGCGTTGAGCACCACGAGGCGGGCATCGTCGACCCAGCCGTCGGAGTAGACGAAGCCCTTGCTGAACTGCTTCTTCAGCGGCGCGCCGGCGGCGTGCGTGCGCAGGTCCACCGTGGTCGAGCCGGGCAGCACCTCGCGGCGCGCCAGGTGGTCGTAGAGGAACAGGCCGGCGCGGATCATCCACACCGGGCGCATGCCGGGGTCGTGCGGCATCACGAAACGCAGCGGCCACATGATGTGCGGCGCGCTCTTGAGCAGCACCTCGCGCTCGGCCAGCGCCTTGCGCACCAGCGAGAACTCGTAGTACTCGAGGTAGCGCAGCCCGCCGTGGATCAGCTTGGTCGACGACGACGAGGTGTGCGAGGCGAGGTCGTCCTTCTCCGCCACCACGACCTTCAGGCCGCGGCCGGAGAGGTCGCGTGCGATGCCGGCGCCGTTGATGCCGCCGCCCACGACGAGCACGTCGCAGTCGATCGCGGCATCGGCAGGGGCGCCGTCGCGCCAGCCTTCGGGGCGGGGGTGGTTCAAGCAGTCTCCGGGGAGGGGGCCGGTGCGCGTCCGGTCGGTTCGAGGTGGATTCCAGCGACGTTCGAGGAAAGTTCGTTTTGGTTCGTTTGTGCGCTTCTTTTTTCTTTTTAGCCCAGACTCGAACCCAAAGCAAGATGGGTAAGCCCTGTGGTTTTCCCGGAATGGGCCGCTACGCTGGCAGGCCATGACGCCCAATCCCCGCCAGTCCGACCTGCTCGACGAGGTCCGCGTGCGCGGCTCCGTCTCGGTCGAGGCGCTGGCCGACAAGTTCGGCGTGACGCTGCAGACGGTGCGCCGCGACGTCAAGCTGCTCGCCGACGAGGGCCTGCTCGCGCGCTTCCACGGCGGCGTGCGCGTGCCCTCGTCGACCACCGAGAACATCGCCTACCGGCAGCGCCAGCAGCTCAACGAGCAGGCCAAGCAGCGCATCGCGCGCGCCGTCGCCAAGGCGGTGCCGGAGAACTGCTCGCTGATCATCAACATCGGCACCACCACCGAGGCGATCGCGCGCGAGCTGCTGCGCCACAAGGGCCTGCGCGTCATCACCAACAACCTGAACGTGGCGGCGATCCTGTCCGACAACCCGGATTGCGAGGTCATCGTGGCCGGCGGCGTGGTGCGCCCGCGCGACCGCGGCATCGTCGGCGAGGCGACGGTGGACTTCATCGCGCAGTTCAAGGTCGACATCGCGCTGATCGGCATCTCGGCGATCGAGGCCGACGGCACGCTGCGCGATTTCGACTACCGCGAGGTGAAGGTGGCGCGCGCCATCATCGAGCACTCGCGCGAGGTGTGGCTCGCCGCCGACCACAGCAAGTTCAACCGCCCGGCGATGGTGGAGCTCGCGCGGCTGGACCAGATCGACGTGCTCTACACCGACGCCGAGCCGCCCGCGCCCTTCCCGGCCCTGCTGGCCGAGGCCGGCGTCACCTGCCACGTGGCCGCGCCATGAAGACCCACCTGCTCGCCCTCGACCAGGGCACTTCCAGCTCGCGCAGCATCGTGTTCGATGCGCAGGGCCGCATCGTCGCGATGGCGCAGCGCGAGTTCCGCCAGATCTACCCCCAGCCCGGCTGGGTGGAGCACGATCCGCGGGAGATCTGGGCCACCCAGCTCGCCACCGCGCAGGAGGCACTGGCCAAGGCGAAGCTGACGGCGGCCGACATCGCCTCGATCGGCATCACCAACCAGCGCGAGACCACGCTGGTGTGGAACCGCCGCACCGGCGAGCCCGTCTACAACGCCATCGTCTGGCAGGACCGCCGTGCCGAGCCCACCTGCGCTGCGCTGCGCGCACGCGGGCTGGAAGAGACCTTCCGCCGCAAGACCGGGCTGATCGTCGACGCGTACTTCTCCGGCACCAAGCTGAAGTGGATCCTCGACAACGTGGCCGGCGCACGCGCCGCGGCGCTGGCCGGCGAACTGGCCTTCGGCACGGTGGACAGCTGGCTGATGTGGCAGCTCACCGGCGGCGCGGTGCACGCCACCGACGTCAGCAACGCCTCGCGCACGCTGATGCTCAACGTGCACGCCAACACCTGGGACGATGAGTTGCTGAAGCTGCTCGACGTGCCCGTGGAGGTGCTGCCCGCCGTGTGGCCGTCCAGCCACGTGTATGGCCACACGCGCGCCGACCTGCTCGGCGCCTCGCTGCCCATCGGCGGCGTGGCCGGCGACCAGCAGAGCGCCTTGTTCGGCCAGGCCTGCTTCAAGGCGGGGTTGGCGAAGAACACTTACGGCACCGGCTGCTTCATGCTGATGCACACCGGCAGCCAGTTCCAGACCTCGGCCAACGGGCTGATCACCACCAGCGCGGCGCAGCCCGGCACCACGCCCGAGTTCGCGCTCGAAGGCAGCGTCTTCATCGGCGGCGCGGTGGTGCAGTGGCTGCGCGACGGCCTGCGCGCCATCGAGGGCAGCGGCGAGGTGCAGCAGCTCGCGCAGAGCGTGCCCGATGCCGGCGGCGTGATGTTCGTGCCGGCCTTCACCGGCCTGGGCGCGCCCTACTGGAAGCCCGAGGCGCGCGGCGCCATCGTCGGCCTGACGCGCGGCAGCACGGTGGCGCACATCGCGCGCGCCGCGCTGGAGAGCATCGCCTTCCAGAGTGCGGCGCTGCTCACCGCGATGAGCCGCGACGCGGTGGCCAGCGGCGGCGCGCCGGTGGCCGAATTGCGCGTGGACGGCGGCGCCTGCGTGAACGACCTGCTGATGCAGTTCCAGGCCGACCTGCTGGGCATCCCGGTGGTGCGTCCCCGGGTCATCGAAACCACGGCGCTCGGCGCGGCCTACCTCGCCGGCCTGTCCAGCGGCGTGTACCGGAATCTCGACGAGCTCAGTGCGCAGTGGCAGGTGGAGCGGCGCTTCCACCCGACGCTGCCGCGCGAGCGCGCCGCCGAGCTGATGCAGCGCTGGGAACACGCGGTCGCGCAGGCCACGCTGTAGACCCGCTGCCACGCTGCTGACACCACGTTGTCAGCAGCCGCCGCGCAGCATGGCGGCTCCTGTCACTGCCATGGAGCACCCCATGACCCACGCCCTCGACTGGTTCGAAATCCCGGTGAGCGATCTGCCGCGCGCCCAGTCCTTCTACGAGACCCTGCTGGCCGTGCCGCTGCGCCGCGAGGCCATCGGCGACAGCGCGCTCGCCGTCTTCCCCTCCGCCGAGACCGGCGTCGGCGGTTGCCTGATGGCCGGGCCCGGCACCCCGACGCCGTCGGTCAACGGCACGCTGGTCTACCTGAACGCCGCGCCCTCGCTCGATGCGGTGCTCGCCCGCGTGGAAGCGGCGGGCGGGCGCATCACCACGCCGAAGGTGCAGCTGCCGGGCGACATGGGCGTGTTCGCGCATGTCACCGACACCGAAGGCAACCGCATCGGTTTGCACGCCGCGGCGTAGCATCACGCTGCACCGGCACGGGAGCACGGCCATGAAATTCGGCTACACCATCGTCTACGTCGCCGACCCGGGCGCGTCGCTCGACTTCTTCGAGCGCGCGTTCGGCCTCGCGCGGCGCTTCCTGCACGAATCGGGCGGCTACGGCGAGCTCGGCACCGGCGCGACGACGCTGGCCTTCGCGCAGCACGACACCGCGCGCGGCAACCTCGGGCACGACTATGTCGCGGCCGATCGCTCGCCGCAGCCGCTGGGAATGGAAGTCGGACTGTTGACGGACGACGTGCCCGCGGCCGTGCGGCGCGCCGTCGACGCCGGCGCCAAGCTGCTGAAAGACGCGAGCACCAAGCCCTGGGGCCAGACCGTGGCCTACGTGCGAGCGCCCGACGGCACGCTGGTCGAGCTGTGCACGCCCATGGGCTAGGTCCGGCACCGCGCATGCGCCGAGCCGAACGCCTGTTCCAGATCGTCCAGCTGATCCGCGGGCGGCGGCTGTCCACCGCGCGCTTCCTGGCCGAGCGGCTGGAGGTCTCGGAGCGCACCGTCTACCGCGACGTGGCCGACCTGCTCGCGCAGGGCGTGCCCATCGAGGGCGAGGCGGGCGTGGGCTACCGCATGCGTGCCGGCTTCGACCTGCCACCACTGATGTTCACCACCGACGAAGCGCGCGCCCTGGTCGCCGCCGTGCGCCTGGCGCAGCCGCGTCTGGACACCGCGCTGGCCGCGCAGGCCGAGGGCGCGCTGTCGAAGATCCTCGCCGTGCTGCCGGCGCCGGCACGGGCTGCCGCCGAGAGCCTGGCGATCTATGCGCCGCCGGTCGGCCCGGATGCGGCCACGCGGGAGCGGCTGCAGCAGCTGCGCGAAGCCGCCGAGGCGCGCCGCGTCGTGCAACTGCGCTACCTCGACCTGAAAGGCCGCGTCAGCGAGCGCCGCGTGCGGCCACTGGGCTGCTTCTACTGGAGCGAGGTGTGGACGCTGGCAGCCTGGTGCGAGGTGCGCGAGGATTTCCGCAACTTCCGTGTCGACCGCATCGAGCGGCTCGACACGCTGGACGAAGCCTTCCGCGACGAGCCGGGCAAGACGCTGGCCGACATGTTCCGCCAGGTCGAGGGCGAGATGACGGAGCGCGACCGCAGCACTGACGCCTGAGGCGTCGGTGCTGCGGTGCGCATGGCGTGCGAGGCGCTCAGTTCGCGGCCTGCGCCAGGCTGCGGTCCAGCGCGCGCAGGCCGGCGGCACGGATCAGCTGCTGCTGCGCCGGCGTGGCCACACGCACGTCCGCCTCGTTGGCCTCGGTGGCGCCCAGGCGCGCGGCTTCGCGGGCTTCGGCGGCCACCTGGGTGCGCGTCAGCGTCGAGACGGCCTGCGGCGCGGCCGAGGCTTCGCTGTAGTTGTGGGTCTGCAGGGTGCCCGCGCGCTGGGCTTCCAGGAACTCGGCGCGGACTTCGGCGCGGCTCTTGGTCGACAGCATCGACGAGGGCTGGAAGTCCTGCGTGGCTTCCTGGGCGAAGGCGCTGCCGGTGCCGGCGAAGGAAACGAAGAGGGCGGTGGCGATCAGGGTCTTGGCGTTCATGGTCATGTCCTTGGGTAGAGGGTTGGATCGGTTCGGTCGTGCCGGCGTCGTCCGTCGGCATGGGATGAACTCTAGGAAGGCCATCTCACGGTTTCCGAACAGCAAGATGACAAATTCGTAATCCAACGATCCCCCCTTCGGTGCGAACATTCGCGGCGTCGCCACACCGTTCCGACCATGCGCCTGCTCGTCATCGAGGATGAACCCAAGCTCGCCGACTACCTGCACAAGGGCCTGTCGGAGAACGGCTACGTCGTCGACGTGGCCGCCGACGGCATCCGCGGCCGGCTGCTGGCCTGCGAGGGCGAATACGACCTGGTGCTGCTCGACCTGATGCTGCCCGGCATCGACGGCTTCGGCGTGCTCAAGGCGATGCGCGAGCGCGGCCAGACGCCGGTGCTGATGCTCACCGCGCGCGACAAGCTCGAGGACCGCGTGCGCGGCCTGCAGGACGGCGCTGACGACTACCTCGTCAAGCCCTTCGCCTTCTCCGAGCTGCTGGCGCGTGTCGGCGCGCTGCTGCGCCGCGGGAGTGCGGCCAGTGTCGCCACCACGCAGATGCGCCTGGCCGACCTCGAGCTCGACCTGGCCAGCCGCAAGGCGCACCGCGACGGCAGGCGCCTGGACCTCACGGCCAAGGAGTTCACGCTGCTGACGCTGCTGCTGCGCCGGCGCGGCCAGATCCTCTCGCGCACCACGCTGGCCGAGCAGGTGTGGGACATGAACTTCGACTCCGACACCAACGTCGTCGAGGTCGCCGTGCGGCGCTTGCGCGCCAAGCTCGACGACCCTTTCCCGAGCAAGCTGCTGCACACCGTGCGCGGCATGGGCTACGTGCTGGAGGACCGTTCGTGATCGCCGCCTGCTCGCACTCGATCGGCGGCCGGCTGTCGCGCAAGCTCGCGCTCGTCACGATGCTGATGCTGGCGCTGTTGTTCACCGGCGCCTGGCTGTCGGTGAAGATGCTGATGAAGGAGAAGAACTTCGAGGAGCTGCAGTTCCGCGGCAACGTGATCGCGCAGATCCTCGCCCTGGAGCTGAAGAACGGCGGCGAGCAGGCCTGCCTGGCGCGTGTGCGCGCCGATGCGCCGATGCGCGCCAACACGCGGCTGGAACTGTGGCGCGCCGACGGCCAGCCCTTCTATGCCGACCCGAGCGTCGGCTCGCACGCGCTGTCGGAGCACATCCGCAGCGTGGACTTCGACATCGAGGCCCCGCAGCTGGCCGGCGGCCTGCTGAAGGCGCGCTACACGGTCGACTTTTCCGCCGATGCCAAGTTCGGCCGCAACTGGGTGTTCGTGTTCGCCGTCGTCACGCTGCTGGCCGGCGCGATGGTGTGGGCCGGCAGCCGCTGGCATGTGAAGCGCGCGCTGCGGCCGCTGAACGATCTGGCCGCGCAGACCCGCGCCATCTCGGCGCGCCGGCTCGACCAGCGGCTGGCGCTGGCCGACCCCGCCGAGGAGCTGCTGCCCTGGATCGAGCAGTTCAACGCGCTGATGGCGCGGCTCGAAGCCGCGGTGGCTCAGCTGGAGGGCTTCAACGCCGATGTCGCGCACGAGCTGCGCACGCCGCTGGCCGCGCTGATCGGCCACACCGAGGTGGCCTTGTCGCGCGAGCGCCCGGCCGAGGCGTTGCGCGACACGCTGCTGTCCAACCTCGAGGAGGCGCAGCGCCTGGCGGCGCTGGTCAACGACATGCTGTTCCTGTCGCAGGCCGACCGCGGCGCCAGCGCGCGGCGCGGCCGCACGGCCAGCCTGGCGGCGCTGGCGGCGCAGGTGGTCGAGTTCCACGAGGCGCTGCTCGAGGAGGCCGGCCTGACGGTGCGCATCGAGGGCGATGCGCAGGCGGCGGTCGACGAGCCGCTGGTCAAGCGCGCCCTGGCCAACCTGCTCGGCAACGCGATCCGCTTCGCGCAGCGCGGCTCCTGCGTGGTGGTGTGCATCGCCCCCGATGCCGCCGAGCAGGTGCGCGTGGAGGTGCGCAACGCCGGCGAGCCGATCGCGCCGCAGCACCTCGAGCGCCTGTTCGACCGCTTCTTCCGCGTCGACGCGGCGCGGCCGGACAGCCAGACGCACCACGGCCTGGGCCTGGCCATCGTGGCGGCGATCGCGCGCATGCATGCCGGCCGGCCGCTGGCCGCCAGCGACGGCGGCACCACGCGCGTCGGCTTCACGCTGGTCGCGCACTGAGCCAGCGGCTAGCATCGCCGCATGATGCAGCTCCACTACTTCCCCAGCAACGCCAGCATGACGCCGCACATGGTGCTGGAAGAACTCGGCGTGCCCTACGAGCTCGTGCTGGTCGACCGCACGAAGAACGCGCACCATGCGCCCGGGTACCTGAAGCTCAACCCGAACGGCAAGATCCCGGTGCTGGTCGACGGCGATCTGGTGCTCTACGAGACCGCCGCCATCACGCTGCACCTGGCCGACACGCATGCCGGCGCCGGCCTCGCGCCGCCGCTGGGCACGGCCGAGCGCGCTCACTTCTACAAGTGGCTGATGTGGCTGTCGAACACGCTGCAGGCCGAGATGCCGCTGTACTTCTACAGTGACCGCTGGGCCGACAACCCCGAGGGCACCGCCGCTGTGAAGCGGCACGCCGAGGCGCACATCGCCGCCATGATCGACCAGCTCGAGGCCGAGCTCGCGAAACACGGCGGCCCGTGGTTCCTCGGCGCGCAGTACAGCGTGCTCGACCCCTACGTGCTGATGCTGTGCCGCTGGACACGCGGCATGGCGCGTCCGGCGCGCACGCTGCCGCAGCTCGGGCCCTACCTGCAGCGCTTGCTCGCGCGGCCGGCCGTGCAGCGTGCCTACGCGCAGGAAGGGCTGGGCGAGCCGCGCGTCTGACGACGCGCCGGCCCCTGCTTAGCCCTTGCCGACCAGGCCCTTGAGCGCCTGCTTGAGGCGCCGGCGCGTGGCCTTCAGCGCGCCCGGCGGCGGCACCCAGTCGGCCACCGCGGGGCTGCCGACGGCGAGCACCTCCGACTTGTGCATCGGCGCCTTGTGCACCACCACCATGCTGTCGTAGTAGCTCACCGAGCGCACCGTGCGCGTGAAGTCGTCGGGCGCGAAGCGCCCCGTGTCCTCGGAGTGCCAGGCGTTCAGCGCGTCGATCCAGCGCTTGCTGTACTCGATGAACGAGCCGCGCCGGCGCAGCCCGCCGCCGTACTTGCGCCAGTACGAGGTGTGCGTGTCCTCGCAGAGGTAGACGCCGCGTTCGGCCACGCAGGGAAACAGCTCCTCGAAGGTGGCGATCTGCTGCGCCATCGTGTGGCCGCCGTCGTCGATCAGGATGTCGATTCGCGGCACACGCTGCGCGATCGAGCGCAGGAAGTTGCGGTCGGCCTGGTCGCCGATGAAGATCTCGACGCCGTCTTCCTCCAGCGACTTGCAGTGCGGGTTGATGTCGACGCCGTAGATGCGCGCCTTCGGGCCGAAGTACTTGCGCCACAGCTGCAGCGAGCCGCCGTGGTTGACGCCGAACTCGACGAGGGTCACGTCGGTGCCGCGAAAGCGCGACACGTGGTCGTCGTAGACGCCGAAGTAGTGAGCCCACTTCTGCATCAGTCGGCCCTGGTGCTCGTGGAACAGGCGTTCGAGGTCGTTCGTCGGGTGGGGTGCCGGGGCACTCGACATGGCTGCATCCGCAGTGGCGATGCAGCGATTGTCACGCACGGCCGCGTGTCCGAGCCGGCACGCAAATGTGATCTTCCACAGGCGTAAGGGTGCTGGTGGCGCGGCGACTGAACCGGGCCATCGCGTCCCGACCGGTCGGGCTTCCCTGGCGACATCCCACACCCTCAGGAGATTCGCATGAAGATCAGTTCGCGACGCGGTTTCGCGTTCACCGCCGCCGCGCTTGCCGCGGCCATCGCCACCTCGCCCGCCTGGGCCCACGACGACGACGGCCTGCGCGCCGGCAAGGTGTTCACCAGCAGCAATGCCCCCGGCGGCAACGAGTTGCTCGTCTACGCGCCGGCGACCGGCGGGGCACTGGCCCTCGTCGCGCGCGCCGCGACGAACGGGCAGGGCACCGGGGCGGGCCTGGGCTCGCAGGGTGCCGTCACGCTCAGCGGGGACGGCCGCCACGCCTTCGTCGTGAATGCGCTGAGCAACACCGTCTCGACTTTCGCGATCCGCGAGGGCGGCGTGACGCTGACCTCGGTGGTCGACTCCGGCGGCCTGCAGCCGATCAGCGTGACCGAGCACGACGGCCTGGTCTACGTGCTCAACGCCGCGGGCGCGGGCAACGTGGCCGGTTTCCGGCTGCAGCAGGGCCAGCTCACGCCGCTGGCGGGCAGTTCGCGCGGCCTGTCCGCGGCCGGCGGCACTGCGCCGGCGCAGGTCGGCTTCGGCGCCGGCGGCGAGGTGATCGTGGTCAGCGAGAAGGCCACCAGCCGCATCGTCAGCTACCCGGTGCGGCGCGATGGCACGCTCGGCGCGGCCGTCGTGACCGCCTCGGCGGGCGCCACACCCTTCGGCTTCGCGTTCGACCGCCGCGACCACCTGATCGTCTCGGAGGCGCCCGGCAGCGCGGCCTCGTCGTACCGCTTCGACGAACGCTCGGCCGTGCCGACACTGATCAGCGCCTCGGTGCCCAACACCCAGGGCGCTGCCTGCTGGGTGGCGATCACGCCGAACGGCCGCTACGCCTACACGGGCAACGCGGCGACGAGTAACGTCAGCAGCTACCGCATCGCCCGCTCCGGCCGCATCGAACTGGCCAGCGCGGTGGCCGGCGTCACCGGGCCGAACGCCGGCACCACCGACCTGGCGGTGTCGAACGACGGTCGGCGCCTCTACGCGGTGGCGCCGCGCAGCCTGCAGATCGTCTCGTTCCGCATCGGTGCCGACGGCGACTTGGCGACGCTCGGCGCGGCCGGCGGGCTGCCGGCCGGCTTTGCGGGGCTGGCGGCCAACTGAGGGCGCGCGCTTCAGGCACGCACGAGCTCGAGCAGTTCGTCGATGACGAGGCGCTGTTCGAGCTCGAAGTAGTGCGTGTGCGCATCGGCGCCGATGCAGCCGTCCTTCCAGGCGCGGCCCTGGCTGTCGCGGCCCTGCTGCATCGCGCCGTCGTAGCGCGCCGCATCCACCTGCAGCGGGGCCGGGCGGGTGGCATCGCCGGCCGCCCACAGCCAGCGCCCGACATAGTCGCCGCTGCCCCACAGGTTGGACCAGTGCTGCAGGCCCAGCTCGTGCGGCTGCGGGCCGGTCCAGTCGGTGCCGGCGGCATGCTGCACGCGGGCCATCATCCACGGGTACAGCGCCGGGAAGCGCAGCGCGTAGAGCTGGCGCAGCGGGCTGCCGACGGTGAGCAGGCGCAGGCCGACGCCGTCGAGCCAGTCGCGCAGCGCCGGCAGGTCGACCTGCCCCGCTGCGGTGGCCGGGCGGCCGAGCCGCTCGCGCTGCTGCAGGTAGCGCAGCAGCTCGGCGGTGATCACCGTGCCCTGGCTGTGCGCGACGATCACCAGCCGGGTGTAACCCTGGCGCCGCACGTGGTCGAGCAGCGCCACATAGCGCTCGATGATCCGCACGCGGCAGATCGCGTCGCGCGGGAACTCGCGGAAGTGGTTGTCGACGTCGAGCGCGGCGTCCAGCGGCGCGCGGATCGCCCTGAGCTGCTTGATGGCCACCTTGCCCAGGGCCATCAGGCCGGCGGCGCCGCCGGCGATGCCGATGACGATGCTGCTGAGCCAGTTCTTCGACAGCTGCTCCACCGCGTCGGTGATGCCCTGCAGGTGCAGATCGAGGGCCGCGGGGTAGGCCATCGCGCCGCTGCGCGCGATCTGCGAGGTCAGCAGCAGCAAGGCGACCGCGGCCGCCCCGAGCGCCACCGCCAGGCCCCACAGCCGCACGAGGCGCTCGATGGCGCGGTAGCCGGAGCTCAGCCAGCGGCCCAGGCCCGCCGCCGCGGGCAATGCCAGGCGCATCTCGCGCAGGATGCTGGGCAGGAACACCAGCGCCACGAAGCCCAGCAGCGCGAGCAGGAACAGCGCCACCAGCGCGAAGCTCGAGGCATTGCGCTGCGCGCGCCAGTCGAGGAAGTCCGACGCGCACATCGCCGCCGGCGAGCCGACGAACCACCAGGGCTCGTACAACGCGCAGCCGAGCAACGAGCGCAGCGCCCAGGCCGACAGCATGAAGCCGATCATCAGCAGCACGAGGAAGGCACCCACCGAGGTGAGCAGGCCCAGGCGCGCGGTGACCAGCGTCTGCCGGTGGTCGCGCCCGGCGCGGTCGCCGTGCCACAGTGCCCATTCCGACAGCAGCACGCTGGCCGCCACCAGCAGCGCGAGCAGCGGCCACAGCACGGCATGAGCGAACAACACGGCCTCCAGCGCACCCAGCGTGCCGTTGATCCAGCCGGCCGATCCATCGAACCCCGCGCCGCGGCCGAACAGCACGATGCAGGTCAGCGTGGCGGCGTAGAACATCCAGCCGATGCCCAGCACGGCGCGAAAGCGCTGCTCGCAGAAGGCGAGGAAGCGGTGGTAGAGCAGGCTCAGCGCGGCCAGCCACAACACCATCACCGCGGGCAGCGCCTGCCCGCTGCCCAGCAGCATCCAGACCGCCGTGCCGATCACCGCGCCCAGCGGCAGCGCGGCCCGCCAGCGCCAGTGCTTCAGCCAGACCAGCGCGGCCGACACGCCCACCGCGACGATCGCCGTGGCCGCGACGCGGGTGCCGCTGGCGTGCGCGGCGAACAGCAGCGCCGGGGTCAGGATCAGCGTGCCCATCACCAGCTGCAGCGCGAGCAGGGCGAGCACGCGCGAGTACAGCCAGTCGGCGCCGCGCTGCACACGACCCAGCCACGTGAGCTCGCCGCGGCCGGCCAGGCGCTCGGCCAGCGACAGCGCATCCACGCCCAGCCGCGAGAGGTGGAACAGCAGCGTGAACAGCTCGGCGACGATGCTGGTCACGCTGCCGGGCAGGCGCGACAGATCGGCCCAGTGCATCTCGAACACGTCGGCGCGCAGTGTCGGAGCCTCCACCGCATGCACCGACACCGTGGTGGGCTCGGCGGCATGGCGCCGCCGGGCGCCCTGGGCCTTGGCGAGCAGGTAGTCGGTGAAGCGGACGCCGGTGTCGGCCGAGGCCTGGCCGGGCACGGCGCAGTTGCGCTGGGCTTCGCCGGTGTCCATGCCGCCGATCGCCTCGTCGAGGAAGTCGCTGCGCCACGACTGCCGCAACGACTTGCTGCCGCGCCCGCCCCAGCCCTCGGGCCGCCACCGCCGGTAGGGCACGGCCGGGTCGAGCGGCGGCACGTCCAGCGGCAGCTCCTGGGCGAGGCTGCGGCCGCCGCTGGCCGCCGCGAGCTGCAGCGCCACCGCCTCGCCGGTGTCGCCGCGCTTCTGGTCGGCGATGCCGTGCACGGCGATCACGGCGACACGGTCCGCACCGGCGCGGTGGTCAGGCAGGGTCATGGGCGGCTCGCTTGGAAAGGGGGAGCCCGAGACTAGCGCGTCGCCCGGGCCGACGGCATCCCCATTCGATCGGAAACGCCCGCGCGGCGAAGCCCGGGCCGGTTCACCGCGGGGAGGCGTCGGCCGTTGCGCCGACCGTCTGGGCCAGCAGCAGTTGCAGGTCCGGGCCCAGGCCCATCGCATCCGCCAGCGCGCGTTGATCGAACCAGGCGCGGATCACCGTGGCGAGCCCGGCCGACGCGCAGAAGAGGTAGACGTTCTGCGCCATCGCGCCGGCTGCCGTGAAGGCAAAGGGCTCGCGCTGTGCCGCCGGCACGAGCTTCATGCGCGTGTGGTCGGCCACGTAGATCAGGTCCAGCGGCGCCGTGTCGACGAAGTCCTGGTAGCCGGTGACGCGGCGCACGTCGGCCGCCACCACCTGCTGCAGTTCGTGCGCCACCGGCTCGTAGCGGTACAGGCCCTGCGGCATCGCCACGTACAGCAGCACCTCCTGCGCGTTGAGCGCGCTCGGTGTCGTGCGACCGCCGAGCGCGGGCCGGTTGATGCCGGCGGCGGCCCAAAGCAGGTCCGACAGCTGCTGCCTGCGCAAGGCACGCGGCGCGAACTCGCGCTGCGACGCGCGCTGCGCGAGCGCCTCCATCAGCGGCAGCCCGCCGCGCGGGCGCGGCCGGGGCAAGCGGATCGTGTGTGCCGCCGGACCGGCCGGCGGCTGCGGCCGCAACTGGCCCATCAGGCCGAGCGCGAGTTTGGTCAAGGTGTTCACGGGCTCCTCCGATCACGCCGCGCCCGGCGCAAAGCGCCGCAGCTGCAGCAGCAGCGCACCGAGTCCGGCCAGCAGGGTGGCGAAGGCGATCAGCCCGCCCAGCCAGGGCAGGCCGCCGAGCAGGGCCAGTGCGAGCAGGGCCGTGGCGGCGGCCGCGATGCGCCATCTCAACCGATCGCTGCGCGCCGGTTGCCAGCGTTGCAGCGCCCAGTCGCCCAGCCCGATGCCGGCGCTGACATAGGCCAGCGGCAGCAGCGCAAGGTAGGTCGCCAGGAGGAAGAGGCCGAGCGGGATGCCGATCAGCGTGATGAAGAGCAGCACGGTGGCGACCGGCACGCACACGAGCAGCACGAAGCCGAGCAGCAGGCTCAGGCCCGGCTGCTCGCGCAGGGTGCGCGCGACCAGGGTCTGGAAGCGCGGCAGGGCCGCGAGCAGCACCGCGGCCAGCACCATCAGGCCGATCGTCCAGATCCAGCCGATGCTGCCCGCCCCGCGGCGTTCGGCGTGCTCGCGCATGGGCGGCGCGCTGGCGGCGCCGATGGCCGGCAGCAGCTTCTCGACGCCACCGGCGACCTGGGCCTGCGGGTCCTGCCGCAATGCTTCGCTGCTGCGGTAGCGCAGCTTGCCGCCGATGCGCGCATTCGGCCCGAGCTCGACCTCGCCCGAGGTGGCGAACACGTCGCCGCCCACCGGGCCGTCGATCAGCAGGCGGCCGCCGGCCGACTGCACATGGCCACCCACACGGCCGTACAGGCGCACCTGTCCGCCGGCCGCCGACACGTTGCCGGTGACCTCGGCCCTGGGCCCGAGCTCGACCTGACCGCCCACCATGCGCAGGTTGCGCCCGACCTTGCCGTTGACGCTGAGCTGCCCGCCGAAGGCGAACACCGAATGTTCGACCTCGGCGCCGATGCGCACCTTGCCGCCGGTGGCCAGCGCGTCGCCGGCCACCGCGGCATCGACATCGACGCTGCCACCGCCGGCGAACAGGTCGCCGCTCACCGGCTGGCTCACGGTCACCGAACCGCCGGCGATGAAGAGGTCACCGCCCAGGCGCTGTTCGGCCGGAGGTCGGTCCGCGGGGCGATCGGCGGCCATCGCCCCGCACAGCCCGATGGCACACAGGCCAGCGCACACCCGTTGCTTCCATTTCATCGTTCGCCTCCCTGGAGCGGCACGACAGCCACCTTGCCAGCGTAGGCCGCGCCCGCACGGGGCGGTTGAGAACGGTCAACGGGTCGCCGGATGCACGGCCAGGCCGAGCCGCGCGCGCCACTGCTCGACCTGCGGCGTGGCGCCGCGTGCCAGCAGCCGCTCGTTGAGCAGCGCGCGGCCGAGCGCGCGCTCGCCGTTCGGCATCGCGCAGGCGGCCAGCAAGGTCTGGTCGATCAGGTCGCGCTGCGCGTGGCTGCCGCCGAAGCGGTGCGCCGTCTCGCGCAGCGGCGCGAGCAGGCGGATCGCCTCGGTCGCCTCACCAGAGTCGAAGGCGAGCAGCGCGCGCATCAGCGGCAGGCCGACCTCACGCGCCATCGCGGCGTTGCTGTCGCTGCCGCGTTCGGCGCGGCGCTGCACGGCGGCGAACAGCGATTGCGCACGCACCATGTCGCGCAGGCCGATCAGCGCGATCAGCATGTGCACGTCGTTGAAGGCGGAGTGGCCGGCATCGCGCGGCGTCAGGTCCCAGCCCTGGGCGAGATCGCCCCAGCGCGCGGCGAGGTCCAGCCTGTTCTCGGCATCGAGCAGGCGCAGCCGCCACAGCAGCGCCGCGCCGTCCAGCCGCTGCAGCGTCAGCACCGCGTGGGCGCTGCCCTGGTGGGCGTCGTGCAGGGCCAGCGCGCCCGCGAGGTCCATTGCTTCGAGCTGGAAGAGCGCGAGGTGCCACCAGTGGTGCCCTGCGAAGCCGTTGCCGCCGCCCCAGACCGATTCGCTGTCCAGCAGCCAGCGCCGGCCCTCGTCGAAGCGGCCCTGCATCTCCATCACGTGCGCCACGGCGTGCGTGGCCCAGGGCACCTGGGCCGCGCCGGCGGTGGCCTCGCGGCCCACCGCCTCGGCCTGCGCATACAGGTGGTTCTCTTCCAGGCCGAAGGCGTGCATGCCCAGCAGGTAGGGCCGCAGCGTGTCGTCGCGCGGCCATTCCGGCAGCACGCGGGCCACCCGCTGGCGCAGGTTGCGGGCATCGCCGCGGTAGAAGTCGAACAGGTGCGCCCACTGCAGCGCGTACAGGTCGCGCGGGTGCTGCAGAAGGATCTGTTCCCATGCCGCGCAGGCGCCGTGCCAGTCGCCGGCGGCGCAGCGGTCGGCCGCCGCCCAGTGGGCGCGCTCGCGTTCGGGCGCCTGGGCGGCGAGCAGGTCGGCCTGCTCGAGCGCGGCGCGTGCGTCGGCCACCAGCGAGGGCTCGGTGAGCGTGAGCAGGAAGCTCGCGCGCATCACGTGCGGCAGCATCCAGCCGGGGTCGGCGGCGATGGCGGCGTCGAGGTCGGCCAGCGGCGCGTCGAAGAACGAGCACATGCGCCACAGCGCGGTCTCGGCGTGCTTCAGCGCGTCGGGGGACGACGTGCCGACCGGGTTGCCGCGCTGGTCGTGCATGAACTCAGGCCGTCGGCGGCTGCGGCCACGGCCGCTGCGCCGGGCGCAGCGCCTCCCAGGCGTGGCAGACCTGCAGCACGCCGAGGTCGTCGTGGCGCGGCCCCGTGACCTGCATCCCGATCGGCAGCCCGCTGCGCGTATAGCCGCAGTTGATGCTCGCCGAGGGCTGCTCGCTCATGTTGAAGGGCAGCGTGAAGCCGATGTGCTCGAGCGGCCGCGCCGGGTCGTCGGTGGGGCTGGCCAGCTCGGCGGCATAGGCCGCGATCGGCGCCGTCGGCGAGATCACGACGTCGAAGGGCGCGCAGGCGGCCACGGCGGCGTCGCGCATCGCGCCCATCTGGCTGTAGCCTCGGAACACCTGCTCGCCGGTGAGGTCCGCGCCGCCGCGCGCCCATTCGACGATGAAGGGCAGCACCTTGGCGCGCCGCGCCTCGGGCAGGGCGGAGATGTCCATCCAGCTGCGGCAGCGCCAGAA
>CAZVLY010000042.1:0-19362 GCA_964628175.1 uncultured Piscinibacter sp. | reverse complement strand
GCCCGTCACCGCGTTGTACAGGCCGATCGCGGTGGCCCGCCGTTCGGGCTCCAGGTCGGCGATGAAGGCGCGGCTCTGCGAGTCCTCGATGGCGTAGAAGACGCCGTAGAGCGCGAACAACGCCACCAGCTGCCAGCGCTGATCGGCCGCGATCATGCCGAGGTTGACGATCCCGTACAGCGCGTAGCCGAGCGGCACGATGCGGCGGCGGCCGACGCGGTCGCCGAGCCGGCCCGCCAGCGGCGCCGCGATCACGCAGGTGGTGTTGAACAGCGCGTAGAGCAGCACCACGCCCGACACGCCGAAGCCGAGTGCGTGCGCCCGCACGAGCAGGAAGCCGAGGCTGTAGTAACCCAGCGCGAAGATGCCGGCCGGCACGAGGAAGCGCCGGAACCCCGGCCCCAGCGCCTGCCAGCCCCGCCACAGGCTCTCCTGCGCACGCGGCGGCGCGGGCCGGTCGTCCAGCCGGGCCAGCACGACCAGCGCCAGCACCGCCGGAACGAAGGCCACCCAGAACAGCGCCGAGTAAGTGGCAGCCGACTCGCCCAGCGCCGTGATCAGCGCCCACGCCAGCAACGGCCCGAGCACGGCACCGGACTTGTCGAGCGCCTTGTGCACGCCGAACGCATACCCGCGCGATGCCCCTTCGGCGATCGAAGCGAGCCAGGCGTCGCGCGGCGGCCCGCGAAAGCCCTTGCCGAGCCGCTCGATGACACGGAACGCCGCCAGGTTGCCGACGCCCACGCTCAGCAGCAGCATCGCCTTGGCCAGCGTCGAGAAGCCGTAACCCGCGAGTGCCCAGGCCTTGCGCCGCCCGCTGCGATCCGACAGCCAGCCGGCCACGGCATTGAGCGACGAGGCCGAGAGGTCGGCCAGCCCCTCGATCAGCCCGAGCAGCGCCGCCGAAGCACCGGCCACGGTGGTGAACACCACCGCGAACACCGAGAAGATCATCTCGGAGCTGATGTCCGTGAGCAGGCTCACCCAGCCGAGCTTCAGCACGTCGGGGTGAAGTCGGGGCCGGGAGGAAGGTGCGGACAGGGGCATCGCGCTCAGGCTGAGGCTGCATCACGCCACGATGCTTGCGCCCCGTCAATCCGGCGGAGGAAGCGGCTCGCAGAATCGTCCGCTCACGAACGGGGAAGCTCGATGAGCGCATGGAAGTGGCTGGGCGCCGCGATCGGCCTGCTGGTGCTGGCGGGCTTCGGCCTCACGGCCTGGGGCAGCGCGCGCTGGAACGCCGCGGCACGCGAGCTGATCGCCAGGCTCGACGCGGCGCGCACGCCGGCCGCCCCGGGCACGCCGATCCGCTACGACGAGCGCGAACTCGAGGGCCTGCCCGCACCCGTGCAGCGCTACTTCCGCGCCGTGCTGAAGGACGGGCAGGCGATCGTCACGGCGGCGCGCGTCGAGCACGCCGGCAGCTTCAACATGAGCGCCTCGGGCGAGCAGTGGAAGCCCTTCACTTCGGTGCAGCAGGTCGTCACGCGCCGCCCCGGTTTTGTCTGGGACGCGCGCATCGCCATGCTGCCGGGTCTCGCGGTGCACGTGCACGACGCCTATGTGGCGGGCGAGGGCCGGCTGCACGCGGCGATCGCCGGGCTCGTCACGATGGCCGAGCTGCGCGGCGGCGGCGAGCTCGCGCGCGGCGAGCTGATGCGCTTCTTCGCCGAGGCGGCCTGGTACCCGACCGCCCTGCTGCCCAGCCAGGGCGTGCGCTGGGAGGCCGTCGACGAACATTCGGCCCGCGCCACGCTGAGCGATGGCGCGGCGCCGCTGACGCTCTTGTTCCGTTTCGATGCAGACGGGCTGATGGCGTCGGTGCGCGCCGAGGCCCGCGGCCGCATGGTCGGCCAGGTGACGACGATGGCGCCCTGGGAGGGCCGCTGGTCCGACCACCGCCTGCAGGACGGGATGCGCGTGCCCTTCACCGGCGAGGTGGCGTGGCTGCTGCCCGAAGGCCGCAAGTCCTACTGGCGCGGCACCATCCGATCGCTGGCCTACGAATTCGCGCCGCGCTGAAGGTTCAGCGAGTGCCGGCGTTCGGGAAGAACAGCTGCTCGCCGCCGATCTTGTACTCGGCGATGCTGGCCTGGCCTGCGGGCGAGACGACCCAGTCGGCGAAGGCCTGCGCCAGGTCCTTCTTGACGTGCGGGTGCTTGGCCGGGTTCACGACGATCACGCCGTACTGGTTGAACAGGCGCTTGTCGCCCTCGACCAGGATGGCCAGTTCGCCGCGGTTCTTGAACGACAGCCAGGTGCCGCGGTCGGCGAGCACGTAGGCGTTGGTCGACGCGGCGATGTTCAGCGCCGGGCCCATGCCGCAGCCGCACTCCTTGTAGCCCGCCACCTTGCCCACCGGCGGGTCGACGCCGGCGGCTTTCCAGTAGCGCAGCTCGGCGGCGTGGGTGCCGCTCTTGTCGCCGCGCGAGACGAACTCGGACTTGGAGGCACCGAGCTTCTTCAGCGCCTCGACGACGTCCTTGCCCTTCACGCCGGCCGGGTCGCCCTTCGGGCCAACGACGACGAAGTCGTTGTACATGACCGGGCGGCGCTCGATGCCGAAGCCTTCGGCGACGAACTTCTCCTCGGCCACCTGGTCGTGCACGAAGAGCAGGTCGGCATCGCCGCGGCGGCCCATGTCCAGCGCCTGGCCGGTGCCCTGCGCGACGACGCGGATGTGAATGCCGGAAGCTTTCAGGAACGCAGGCAGCAGGTGCGCGAACAGGCCCGACTGCTCGGTGCTCGTCGTCGACGACATGACGATGAACCTGTCCTGCGCCTGCGCGGACAGCGGCAGCAGTGTCGTGGCGGCCAGGCCCAGCGCGAGGGCGCTGCGGCGGGTGAGTCGGGTGAGGTAAGCGAGCGTCATTCGATGGTCCATGCCATTTCTCCCTTGAGGAACTGCCGGGCGCGGCCTTGCAGCGCGCCGTTGAAGAACTGCGCGGTCGGCAGGTCGGCGTGGATCTCGCCGTCCTCCAGGTAGACCACGCGGCTGGCCAGGCGCTTCGCCTGCCCGAGGTTGTGGGTGCTCATCACCAGCGTCATGCCGTCGGCGGCAAAGCCGGCGAGCAGCGCCTCGACCTCGCGCTTGGCGGTCGGGTCCAGGCTGGCGGTGGGCTCGTCGAGGAAGAGCAGTGCGGGCTGCACCGCCCAGGCCCGCGCGAGCGCGAGGCGCTGCTGCTGGCCGCCCGACAGCGCGCGGGCCGGGCGCTGCTCCAGGCCCTGCAGGGCGACGCGCTGCAGGGCGGCGGCAACCCGTTCGTCCCACTGCGCGCGCGGCACCTTGCCCAGCCACAGCGCAAGACGCAGGTTGTTGCGCACCGACAGGCGCATCACGAAGGGACGCTGGAAGACCATCGCCTGCCGGCCGGCCTCGGCGCCGAGCTCGCGCGTGCCGCCGTGACGCAGCATGCCGTGCATGGCACGCAGCAGCGTCGTCTTGCCGGATCCGTTGGGGCCGACCAGCGCGACGAACTCGCCGCGCGCCACCGACAGCGTCACGCCCCTGAGGGCCCGCACCTCGCCGAAGCGCATCGACACGTTCTTCATCTGCAGCATGGTCAACGCACCCCCGCCAGCGCCGAGCCGTGGCCGCGCTGCGTCAGGCCGAGCAGCAGGTTGACGATCGCCACCACGCCGAGCAGCACGAGGCCCAGCGCCATCGCCAGCGGCAGGTCGCCCTTGCTGGTCTCCAGCGCGATGGAGGTGGTCATCACGCGGGTGATGCCGTCGATGTTGCCGCCCACCACCATCACCGCGCCGACCTCGGCGATGGCACGGCCGAAGGCGGCGATCAGGATGGTCAGCACCGCCCAGCGGTCGTGAACGAGCATCAGCAGCGCACAGGCGATCGGGCGGGCGCCCATCGAGCGCAGCTGGTCGCCGCCGTCGCGCAGCGAATCGCCGACCAGCTGGCGCGTCAGCGCGGCGATCACCGGCAGCACCAGGATGGTCTGCGCGATCACCATCGCGGCGGGCGTGAACAGGATGCCCCAGTGGCCCAGTGGCCCGCTGCGCGAGAGCAGCAGGTACACCACCAGGCCGACCACCACCGAGGGCAGCGCCAGCAGCGTGTTCAGCCCGAGCACGGCCAGGCGGTGGCCGGGGAACTGCGCGATGGCCAGCCAGGCACCCAGTGCCAGCCCGAAGCCCGCGGCCACGAGGCAGGCCGTGCCGCTGACCGAGAGCGACAGCACGACGGTGTGGAGCAGGACGGGATCGGCATGGAAGATCAGGGCGACGGCGGTACGGACACTCTCGGCAAAGTCATTCATCCAACATCTCTCATACTCGCGTGGATTGTCCATGCCGACAGGCAACCTCGACCATATGAACCGTCATGCATAGGGTGAGCCTCACCTACACGCTGGCCGGCCGCGAGCCGGCGCAGCGCGATCTGCACCACCCGCTGATGGCCCTGCTCGCCGCAGTGCACGACACCGGCTCGATCAGCGCCGCCGCACGCGAACTGCAGCTCTCCTACCGCCATGTCTGGGGCGAGCTCAAGCGCTGGGAGACCGAGCTCGGCCAGACGCTGGTGATCTGGGTGAAGGGCCAGCCGGCGCTGCTCTCGCCCTTCGGCGAGAAGCTGCTGTGGGCCGAGCGGCGTGCGCAGGCGCGCCTGGCGCCGCAGATCGAGGCGCTGCGCAGCGAGCTGGAGCAGGCCTTCGCGATCGCCTTCGACGCCAGCGCCGGCGTGATCCCGATGACGGCCAGCCACGACGACGCGCTGCCGCTGCTGCGCGCGCTGGCGCAGTCGCAGCACAAGCTGCACCTGGACATCCAGTTCAGCGGCAGCGTCGATGCGCTGGCGGCGCTGAACGACGGCCGCTGCCTGATGGCGGGCTTCCACGCGCTGACCGAGTCGCCATTGCGCTCGCCGACCGCGACGGTCTATCGCTCCATGCTCAAGCCGGGGCACCACAAGCTGGTGAGCTTCGCGCGGCGCACGCAGGGGCTGATGGTGGCGCCGGGCAACCCGCAGGGCATCCAGTCGCTGGCCGACCTGTGCCGGCCGGGGCTGCGCTTCGCGAACCGCTCGCGCGGCAGCGGCACGCGCGTGGTGCTGGAGGAGCTGCTGGCGCAGCAGAAGATCGCGCCGGAGCGCATCGGCGGCTTCGAGAGCGCGGAGCCCTCACACCGCGCCGCCGCCGAGGCGGTGGCCAGCGGCAGCGCCGACGCCAGCTTCGGCATCGAGGCCGCCGCGATGGCGCGCGGGCTGGACTTCGTGCCGCTGGCGCGCGAGCAGTACTTCCTCGTCACGCTGCAGCACGCGCTCGACCAGCCCCAGGTGCAGACGCTGCTGTCGCTGCTGAAGAGCGAGGCCTGGCGCGCCCAGCTCAATGCCCTGCCGGGTTATGCCGCCGAGGGCAGCGGCGAGGTGCTCTCGCTGCGCCGCGTGCTGCCGTGGTGGAGCTACCGCAAGCCCAAGCGCGCTTCGCCGTAGCGCGATTCGAGCCGCGTGCGCGCGGCCGGGTCGACGTTCACCTTGCCCAGGTCGCCGCGCACGTGCGGCAGCGCGAGCAGGCGCGCGTCCATCACGCGGAACCACAGCCGCGGAAAGTAGGCCAGCGTGAACATGCCGAAATAGCCGCTGGGCAGCTGCGGCACGTCGGCGAAGTGGCGCAGGCTCTGGTAGCGCCGCGAGGGGTTGGCGTGGTGGTCGGAGTGGCGCTGCAGGTGGAACAGCGCGAGGTTGGTCACCAGGTGGTTGGTGTTCCACGAATGGTGCGGCTGCGGCGCTTCGTACTGGCCGCCGGGCAGGCGGCCGCGCAGCAGGCCGTAGTGCTCGACGTAGTTGGCCGAGGTGAGCTGCCACCAGGCCACCAGGTTGTGCACGGCGAGGAAGACGATCATCACCGGCCCGAAGGCGAGCAGCAGGCCGAGCTGCAGCACCGCGGTGATCGCGTACGACTGCAGCATCGTGTTGCGCGGGCTCCAGGCACTGAAGCCGAGCGACTGCAGCCGCTGCGACTCGAGCTGCCAGGCGCGGCGGATGCCGCCGGGCAGCTCGCGCAGCGCGAAGCGGTAGATGCTCTCGCCCATGCGCGCGCTGGCGTGGTCCTCGGGCGTGGACACCCAGCGGTGGTGGCCGCGGCCGTGTTCCACCGTGAAGTGCCCGTAGGCCGGCACCGCCAGGATCAGCCGCGACAGCCACTGCTCGGTGGCGTTGTGCTTGTGGCCGAGCTCGTGGCCGGTGGTCAGGCCCATGCCGGAGTTGACACCGGCGACGAAGGCAAGCACCAGCAGCGCCCACCACGGCAGCGCCTGCGTACCGGCCCACCAGGCGCAGCCGATCAGGCTCAGGAAGTACAGCGGCACGGTGGCCCAGGTCAGCCAGCGGTAGTAGCGGTCGGCCTCGAGCTGCGGCACCACGGCCTCGGGCGGGTTGTTCAGGTCCTCGCCGATCAGCGCGTCGAGCAGCGGCATCAGCACGTAGCCGGTGAACAGCGGCAAGGCCAGCGCGATCGGCTGGCCGGTCCAGGCATGCAAGGCCACACCCAGCAGCGGCATCAGCGGGTAGACCACCGACAGCAGCCAGCCCAGGCGCTTGCCGTCGCGCCAGGTGACGAGTTCCCCGTCGGGGCTGCTGCCGATGTAGGTGGCGGATAGCAGACCCATGGTGACCAGTGGGTCGCGCGGCGGCTCAGAGCGCGCAGCTTCTGAAGCCGCAGAACAGGTCGTCGCGTTCCGGACTCTGGAAATGCCGGAACTTGGCGCTGCGCATGCGGCCGCGCGTGGCGAACGAGGCGCCGCGCAGCACCTTGTGCGTGCCGAAGGCGGCCTGCGAGTAGTCGCGATGCGGGCCGGGCACGAAACCGGGGTAGGGGCGGAAGGTCGAGGCCGTCCACTCCCACACGTCGCCCCAGCGGAAGCCGCGGCTCGCGCCCTGGTGGGCGGCGGCTTCCCATTCCACTTCGCTGGGCAGGCGCCGGCCGGCCCAGCGGCACCAGGCGTCGGCCTCGTGCCAGCTCACGTGGATCACCGGCTGCGCCATCGGCACGCGCATCAGCTTGCCCAGGCGCTGCTGCAGCACGCCGTGGCGCAGCTGGTCGACATGGCGCGGCGAGCGCCGGCCCTCGCGCTGCAGCCACTCCCAGGCCTGCGGATGCCAGAACTCGCGCGCGTCGTAGCCGCCGTCCTCGACGAACTCGGCGTACTGCGCCCAGGTCACCGGCTGCGCATCGATCTCGAACTCGGGCACCTCGACCTCGTGCACCCACTTCTCGTTGTCGAACACGAAGCCGCCCGGCTCGCAGCCCAGCGGCCAGCGCGTGGCCGGGAAGAGCAGCGGGTCGCGCGCATTGATCGCCGCCGGCGCGGCCAGCAGGCCCGCATCGAAACCCAGGGTCTGCGACATCTGCGCGAAGTGCTCGCAGCGCATGTCCTCGTGGAACAGCGCGAGGCGGTAGAAGTACAGCGCGTCGTCGTCGTCGGCGGGCGTCGACTCGAGCAGGTCGAGCGTGGTCTCGAGCGTCTCGACGAGGTACTGCTTGGTCGCCTGCAGGTCGGGCAGCTCGAGCTTCCAGCGGCCGGCGTGCGACACCTCGGCGGGGTCGTAGCAGCGGTCGGCGTCGGGCAGCACCGAAGGCAGGCGCGACTGCGTCGGGTCGCAGCGCGCACCGCGCTGGCGCTGCACGTTGCGCGCGATCCAGCGCTCCTGGAACCAGCCGAGGTGGCCCAGTTCCCACAGCGGCGGGCTCAGGTCGCTCGCCTGCGGCACGTCGAGCTCGGGGGTGGACAGGGCCTGCTCGAAGGCGCCGATCCAGCGCAGCGTGTGGTTGCGCGAGTCCATCAGCGCCAGCGACAGCAGCTCGCGTCCCGCGCGGCGCATGCGCGCGGAGTCGACGGAGGGAGCTTCGATGTCGAGCACGGTGGGCCTCGGTGTGAAAGCCATTGTCGCACCGCCGCCGCGGCCTGCAAGCGCGGCGCCGGACTGCTATTCTTCCGCCCCCCATGGCCGCCCTGCACATCACCGACATCGAGGCCGCCATCAACTGGTGGCGCGCGCGCTCGCCTTCGATCGACGGCATCGTCGCCTGCCCCGAAGTGCGCGCGCTGGCCGAGGTCTACGGGCGGATGGTCTACGCGCACGAACACGAGGTCGACGAGGACGCGATGCCCGCACGCGCCCACGAGGCCTGGCTCGCCTGGTATGCGACGACACCCGACGCGCCGTGCATCGCGATCTGCTCGACCAGCCAGGGCGACGACATCTGCAAGGGCTGCGGCCGCAGCTTCGACGAGGTGCAGAACTGGACCGTGATGACCCCGGGCGAGAAACGCGTCACCTGGCGGCGCATCACGATGGAGGGCACGGCCTGGCGCTTCAACCGCTACGCCGAGCGCTCCGGCGAGGCCGCCAAGTGAGCCGGGCGCGCGGCCTGGCGGACAGCGCACGACGCATCGCCCCGCTGGCCTGGCCGGTGTTCATCGGGCAGGTGGCCGTGCTGGCCTTCTCGACCGTCGACACCATGATGGCCGCACGCGCCGGCGGCACCGACCTGGCCGCACTGGCCATCGGCGGCGCGGCCTACATCACGGTGTTCGTCGGGCTGATGGGCATCGTGCTGGCGATCAGCCCGATCGCCGGGCAGCTCTACGGCGCGCAGCACTTCGAGGCCTGCGGCGCGCAGCTGCACCAGGCGATGTGGCTGGCGCTGGCGCTGTCGGTGCCGGGCTGCCTCGTGCTGCTGTTCCCGCAGCCCTTTCTCGACCTGGCGCGCGCGCAGCCCGAGGTGGCGGTGAAGGTGCGCGGCCACCTTGCCGCGCTCGCGGTGGCCTTGCCGCCGGCGCTGCTGTTCACCGCCTTTCGCGGCTTCAACACCGCGGTGTCGCGGCCGAAGATCGTCATGCTGCTGCAGCTCTGCGCATTGACGCTGAAGGTGCCGCTGACGGCGCTGTTCGTGTTCGGTGCGGGGCCGTTACCCGCGATGGGCGCGCCAGGATGCGGCACCGCCACGGCGGTGTGCATGCTGCTGCAGTTCGGCGCGGTGTGGCTGATCCTGAAGCGCGACCCGTTCTACGCACGCTTCCACATCGGCGACCGCATCTCGCCGCCGCACCGCGGCAGCATCGGCGCGCTGCTTCGGCTGGGCATCCCGATGGGTGGCTCGATCATGATCGAGGTGACCGGCTTCACCTTCATGGCCTTCTTCATCTCGCGACTGGGCGCCACGCCGGTGGCCGGGCACCAGATCGCGGTGAACCTGGTCTCGCTGATGTTCATGATGCCGCTGGCCATCGCCAACGCCTCGAGCACGCTGGTGGCGCAGCGCATCGGCGCCGGCGACCCCGACGACGCCCACCGCATCGGCTGGAACGGGCTGGAGATCGGCGTGGCGATCGCCACGGTGATGGGCGGCTTCGTCTACCTGTTCCGCGAGGCCATCCTCGGCCTGTACACGCGCGAGCCGGTGATCGTGGCCGCCGCGATGCCGCTGCTGGCCTGGGTGGCGGTGTTCCACATCGCCGACGCGGCGCAGGCGATCGCCGGCTTCGTGCTGCGTGCCTACCGCATCGCGGTGGTGCCGCTGGTGATCTACGCGCTGGCGATCTGGGGCGTGGGCCTGGCCGGCGGCTACGTGGTCGCCTTCAACGCCACCGGCCTGACGCCGCCGGCGCTGCTCGGCGCGGTGGGCATGTGGTCGACGGCCACTGCGGGGCTGGTGGTGGCCGGCACGGGGATGTGCGGTTTCCTGGCCTGGATGATCCGCTCGCAGCGGCAAGTCAATCCGTCACCACGAAGTCGATGAACCCCCGCTCGACGTCGGTCGAGACGAGCTTGACGCGCAGCTTCTGGCCCACGTCGATGTCGGGCGCGCCGCCGGCCAGCCGGCCCTCGGCGGGCGGGCTGAAGATGCGCACCCAGGTGTCGCGCTCCGAGTGGCCGGTCACGATCGCGTCGAAGGACTGGCCGACATGCGATTCGAGCAGCAGCGCGGCCTCGGACTTGCGCACCCGGCGCTCGACCTTCTGCGCGGCGTCTTCCTGCTGCGTGCAATGCTGGGCCAGCATCGCCAGCTCGGCGGCGCTGTAGGGCGGCGGTGTCCCGGTCAGCACGGCCTTGAGCATGCGCGAGGTGATCAGGTCCGGGAAGCGCCGGTTCGGCGCGGTGGAGTGCGTGTAGTCGCGCACCGCCAGGCCGAAGTGGCCGACCGGCGTGGCACCGGGCTGCTCCACGACGTACTCGCCCGAACCCATCAGCTTGACGATGACCAGCGACAGGTCCGGAAAGCGCAGCGGGTCGGCCCGGTGGCGGCGCGCCAGGAAGGCTTCGAGCGCGAGCGAATCGGGCTGGCTTGGCAGCACGTCGCCATAACGCTTCGCGACCTCGGCGATGCGCAGCCAGCGCTCGGGCGAGCGCACGACGCGGCGCAATGAGGCTCCGCCGCTGTCCGCCAGGAATCGCGCGGTGCAGCTGTTCGTCGCGATCATCAGCTCCTCGATCAGCTGGCGCGCGCGGTTCTGCTCCTGCTGCCGGATGTCGACGACTTGCTCGCCGTCGAACAGCGCGCGAGGCTGGAAGGTCTCCAGCTCGAGCGAGCCTTGCGCATGCCGGCGCGCGCGCAAGCGCTGCGCCACGTCGTCCTGCGCCTGCAATTGCGCGTCCATGCCCGGCACGGCCCGCGCCGCCTCGGGCAGCACACCCTTGCCGTCGATCCAGGCGGAGACCGCGTCGTAGGCAAGCTTGGCCCGGTTGTGCACCCACGCCCGGTGGACCGCAGACGTTGTCACCGAGGCGTCCGGCGCGACGATCATCTCGGTGACGATGGCGAGCCGGTCCTGGCCCGGGTTCAGCGAGGTGAGGTCGGTGCACAGGCGCTCGGGCAGCATCGGGAACACCTTCGCCGAGGTGTACACCGACGTGGTGTTGGCCAGCGCATGCGCATCGATGGCCGACCCCTTGCGCACCAGCGAGTCGACATCGGCCACGGCGACCCGAACGCGCACCGCGCCGCCGGCCAGCGTTTCGCAACTGGTCAGCTGATCGAGGTCGAGGGAATCGTCGTTGTCGATCGAGCACCAGGGCAGCGCCCGCAGATCGCGGATGCGCGGGTCGGTGTCGCGGCCGGGCCCGCCGATGGCGTCGAGTTCGCGACGCGCCGACGCAGGAAGCTCGGGCTCCAGCCCGCGCTCGGCCATCGCCGTGGTGGCGATGCGCACGAGATCGGACCGGGTGCCACGCCGCGCGCGCGTCATCGGGCGGGCGGCGGTGGGCGCCGCACCGTGGTCCGCAGCGGCGGCTTCGGCCTGCGTGTCATGGCGGCCGGTCAGAGCCTGCCCATCAGCAGCAGCACGATGACGATCACCACCACCACGCCCAGCACACCGCTGGGTGCGTAACCCCAGCTCTTGCTGTGCGGCCAGGTCGGAATGACGCCGATCAGCAACAGGATCAGCACGATGACCAGAATGGTTCCCAAGCTCATGATCTTCTCCTCCGAGAATCAGGCGACGGATTCGACCCGCCGGCCCCGCTGCGGCACGGCTGCGGGGCGGGCGATGCCGACGGCTTCTACTTCTTCGTGAACCAGGAGTCGCTGGCCTTGCGTTCCCACTCGGCCAGCTGCTGCTCGGCATCGTCCTTGGCGATGCCATAGCGCTCCTGGATCTTGCCGGCGAGCTGATCGCGCCGGCCTGCGACGACGTCGAGGTCGTCGTCGGTCAGCTTGCCCCATTGCTCCTTGACCTTGCCGGTGATCTGTTTCCAGTCACCCTTGATGCGATCCCAGTTCATGTGTTTCTCCTTCGTTGCGTGACAGGAAAGCAGCGTGCGCGTGCGCGCCGCCCGCCCGCCGTCTCACGGCCGGATGGCGATTTCGTTCTTCACCGACTTCACGCCGTTGACCTTGCGCGCGATCGCCTCGGCCGTGCCCTTCTCGGTGCCGCTCTTGGCGAAACCCGAAAGCATGACCGTGCCGTTGAGCGTCTCGACGCGGATGCTGGACGCATCGACTTCCTTGTTCTCGATGAAGCGGCTCTTGATCTGCGTGGTGATGGTGGCGTCGTCGACATAGGCGCCGACACTTTCCTGGCCGCGCGTGACGGCACAGCCGGAGGTGGCGAGAAGCGCCAGGGCGGCGAGGCCGGCGGCGATGGCGTGGCGTGTGTTCATGAGAGTTTCTCCATTGAGGGGATGACAGTGATTGGCGAGACCAACACTTTCAATCTAGTTCCTGTGCCAGCCACTTTCAGTGCGGTAACGAACACAAGCTGCAGCGGACGTTGAGCCGGCTCAATCCATGCGCAACCCGTGCCACGACAAGCTGTGTTTCCGCCAGTGCCTCGCCGCGAGCGGGTGACCGAGGCCGCTCTCCAGTTGCAGGCCACCCGGCTCATCCGCTGCGCGCGAGTCGACATCGTCGCGCGCGATCGTGCCGGGCCGGAGCGGCGCGGCTGCCAGTGCTACGCGATGGTCCGGAACGAGTCTGACCGGCGGCTGCCCGAGCCTCGCCCTAGATCGCGCAGGCCACGGGCCGCGCACCCAGCACCGAGCTGAGCACGCTCGGCGGGATGCCGACGAGATACCCGCGCCGCCCGCCGTTGATGCAGATGCGCGGCAGCGCGAGCACGCTCTCTTCCACGTACACCGGCATGTCCTTGCGTGTCCCGAAGGGCGAGGTGCCGCCGACCTGGTAGCCGCTGTGGCGCTGCGCCACCTCGGGCGTGCAAGGCTCGACCGACTTCGCGCCGATGGCGCGCGCCAGGTTCTTGGTGCTCACCTGCTTGTCGCCGTGCATCAGCACGATCAGCGGCTCGCGCTTGTCGTCCTGCATCACCAGCGTCTTGATCACCTCGTGCTCGCTCAGGCCGAGCTGGCGCGCCGACTCTTCCGTGCCGCCGTGCTCGACGTACTCGTACACGTGTTCGGTGAAGACGACGCCGTGACCGCGCAGCCACGCGGTGGCCGGGGTCTCGCTGACGTGCTTGTCTTTCTTGGCCATGATCGAGCGGCATTTTCGCCGCAAAGCGCTGCGTCTCGGCCCTGGCCGAAACGGGCTAGGCTCGCGCATGGCCCCCTGCCGACCGAAACGCCTGCTCGCCGCTGCCCTGCTCGGCCTGGCGCTCGCCGGCTGTGCCAACCTGGCCCCGCTGCGGGAAACGGGCGCGGCCGGCGTGCTGATGCCGGCGACGATCGACCTCGACGGCACGCCCACCGCCGCGCAGTGGTACCTGCCGGCCGGCGAGGCCGGCGCCCTGCTGGTGCTGCAGCACGGCTTCACGCGGGCCTGCGGCCACCTGCGCGGCAGCTCGCGGCAATTGATGGCCGCCGGCCTGACGGTGCTGTGCCTCGACGCGCCGATGGCCGGTGGCAACCCCGCGCTGGCCGGTGCTCTGGCGCAGCAACTCGCCGCGGCCCGCACGGCGCCCGATGGCCGTGCGCTGCCGCGCCGCATCATCGTCGGCGGCCATTCCGCCGGCGCGGCCTTCGCCTCGGCACTCGGCGCGGCGCTGGATCGGATCGCCCCGCAGCGCCTGGCCGGCGCGCTGCTCTTCGATCCGGTGGCCACGGATCGTTTCGAGGCGGATCTGCGCGCGGTGTCCGCGGCCGGGCGGCGACCGGTGCTGGCCGTGCTGGCGCCGCCGCACCGCTGCAATGCCATGAACAGCGCCCTGCCCGCGCTGCGCCGCATCCGCGGCGAGGCGCAGGCGGCACAGCGCGACGGCTTCGTCGGCGTGCGCCTCGGTGCCGCCGCGACCCACGCCGACATCGAGGGCGAGGACAGCGACGCCCTCGCCGCGCTCGCCTGCGGCCAACCGCAAGCGGCGCCGACCGCCCAGGTGCGCGCGCTCGCCGTGGCGTGGGCGATCGACCTCGCACTCGGCCGGCGACCGCGCCTCGATGAGATCGGCGCCGCGCAGCCCATCGACTGAGCGGCGCTGGCAGACTGCGCCCCGAGTCACGCTGGAGAGGCCCCATGCTGTTCGACCCCACGCGCCACGAGACACTGCAGCCCCTGGCCTGGGACGAGGGCGCCTGCCGCGCCGCGATCCAGGCCATCGTCGACGACACCGAGCGGCAGTTCTCGCCCGAACGCTACTGGCCGCCGCACCCGCGCGACATCGAGCCCGGCGAGGACCTCTCGGTGCCCGGCACCTCGCTGTACTTCGGCGCCTGCGGCGTGATCTGGGCGCTGCAGCACCTGCAGTCGCTGGGCGCGGCGCGGCTGTCACGCGACCCCACCGGCGCGCTCGACACGCTGCTCGAACGCAGCCATGCGTGGCTGGCGGCGGTCGACAGCCGCGACTTCGCGTCCTACCTGATGGGCGACCTGCCGATCCTGCTGCTCGCGCAGGGCCGTGCGCCCCGCGCCGAGCGCGCCGACCGACTCGCCGCGCTGATCGAAGGCAACATCGACCACCCGAGCCGCGAGCTGATGTGGGGTGCGCCGGGCACGATGCTGGCGGCGTCCTTCCTGCACGAGCGCGATGGCGATGCACGCTGGGCCGCGCTGTTCCGGCGCTCGGCGTCGCAGCTGTGGTCGCAGCTCGAATGGTCGCAGCGCCACGGCTGCGCGTTCTGGACGCAGGATCTCTACGGCCACCGCAGCACCTACCTCGACGCCGTGCACGGCTTCGTGGCCACCGCCAGCGTGCTGATCCGCGGCCGGCACCTGCTCGATGCGGCGGCCTGGGACGCGTGGCAGGAGTGCATCGTCAACACCGTGCAGCGCAGCGTGACGCGCGAGGGCGCGCTGGTGAACTGGCGCGTCTTCCTCGAGGTGCCCGAGGGCGCGGCGCCGCGCATGCTGATGCAGTTCTGCCATGGCGCGCCGGGTTTCGTCATCTGCCTGGCCGGGCTGCCCAGCGCCGCGCTCGACGAGCTGCTCATCGCCGCGGGCGAGGCCACCTGGGCCGCCGGGCCGCTGGCCAAGGGCAGCAACCTGTGCCACGGCACGGCCGGCAACGGCTACGCCTTCCTCAAGCTCTACCGGCGCACCGGCGACCCCCGCTGGCTGGAGCGTGCGCGAGCCTTCGCCATGCACGCCCTGGCGCAATCGCGCGCCGAGGCCGCGGAGCACGGCCAGGGCCGCTATTCGCTGTGGACCGGCGACCCCGGCCTGGCGATCTACCTGTGGGCCTGCGTGCAGGGCACGGCCGACTATCCGACACTGGACGTCTTCGACGCCTGAACCGCAGCCACGCCGCACCATGACGACCCACAACGCGCTGATCGAATCGTTCCACGAGCAGGTGCGCTGGTGCGACAAGCTCGGCTCGCCCTTCACCGCGCGGCTGCTCGAAGCGCTGGTGCAGGACTGGCTCGACGCCGGCCCGATGCGCGCGCTGCTGCCGGCGTGGACCTTCGGCCCGCCCGCCACCGACCTGGTGCCGCTGCGCCTGGCCGGCGGCCTGCATGCGCTGGCGCTGTCGGGCCGCCATCCGGCGCTCACCGCGCTCTACCCGCCCGCCGCGGCGCAGTTCGATGCCGAGGCGATCGTGCCGCTGCTGCGCCGCCTGCTCGTCGACGAGGCCGAGTGGCTGCGCGGCTTCCTGGCCAGCGCACCGCAGACCAACGAGACCCAGCGCAGCGCCGTGCTGCTCGGCGGCTACGCGGCCGTCGCGCAGGCCACCGGGCTGCCGCTGGCGCTGTGCGAGATCGGCGCGAGCGCAGGCCTGAACCTGCTGTGGGACCGCTTCCACTACCGCCTCGGCGCGCAGCGCTGGGGCGATGCCGCCAGCCCGGTGCAGATCGCCGCCGACTGGCGCGGCACGCCCCCCGCGCTGCCCGCGGCCATCGCGGTGGCCGAGCGGCACGGCAACGACCTCATGCCCGTCGACCTGCGCGACCCGCAGGCGGTGCTGCGCCTGCGCGCCTATGTGTGGCCCGACCAGGCGGCGCGTGCGGCGCGGCTGCAGGGCGCGATCACGCTGGCCCAGCAGGGCCTGCCGCCGGTGGACGCCGGCGACGCCGCCGAGTGGGTGGCGCACCGGCTGGCGGCGCCGGCCGCGGGCGTGGCCACGGTGCTCGTGCATTCGGTGGTCTGGCAGTACCTGCCTTCGGCCACGCAGTCGAACATCGAATCCTCGCTCGCCCAGGCCGGCGCGCGTGCCACGCGGGCCGCCCCGCTGGCCTGGCTGCGCATGGAGTTCTACGACAGCGGCGCGCCCGCCGAGCTGCGCCTGACGCTGTGGCCGGGCGGCGAAGAGCGGGTGCTCGCGCGCGCCCATCCGCACGGCGAGTGGGTGGAGTGGCTCGACTAGCCGGTCTCGGTCGGGCGCGTCACTGCGCCGGGTCGCGGTGCTTCCAGCGGATCGCGTCGATCTCGGCGAGCAGTTCCGGCGACAGCGTCGTGCCCCAGGCGGCGAGGTTCTCGTCGAGCTGCGCCTGGCTCGTCACGCCGATGATGGTGCTGCCCACGCGCCAGCTGCCGTAGCAGAAGGCCAGCGCCAGCTGCGCCGGCGTGAGGCCGTGGCGGCGCGCCAGCGCGTTGTACAGGCGCGCCGCCTCGATCGCCTCCGGCCGCGCCCAGCGCTGCTTCTTCATGGTGTCGAACATCGCCAGGCGGCCGGGCTGCTCGGCGCCGTCCAGGCCCACCGTGTCGTACTTGCCGCTCAGCGCGCCGAAGGCCAGCGGCGAGTAGGCCAGCAGCGAGACCTGCAGGCGGTGCATCACCTCGTCCAGGCCGTTGTCGAGCGCGCGGCTGGTCAGCGCATAGGGGTTCTGCACCGTGGCCACGCGCGGCAGGTGGTGCTGCTCGGCCAGCCGCACGAACTCCGCCACGCCGTAGGGCGACTCGTTGGACAGGCCGATGTGGCGCACCTTGCCCGCCTTGACGAGCGTGGCCATCGCGTCGAGCTGCTCCTGGATGGACGAGACGACGCGGTCCTTGCCGGGGTCGAAGTAGATCGCACCGAAGCTCGGCACGTTGCGCGCCGGCCAGTGGATCTGGTACAGGTCGATCACGTCGGTGCGCAGCCGCTTCAGGCTGTCGTCGCAGGCGCCGATGATGTCGGCCTTGGTCAGATCGGGGCTGCCCTTGCGAACCCAGTCCATGCCGCGCGCCGGGCCGGCCACCTTGGTGGCCAGCACCACCTTGCCGCGCGCGCCGGGGCGGCTGGCGAACCAGTTGCCGATGATCGTCTCGGTGGCGCCGAAGGTCTCGCGCTTCGCGGGCACCGAGTACATCTCGGCGGTGTCGATGAAGTTGACGCCGCGCGCGAGCGCGTGGTCGAGGATGGCGTGGGCCTGGCTTTCGGTGACCTGCTCGCCGAAGGTCATGGTGCCGAGGCAGACGGGGGTGACGCGCAGGTCGCTGCGGCCGAGGGGGCGGAGGGGGAGGGCTGAAGTCATGGGGGGGAAGTCTACGGGGTGGCTCGGGCTCTCGCGCGGGTGACTTCGCAGGCGAGACCGGATTTCAGCGCCGCTCGGGTCGGCATCAGTGCGGGGGCATCTGGCAACATGCGCCGACAAGCTCAGTTGCCAATGTCGGTCCAACTCTCGGTAGACATCAAGTGTCGCGCCTGACGCAAAGAGAGTCCTTTGCTCCAACCCAGCCGCTTCCCGAATTCCAGGAACGGCTGCGCAAGCAACGCCGCTGGTCGAGACCCGCGCATACGCCCAATCACGTCCCCCTCGGTCTTCGACTGATCTACAGCCTTGCCAGCGTGACTTGGCTCAGCTGGGCAATGATCGGCCTGCTGTCTGGCCACATGTTCTTCTTGGTCTCGCGTCGCGGACCGATCCACTTCACCGGCATTCCTGCCCTGATGTTCTCGGGGGCCGTCTTGGCCAGTGCAGCTGCATGTGCGGTGGCCATCGTCGACCACTTCGACAGGCGAGACAACGAGGAGGCCTACAGGCGCTTCCGGCGTTGGCTTTGGTGGTCCGCTGTCGGCCTCTTCCTGGTTGCCTGCATCGTTGGCTTCGCAGAGCGAGCAGACGTCTTGCCGTACACGGACGGTCGCGTTGGGCTTCTCTCAACCGCGAGCCTCAAGTCACTGCTTCTGTCGAAGTGGCTCGCGAACAAGCTGGGCCCTCACAAGTCGACACTGGACACTTGGGCACTACTGAGCGGGATCTGGTGCTTTGCGGGCCTCTTCATCATGTCGAAACTGGGCCTCATCAAGGAAGGGGATTCGCCTCGACCTGGGGTCGCTTTCGTCCTGTTCGCGTTCTTCGTTGTTCCGGCGCTGGGCACCTTCACTCTGTACTTGATCTACGCGCTTGCTGCCGGGGACCTGCCTTCCCGTACTCCCCTGTCCGAAGACGAACTTCGATCGCAACTCGCCTGGATGCAGTCGATGCTCGTCACTTGCCTCGCCGCATTGAGCTTCTCGCTGCTCGCGCTCGCGGCCATTGCATTGCGAGCCATCGGAGTTGGTCCACCCCTTGGTGCAAAGCGGAGCGATGCCGTCTAAGCTTTTGCTGGAGCCGACTCGCCCGACCCCCATCCCTGCGAAGCCCCATGGACCGCGACCAGATCAAGACCATCTTCGACCGCCAGGCCCCGAACTACGACCAGCAGTGGTCCAAGCTCTCCGCACTGCGCGAGTGCCTGCACCTGCTGCTCGGCTCGGTCTTCGCCACGCTGCCGGCCCAGGCGCGCATCCTGTGCGTGGGCGCGGGCACGGGGGCCGAGATCCAGCACCTGGCTGCCCTCTTCCCGGGCTGGACCTTCACCGCGGTGGAGCCGTCGCCGGCCATGCTGAGCGCCTGCCGTGAGCGGGCCGAGTCGAACGGCTACGCGCAGCGCTGCCGCTTTCACGAGGGCTATCTCGATTCGCTGCCCGCCGGTGAGCCCTTCGATGCGGCCACCTGCCTGCTCGTCTCGCAGTTCATCCTGGACCGGCGCGAGCGCGCGGCCTTCTTCCGCGCCATCGCCGAGCGACTGCGGCCGGGCGGCCTGCTGGCCAGTGCCGACCTCGCGTCCGATCTCGGCTCGGCGTCGCAGCGCAGCCTGCTCGAAGTGTGGTTCCGCACCATGGCCACCGCCGACCTGTCGGCCGAGGCGCTGCAGCGCATGCGCGATGCCTACGAGCGCGATGTCGCGGTGTTGCCGCCGGCGGAGGTGGAGGCGATCATCCGCGCCGGTGGCTTCGACACGCCGGTGCCCTTCTTCCAGGCCGGCCTGATTCACGCGTGGTTCTCGCGCGTGGCTCGCGACACGCCGGACACCCCCTCGCCATGAACAAGACCGAACGCGATCAATTGCTGCGCACGCTGCGCGGACGCTTCGACGAGCACCCGGCACGCCACGCGGGTCTGGCCTGGGCGAAGGTGCTGGACCGGCTCGACGCCGCGCCCGCCGCGCTGAAGGCCCTCGCCGCGATGGAAGCCTCGGGCGGCGAGCCGGACGTGATCGGCGTGGATGCCAAGTCCGGCGAGCTGCTCTTCTGCGACTGCGCCGCCGA
>CAZVLY010000041.1:0-19684 GCA_964628175.1 uncultured Piscinibacter sp. | reverse complement strand
GACGTCGCAAGCCGCGGCGCTCGCATCGAGCAACTCGACGAACACGCGGCCCGCGCCGGCTGCGTGCGCCGCGCGCGCCGCCAGCAGCGCCGCGCCGGCCATGCCTGGGGCGCCGCCGACCACGGCCACGTCGCCGAAGCTGCCCTTGTGCTGGGCGTGGCGCCGCCGTGGCGAGCCGGCCGCCTGCGCGCCGCCGAGCCAGGCCTCGGGTGACTCGTCGGTGCCATCGATTCCCAAGGTGTCCAGCCACACCGTGGCGGCCTGGTCTCGACCGTGTGCCGTGAACAGCCCCGGCTTGAGCGTCAGCAGGCTCAGCACGTGCTCGGCGCGAACACAGGCGCCCGGCGTGTGGCCCGTGTCCGCATCGAGCCCCGAGGGCAGGTCGACGGCCAGCACGGGACAGGCAAGCCCGCTCAGGCCCTCGATCGCGGCGAGCAGAGGACCAGCGAGCACCGGGCGGGCGCCGATGCCGAGCACGGCGTCGATCGCCAGGTCCTGCGACTGCAGCGCCGTCGCTCGGGCCGGGTCGATGGGTACGCCGGCAGCCCGCGCTCGCTGCAGCGCATCGCGCGCGTCGTCGGTGGCCGGCGCAGCCGCCAACAGCACCTCGACATGTTTGCCCGCGCGCAGCAGATGGATCGCAGCTTCGAGACCATCACCGCCGTTGTTGCCGGGCCCGACGGCAATGCGGATGCACTGCGCATGCGGCGCCAGCGCCAGCGCCAGCCGCGCCACCGCAGCGCCGGCACGTTGCATCAGGGTGTGCGGCGGCAGCCCGGCCAGGGCCGCGGCTTCGATGCGCCGCGAGTGGGCGAGGTCGAAGAGCGGCAGGTCGGGGGTGAGGGTGTCGATTCGTCGCATGGTCCGTCTCGTCACCCGGGAGCGTATCAGCGCAGTCGCTCGATCCCCAGGCCTTCGAGGCTGATCGGCGCCTCGCGGCCGGCCATGGTTTGCGCCAGGGCAAAGGCCGAGCCACAGGCCAGCGCCCAGCCGCTGGAGCCGTGGCCGAGGTTGAGCCAGATGCCGTCCAGGCCGCTGGCGCCGAGCACTGGCGGGCCGTCCGGCAGCATCGGGCGCGCGCCCTTCCAGCGCTGCGCCTGGCTCATGCGCGGCGCGCCGGGGAACCAGTCGTTGAGCACCTTGTAGAGCGTCTCCAGGGCGCGCGGGTCGTGCTTCTCCAGCCTGCCGCCGAGCTCGGCGCTGCCGGCAACACGCACGCGCGAACCGATGCGGCTGATGGCCACCTTGTAGCGCTCGTCCATCAGTGCCGCGCGCGGGGCACGCTCGGCCATGCTGTCCTGCGCGCGCAGCGGCGCGGTCACCGAATAACCGTGCACGGCGCGCAGCGGCAGCTTCAGGCCGTGCGGTCGCAGCAGTTCGGTCGAGCCCATCGCGGCGCACACCACCACGGCGTCGAATTCCTCGCTGATCGGCTCCAGCGGGGCCGGCTCGGTCTGTGGATCCGCACTGCCGGACGGTGCCGGGTCGATCACCAGCTGGGTCGATTCGGCCGGCGG
Organism: uncultured Piscinibacter sp.; assembly: GCA_964628175.1. Lineage (GTDB taxonomy): Bacteria > Pseudomonadota > Gammaproteobacteria > Burkholderiales > Burkholderiaceae_C > Piscinibacter. Next base: position 18,167 of record CAZVLY010000041.1, on the reverse strand, counting down.
CATGTAGCGGTGCACCACCTGCGGTGTCTTGCCGGGCACGATGCGCTGCACCACGGTATGGAAGCACCAGCGCGCGCCGAGGCTCTGTGCCTCGGTGCGCAGAAGGTGGGCGAACTGCCGGCAGTTGCCGACCTCGTCGTCCGGCAGGTGGATGCCGGCGTGCAGGGCGGTATCGGGGTTGAGCGCTGGCTCCAGCGTGCGGCATTGCGCTGCGTCCACGAGATGGAAGCGTCCGCCGAGTTCGGTCAGCAGCTTCAGCCCGGCCCGCGCGGAAGCGAGTTCCTTCGGCCCGCGCAGCAGGACCAGGTAGCCTGACTCGCGCTCGTACTCCAGCTGCAGCCGCGTGGTCAGCTCGTGCAGGCGGTGGCGGCTGAACACCGCCAGGCGCTGCATGCGCGTGCGGTTGGCCAACCAGGTGTCGTGCCGGCAGGCTCGCCACCAGCGCCACAGCCAGCCGGGCAGCGAGGGGTCGAGGCCGGGGCGCACGCGGATGGCGGCATGGCGGCTGAACATCATGCCCAGCACCTTCATCGGCATGCCCGGCGCCGCCCAGGGCGTGACGTAGCCCGGCGCGACCACGCCGGCATTGGCAAAACTGGCCTCGGCGGCGACGCTGCCGCGGCGCTCGAACACGGTGACCTCGTGGCCGTCGGCGGCCAATTCGTACGCAGTGGTGACGCCGACGATGCCGGCGCCGATGACGGCAACGCGCATGCTCAGCGCCGCTGCGGCGCGAGCGCCGCCTCGATGGCCAGGGAGGCGCCGAGCACGGCGTCGTCGCGCATCGCCGAACTCCACACCATCAGCCCGACCGGCATCTCGCCAGGCGCCTGGCAGGGCAGCGACAGGGCGCAGCCATCGAGAAAGTTCACCGCGCTCGGGTTGCGCAGCAGCATGCCGTTGGTGGCGAAGAAGGCCTCGTCGCTGGCGACGAGCGGTGCCAGCGGCGGCGCGACGATCGGAACGGTGGGGCTGAGCAGGGCGTCGTAGCCGGCCATCGCCGCTTCGGTGCGGGCGATCCAGTCGCGTCGCGCCCACACCAGCTCGACGTAATCCGCTGCGCTCAGTCGTTCGCCGCGACGGATGCGCATGGCCACGCGCGGGTCGTAGCGCTCGCCATCGCGGGCCAGCCGCCGACGGTGCCAGGCCCAGCTTTCCGCGGCGGAAAAGCCGCCGGCGGCGTTCAGTCCGGCCAGTTCGCCCAGCGAGGGCAGGGCGATCTCTTCGAGGCGGGCTCCGGTGTCGCGCAGGGTCGCGAGCGTGCGCTCGAAGGCGCGTGCGACGGCCGGCTCCAGCGCATCGAGCATCACGCTCGTGGGCACCGCAAGGCGCAGGCTGCCGAGCGGTCGGTCCGCCGGTGCGACCCGGCGCTGCGCGAGCACCTCGTGCAGCACGATGGCATCCCGCACCGAGCGCGTGACCGCGCAGACGGTGTCGAGCGTGGTCGACAGCGGTATCGCACCGTCCGCAGGCACCAGCCGCGCGGTGTTCTTGAATCCCACCAGGCCCTGCAGCGCGGCCGGAATGCGGATCGAACCACCCGTGTCGGAACCCAGCGCCGCCCAGGCGGCACCGGCGGCCACGCTCACCGCGCCGCCGGAAGTCGATCCGCCCGGCACACGCGGAGTCGGGTCGAGCTTCGCCGTGGCGGCGTTGGCGGGTGTGCCGTGGTGCGGATTGATGCCGACCCCGGAGAACGCGAACTCGCTCATGTTGGTGCGGCCCACGAACGCCGCCCCGGCGGCGCGCAGTCGCGCCACCGCCGGGCAGTCCGCCGCGGCGGGGGCGTCGGAGGCCATCACGACGCTGCCGGCAGCTGTCACTTCGCCGGCCACGTCGAACAGGTCCTTCACGCTGACGGCCAGTCCGGCCAGCGGCGAGCCCGGCGCGGCGCGCGAAGCCTGCTCGCGGGCGCTGTCGAACGAGGTGGCGATGAAGGCGTGGCGGCAGGCCTCGCCGCGGGCGGCATCGATGCAGCGTTCGAGCAGCTGGAGGCGGTCCATCGAGCCGCCGGCAATGCCCGCGCGGGTGGAACAGAGGTCTTCGGCCATGTGGCGTGGTATAGTCTTCGGGTTTGTCTGGGGGCTCTTCCCCGGATGAATCACTCGCGAAGCCGGCCACTGAAGGTGTCGCGGTGTCGCTCTCGACGCAGATGTGTCGTGCAGTGTCGCCGCGATTCGGGCCGGATTCTAGAACCAACCTTTGGAGTCTTCATGACCATCAGCATGCGTGAAATGCTGGAAGCCGGTGTCCACTTTGGCCACCAGACGCGCTTCTGGAACCCCAAGATGGCCCCGTACATCTACGGCCATCGCAACAAGATCCACATCATCAACCTCGAGAAGACGCAGCCGCTCTTCAACGAGGCGATGAAATTCATCCGCCAGCTCAGCGCCAAGCGCGGCACGATCCTGATGATCGGCACCAAGCGCCAGGCCCGCGAGGTCATCAACCTCGAAGCGCACCGCTGCGGCATGCCCTTCGTCGACCAGCGCTGGCTGGGCGGCATGCTGACCAACTTCAAGACCGTCAAGGGGTCGCTGAAGAAGCTCAAGGACATGCAGGCCCAGATCGAGTCCGGCACCGAGATCCGCATCAAGAAGGAAGCGCTGATGTTCCAGCGCGAGCTGGCCAAGCTCGAGAAGGACATCGGCGGCATCCAGGACATGAACGCGCTGCCCGACGCGCTGTTCGTCATCGACGTGGGCTACCACAAGATCGCCGTGGCCGAAGCCAAGAAGCTGGGCATTCCCATCATCGGCGTGGTCGACTCGAACCACTCGCCCGAAGGCATCGACTACGTGATCCCGGGCAACGACGACTCGTCCAAGGCCGTGGCGCTGTATGCCCGTGCCGTGGCCGACGCCGTGCTCGAAGGCAAGGCCAACGCGACCAACGAGGTCGTGCAGGCCGCCGGCGCCGAAGGCGACGAGTTCGTGGAAGTCGAGAACGCGGCCTGACGCGCCTCGCCCCGACTCGCCTCGCAGCGAGCCAAGAAAGGGGCTGCTACAGCCCCTTTTTTCAATGTCCGACTAGCGATACGACTGCCGCGGCGCCGAAGCCGCGGCTTCAAGACTCACGGAGAACCGATATGCCCGCAATCACCGCCAGCATGGTCGCCGCACTGCGCGCCAAGACCGACGCCCCGATGATGGAATGCAAGAAGGCCCTGACCGAGGCCGATGGCGACATGGACCGCGCCGAAGAGATCCTGCGCGTCAAGCTCGGCAACAAGGCCGGCAAGGCCGCCGCACGCATCACCGCCGAAGGCGTGGTCGCCGCTGCGGTGGACGGCACGACCGGCGCGCTGGTCGAGGTCAACTGCGAAACCGACTTCGTCTCGAAGAACGAATCCTTCCTGGCCTTCGTCAAGGCAGCAGCCGAACTGGTGGCCAAGAGCAACCCGGCCGACGTGGCCGCGCTGTCGGCGCTGCCCTACGCGCAGGACGGCTTCGGCCCGACGCTGGAAGACGTGCGCAAGGGCCTGATCGGCAAGATCGGCGAGAACATGTCGATCCGCCGCTTCAAGCGCTACGCCGGCGGCGGCAGCCTGGCCCACTACCTGCACGGCACGCGCATCGGCGTGATGGTCGAGTACGCCGGCGACGGCGTGGCGGCCAAGGACGTGGCGATGCATGTGGCAGCCATGAAGCCCGCCGCGCTCTCGCAGGCCGAGGTGCCCAGCGAACTGGTCGACAAGGAGCGCAAGATCGCCGCCGAGAAGGCTGCAGAAAGCGGCAAGCCCGCCGACATCGTCGCCAAGATGGTCGAAGGCTCGGTGCAGAAGTTCCTCAAGGAAGTCAGTCTGCTGAACCAGGTCTTCGTCAAGGCGGCCGACGGCAAGCAGACCGTCGAGCAGATGCTCAAGGGCGCCAAGACCGAGGTGAAGGGCTTCACGCTGTACGTGGTGGGCGAGGGCATCGAGAAGAAGGTCGACGACTTCGCGGCCGAAGTGGCGGCGCAGGTCGCGGCGGCCAAGGGCGCTTGAAGCGGCAGGCCGGGGAGCAGGGAGCCCCCGGCCGATTAGACTTGCGAGCCACAAGAACAGCACCGCGCCAGGAGCCCACCGCATGCCCGCTTACAAACGAATCCTGCTGAAACTCTCCGGCGAAGCCCTGATGGGCGACGATGCCTACGGCATCAACCGGGCGACCATCGTGCGCATGGTGCGCGAGGTGCAGGAAGTGACGCAGCTGGGCTGCGAGGTGGCGGTGGTGATCGGCGGGGGCAACATCTTCCGCGGCGTGGCCGGCGGATCGGTGGGCATGGACCGCGCCACGGCCGATTACATGGGCATGCTCGCCACCGTCATGAACTCCCTGGCCCTGGCCGACACCATGCGCCAGGAGGGCATGACGGCGCGCGTGATGTCGGCCATCGCGATCGAGCAGGTGGTCGAGCCCTACGTGCGCCCGAAAGCCCTCCAGTACCTCGAGGAAGGCAAGGTCGTCGTGTTCGCCGCCGGCACCGGCAACCCCTTCTTCACCACCGACACCGCTGCCGCGCTGCGCGGCGCGGAGATCGTCGCGCAGATCGTGCTCAAGGCCACCAAGGTCGACGGCGTCTACAGCGCCGACCCCAAGAAGGACCCGGCCGCGACCCGCTACACGCAGATCAGCTTCGACGAAGCGATCTCCAAGAACCTGCAGGTGATGGACGCGACGGCCTTCGCGCTGTGCCGCGACCAGAAACTTCCGATCAAGGTGTTTTCCATCTTCAAGCCCGGCGCGTTGAAGCGTGTGGTGCAGGGCGAGGACGAGGGCACGCTGGTGCACGTCTGACGCGCAAGCCGAAAGAGGCCAGACATGAGCATTGCCGACATCAAGAAGACCGCCGAGACCAAGATGGCCAAGACCATCGAGGCCTTCAAGGGCGAATTGCAGAAGATCCGCACCGGCCGCGCCCACCCGGGCATCCTGGACCAGGTGCACGTGGACTACTACGGCTCGATGGTGCCGATCAGCCAGGTGGCCAACGTCACCCTGCTCGACGCGCGCACGATCAGCGTGCAGCCCTGGGAAAAGGGCATGGGGCCGAAGATCGAGAAGGCCATCCGCGAGAGCGACCTGGGCCTGAACCCGTCCTCGCAGGGCGACCTGCTGCGCGTGCCGATGCCCGCGCTCACCGAAGAGCGCCGCAAGGACCTCACCAAGGTCGTGCGCCACGCCGGCGAAGACGCCCGCATCGCCACGCGCAACCTGCGCCGCGACGCCAACGAACACCTGAAGAAGCTGCTCAAGGACAAGGAGATCTCCGAGGACGACGAGCGCCGCGCGCTCGAGCAGCTGCAGCGCCTGACCGACGGCACGATCGCCGAGATCGACCGTCTCGTCTCCGGCAAGGAAGCCGAGATCCTGGCCGTCTGAGGTCGCGAGCCGCTGACGATCGACACCGCATGCACCTTCGCGACGCTTCCTCCGTGACCCCGGATCCCGCGGTGCCCCGGCATGTCGCGATCGTGATGGACGGCAACGGCCGCTGGGCCAAGCGGCGCTTCCTGCCGCGCGTGTTCGGCCACAAGGCCGGCGTCGACACGCTGGTCAAGACCGTGCTGGCCTGCGCCGACCGCGGCATCGAGCACCTGACGGTGTTCGCGTTCTCGTCGGAGAACTGGAAGCGGCCGACCGAGGAAGTCTCCTTCCTGATGGGGCTGGTGCTGGTGGCCGTCGAGAAGTACCTCGCCAAGCTGGCCTCGAACGGCGTGCGCATCCGCATGATCGGCGACCGTGCTCAGCTGACCGACCGGCTGCGCCAGGCCTGCGACCGCGCCGAGTCGGCCACCCGCGACAACACGCGCATCACGCTGTGGGTGGCGTTCGCCTACGGCGGGCGCTGGGACGTGGTGCAGGCCTGCCAGCAGGCCATGCGCGATGGCATCGATCCGGCGCAGCTCGACGAGGCCACGCTCGGCCGCTACATGGCCTTCGGCGACGCGCCCGACCCCGACCTGCTGATCCGCACCGGCGGTGAATTGCGCATCAGCAACTTCCTGCTCTGGCAGCTGGCGTACTCCGAGCTGGTGTTCACCGATTGCCTGTGGCCCGATTTCGGCGAGACCGATCTCGATGCGGCGATCAGCGCCTTCGCGGCACGCGATCGTCGCTTCGGCCTGGTGAAGGCCACGCCGGTGCAGGCGACCGGGACCTGAGCATGCTCAAGCAGCGCGTCATCACGGCGGTCGTGCTGCTGGCTTTTCTGCTGCCCGCCTTGTTCGCCGCTTCGCCCTGGCCCTTCGCCGTGCTCACCTTGGTGCTGATCGGCGCGGCCGGCTGGGAGTGGGGCCGCCTCAACCAGGCCGGCGGCGCCTCGATCGCCATGGGCGTGCTGCTGGCGCTGGCCTGCGCCGATGCGCTGTGGTTCGGCTGGGCTTCGCGGGCGCCGGCCTGGGCCTGGTGGCCGGTCGCCGGCCTGTGGATCGTCGGCGGGGCCTTTGCGCTGCGCGGCGGCCCGGCCGGCTGGCCGCACATTCCTGTCGCGCTGCGCTGGGTGCTCGGGCTGCTGATGCTGTGGACGGCCTGGCTGGCCATCGCCAACGCACGCACGATCGGCATCAACTTCATCCTCTCGGTCTTCTGCCTCGTGTGGGTGGCCGACATCGCGGCCTACTTCGGCGGACGCGCCTTCGGTCGCCGCAAGCTCGCGCCGACCATCAGCCCGGGAAAGAGCTGGGAAGGCGTCTGGTCCGGCATGGCCGGCGTGATCCTGCTGGCCTTCGTGTGGCGATGGGTCGACGCCTCGCAGCCGGTCGATTCGCCCAGCCTGTTCAGCCGCATCGACGCCCGCTTCGGCTGGCCCGGCCTGCTGGCCGGCGCGGTGCTGCTGGCGGCGATGAGCGTCGTCGGCGATCTGTTCGAGTCGCTGGTCAAGCGCAGCGCGGGCGTGAAGGACAGCAGCGGGCTGCTGCCCGGCCACGGCGGCGTGCTCGACCGTGTCGATGCCTTGCTGCCGGTGTTCCCGATCGCCATGGCCATGGTTTCCAGCTGAGCCTCTCATGAGCAGTCCCCACCTCCCGCTTCGCGTCTGCGTGCTCGGCTCCACCGGCTCGGTGGGTGCGAACACCCTCGACGTGATCGCGCGCCACCCCGGCCGATTCGAGGTCTTCGCACTCACCGGCGCCAGCCGCGTCGACGAACTTGCGGCGCAGTGCCTGCAATGGAAGCCCCGTTTTGCCGCCATGCCCGACGAGGCACGCGCGCGCGTGCTGCGCGATCGCCTCCAGCAGGCGGGCCTGCGCACCGAGGTGCTGTCGGGCGTTGATGCGCTCGAGCAGCTGGCCGCGCACCCGGACGTTGACGCGGTGATGGCGGCGATCGTCGGCGCGGCGGGACTCGCCGCCTGCCTGTCTGCCGCGAAGGCGGGCAAGCGGCTGCTGCTGGCCAACAAGGAGGCGCTCGTCGTCGGCGGCGAGCTGTTCATGAGCGCCGTGAAGCAGGGCGGTGCCACGCTGCTGCCGATCGACAGCGAGCACTCGGCGATCTTCCAGTGCCTGCCCGAAGACCGCAGCACCTGGGCCTCGCGCATCGACCACATCGTGCTCACCGCCTCGGGTGGACCCTTCCGCAGCCGCGACCCGAGCACGTTACGCGATGTGACGCCGGACCAGGCCTGCGCGCACCCGAACTGGGTGATGGGGCGCAAGATCTCGGTGGACTCGGCGACCATGATGAACAAGGCGCTGGAGGTCATTGAGGCACGCTGGCTGTTCGCACTCGAACCCGAGCAGATCCGCGTCGTCATCCATCCGCAGAGCATCATCCACTCGATGGTGGTGTGCCGCGACAACTCGGTGCTGGCGCAGCTGGGCACGCCGGACATGCGCGTGCCGATCGCCTACGGGCTGTCGTTCCCGCAGCGCATCGAGTCGGGTGCATCGCAGCTCGATTTCACCAGCCTGGCCGCGTTGAGCTTCCATCCCCCCGACCACGCGCTCTATCCCGGCCTCGCGCTGGCCTGGGACGCGCTGCGTGCCGCGCCGGGCAGCACGGCCGTGCTCAACGCGGCCAACGAGGAGGCGGTTGCCGCGTTCCTCGCGGGAACCATCCGCTTCGACCAGATTCACACGGTCAATGCCGGCACGATCGACGCCGTGGTGCCGGCTCGCGACTCGGCCGCCTCGCTGCCGGGGCTGCTGGAGCTCGATGACCGCGCCCGCCGGCAGGCGCAGCAACTGGTAAGAGGCCTGTCGCGATGATCACCGTTGCTGCGTTCGTTCTCACGCTGGCCGTGCTCATCGTGATCCACGAGTACGGCCACTACCGCGTGGCGATCGCCTGCGGCGTCAAGGTGCTGCGCTTCTCGGTCGGCTTCGGCCGCGTCATCTGGCGCCGCCAGGCCAACCCGCAGGCCACCGAGTTCGTCCTGTCCGCACTGCCGCTGGGTGGCTACGTGCGCATGCTCGACGAGCGCGAGGGACCGGTGGCAGCCAGCGAACTCGATCGCGCCTTCAACCGCAAGACACTGTGGCAGCGCAGTGCCATCGTGGCGGCCGGCCCGGTGGCCAACCTGCTGCTGGCCGTCGTGCTGTACGCCGGCGCCCACTGGATCGGCATGGACGAGCCCAAGGCGGTGATGGGCCCGCCGGTGGCGGGCAGCGTGGCCGAACGTGCCGGGCTGCGCAGTGGCGACTGGGCCCAGGCCTGGTCCGAGGACGGGGCGCAGTGGGAGGACCTGCGCTCGATGAACGACTTGCGCTGGCAGCTGACGCAGGCCGTGCTGCACGGCCGCTCGCTGCACCTGATGGTGACCGATGTGCAGGGCCGCGGCCAGCGCCGCGTGGTGCTCGACCTCGAGGGCCTGGGCGCACGCGAGGTCGACGCGCAGCTGATGAAGCGCATCGGGCTGGGCCCGGCCTTCAGCGAGCCGGTGCTCGGCGAGGCCAAGGCCGGCGGCCCGGCGGCGCGCGCCGGGCTGCGTGCCGGCGATCGTGTGCTGAGCATCGACGGCCAGCCGATCGACGACGCCTCGCGCATCCGCGAGCTCATCCGGGCCAGCGGCGCCAGCGGTGTCGCCAAGGCCATGGTCTGGCGTGTCGAACGCTCCGGCCAGACGCTCGAGCTGACGGTGACACCCAACATCGCCAGCGACGGCCAGGCCAGCGTCGGCCGCGTCGAGGTCTACCCGGGCCAGGCGCCGCAACTGGTGCAGGTGCGCTACGGCGTCATCGAAGGCCTGACGCGCGCGGCCGGCAAGACCTGGGAGATGTCGGCGCTGACGCTGCAGATGCTCGGCAAGATGCTGATCGGCGAAGCCTCGCTGAAGAACCTCAGCGGCCCGCTGACGATCGCCGACTATGCCGGCCAGTCGGTGCAGCTGGGCCTGGCCTACTACCTCGGCTTCCTCGCCGTCGTCAGCGTCAGTCTCGGGGTGCTGAACCTGCTGCCGCTGCCGATGCTCGATGGCGGGCACCTGATGTATTATCTTTTCGAGGGTGTGACGGGGCGGCCGGTCTCCGAGTTGTGGCTGGACCGGCTGCAGCGTGGCGGGGTGGCCATCATGCTCATGATGATGTCCCTGGCTCTCTACAACGACGTGGCCCGCCTCCTGGGCCTGCACTGACCCCCCGACGCATGCCTTCTCCACGCCGCGCGCACGCCATTCGCCCGACTCTCCTCTGCATCGCCCTTGCTGCCGCGCTCCAGTCCGGCTCGGCATGGGCGGTCGAGCCTTTCGTCCTGAAGGACATCCGCGTCGAGGGTCTGCAGCGCACCGACGCCGGCACGGTGTTCGCCTCGCTGCCCTTCCGCATCGGCGACACCTACAACGACGACAAGGGTGCCGCGGCGCTGCGTGCGCTGTTCGCCACCGGCCTGTTCAAGGACGTGCGCATCGACATCGACGAAGGGGTCGTCGTCGTGATCGTCGAGGAGCGTGCCGTCATCGCCGGCATCGACTTCGCCGGCCTGAAGGAGTTCGACAAGGAGACGCTGGTCAAGTCGCTGAAGGACTTCGGCATCGGCGAGGGCCTGCCCTTCGACAAGGCCCTGGCCGACCGTGCCGAGCAGGAACTCAAGCGCCAGTACCTCACCCGCAGCCTGTACGGCGCCGAGGTGGTGACCACCGTCACGCCGCTCGAGCGCAACCGCGTCAACGTGATCTTCACGATCACCGAGGGCACGGCCGCCAAGATCCGCGAACTGCGCATCGTCGGCAACAAGGTCTTCTCGGAAGGCACGCTGAAGAGCCTGTTCGACCTGAACGACGGCGGCTGGCTCAACTGGTACACCAAGGCCGACCGCTACTCGCGCTCCAAGCTCAACGCCGATCTCGAGACGCTGCGCGCCTACTACCTGAACCGCGGCTACCTCGAGTTCAACGTCGACTCCACGCAGGTGGCGATCTCGCCGGACAAGCAGGACATCACGGTCACCATCAACGTGACCGAGGGCCAGCCCTACACCGTGACGGCGGTCAAGCTCGAAGGTGACTACCTCGGCAAGGAAGAGGACTTCAAGACCCTGGTGAAGATCAAGCCCGGCGAGCCCTACCGCGCCGAGGCCGTGACCGAGACCACCAAGGAGTTCTCCGAGCGCTTCGGCACCTTCGGTTTCGCCTTCGCCCGCATCGAGGCGCGGCCCGAGATCGACCGCGCCAACGGCCGCGTCGTGCTCACCCTGGTGGCCGACCCGTCGCGGCGCGTCTACGTGCGTCGCATCAACGTGGCCGGCAACAGCCGCACGCGCGACGAGGTGATCCGGCGCGAGTTCCGCCAGTTCGAGTCGTCCTGGTACGACGGGCAGAAGATCAAGCTGTCGCGCGACCGTGTCGACCGCCTGGGCTACTTCAGCGACGTCAACGTCGACACCGCGGAGGTTGCCGGCTCGCAGGACCAGGTCGACCTGACGATCAACATCAAGGAAAAGCCCACCGGCAACCTGTTGGTCGGCGCCGGCTTCTCCTCGGCCGACAAACTCTCGCTGACCGCCTCGATCAAGCAGGAGAACGTGTTCGGCTCGGGCAACTACCTGGGCCTGGAGGTCAACACCAGCAAGTCCAGCCGCACGCTGGTGCTCAGCACGCTCGATCCGTACTTCACCATCGACGGCATCTCGCGCGCCTTCGACCTGTTCTACCGCACCACCAAGCCGATCAACAGCCAGGGCGAGCAGTACCAGCTCGTCACGCCGGGTGTCTCGGTCCGCTTCGGCGTGCCGTTCAGCGAGTACGACACGGTGTTCTTCGGCATCGGTGCCGAACGCACCGAGATCCGCGGCACCAACGCGATGCCGAACAACCTGTACCTCTACCGGCTGCAGTTCGGCGCGGTCAGCAATTCCTTCCCGATCACGGTGGGCTGGACGCGCGACGAGCGCGACAGTGCGCTGGTGCCCAACGCCGGCAGCTACAAGCGGGTCAACTTCGACTGGACCTTCGCCGGCGACACGCGCTACCTGCGCACCAACCTGCAGTACCAGCACTACTGGCCGATCACCCGTCAGTTCACCTTCGCGATCAACGGCGAGATCGGCTACGGCAAGGGTCTGGCCGGCCGGCCGTACCCGGTGTTCAAGAACTTCTACGGCGGCGGCCTGGGCACGGTACGTGCCTTCGACCAGGGTTCGCTGGGCCCGCCGGACGTCACCGGCGCCTACATCGGCGGCAACCGAAGGCTGAACCTGAACAGCGAGCTGTACGTGCCGGTGCCCGGCGCCGGCAACGACCGCACGCTGCGCGTGTTCGGCTACTTCGACATCGGCAACGTGTGGGGCGAGAGCGAGAAGATCACCACCGACAGCCTGCGCGCCTCGACCGGCATCGGCCTGAGCTGGATCTCCCCGGTGGGGCCGCTCAAGCTCAGTTACGGGACGCCGATCCGCAAGCGTCCGAACGATAGAATCGAGAGACTCCAATTCCAGATCGGGACCGCGTTCTAATGAATACTTCCATCCTGAAGTCGACGGCTTGCGCAGCACTGCTGGCGCTCGCGACACTGGGTGCGCAGGCCCAGGAACTGAAGATCGGTTACGTGAACGCCGACAAGGTGCTGCGCGAGGCGGCCCCGGCCAAGGCCGCGCAGGCCAAGCTCGAAACCGAGTTCAGCAAGCGCGAGAAGGACATCGCCGATCTCGCCAGCAAGCTCAAGGCGGCCGGCGACAAGCTCGACAAGGACGCGCCCACGCTGTCCGAGGCCGAGCGCAGCCGCCGCCAGCGCGACCTGGTCGAGCAGGACCGCGAGTTCCAGCGCAAGCGCCGCGAGTTCCAGGAAGACCTGACGCAACGCAAGAACGAGGAACTCGCTTCCGTCGTCGAGCGCGCCAACAAGGTCATGAAGCAGATCTTCGACAGCGAGAAGTACGACCTGATCATCCAGGAGGCCGTCTTCGCCGGCCCGCGGATCGACATCACCGACAAGGTGATCAAGGCGCTGAACGCCCAGACCGGCAACAGCAAGTAAGGGCAGGGCAGCGCCGATGGAAGTTGCTCTGCGTGAGATCGCCGGGCAACTCGGCGGCGAGCTGATCGGCGACGCGGGCTTGGTCGTCACGCGCATCGGGCCGCTCGAAGGGGCGGATGCGAGCACGATCGCCTTCCTGGCCCACCCGAAGTACCGCTCGCAACTGGCCGGCTCGCAGGCCGCCTGCGTGATCGTCTCGCCGGCCCTGCGCGAGGCCGTCGCGGGCCGCGCGGCGGCCATCGTCACGCCCGACCCCTACCTGTATTTCGCCCGGCTCACCCAGTGGTGGGCCCGGCGCATCCGTCCGGCGGCGGAGCCTGGCATCCACGCCAGCGCCGTCGTGCACGCGCAGGCGCGACTGGGCGCGGGGGCATCGATCGGGCCGCTGGCGGTGATCGAGGCCGGCGCCGTGATCGGTGCAGGTGCGCAGATCGGCGCGCACTGCGTGATCGGCGCGAATGCGTCCATCGGCGAGGGCACGCGGCTGGCCCCGCGCGTCACGGTGGGCGAGGGCTGCCGGATCGGCGCCCGCGGCATCGTGCACAGCGGCGTGGTCATCGGTGCCGACGGTTTCGGCTTCGCGCCCGCCGAAGGCCGCTGGGAGAAGATCGAGCAGCTCGGCGCGGTGCGCATCGGCGACGACGTCGAGATCGGCGCCAACACCTGCATTGACCGCGGGGCGCTCGACGACACCGTGATCGAGGACGGCGTCAAGCTCGACAACCTGATCCAGATCGGCCACAACGTGCACATCGGCGCGCACTCGGCGATGGCCGGCTGCGTGGGCATCGCCGGCAGCGCGGTGATCGGCCGGCACTGCACGGTGGGCGGTGGCGCCATCGTGCTCGGGCACCTGAGCTTGGCCGACCATGTGCACATCTCGGCGGCCTCGGTGGTGATGCGCTCGATCCGCCAGCCGGGGCAGTACAGCGGCGTGTTTCCCATCGACGACAATGCGTCGTGGGAGAAGAACGCGGCCACGCTGCGCCAGCTTCACACCCTGCGCGAGCGCATCCGAGCCCTCGAGAAGAACGACACCACGCCGAGACAACCATGATGATGATGGACATCCACCAGATCCTGAAGAAGCTGCCGCACCGCTACCCGATCCTGTTGGTGGACCGTGTGCTCGAGCTCGAGAAGGGCCAGCGCATCAAGGCGATCAAGAACGTCACCATCAACGAGGACTTCTTCAACGGCCACTTCCCGAAGCGCCCGGTGATGCCCGGCGTGCTGATGATCGAGGCGCTGGCGCAGGCCTCGGCGCTGCTGGCCTTCGAGACGCTTGGCCAGGAGCCCGACTCCAACACGGTGTACTACTTCGCCGGTATCGACAACGCACGCTTCAAGCGGCCTGTCGAGCCGGGTGATCAGCTCGTGCTCGAGGCCACGCTGGAGCGCATGAAGTCCTCGGTGTTCAAGTTCAAGGGCCGTGCGCTGGTGGACGGCGAGGTGGCCGTGGAGGCCGACCTCACCTGCACGATGCGCAGCTTCACCTGAGGCCGAGACAAGGGAGTCCGGGCACATGGCCAGCATCCACCCCACCGCTATCGTCGAGAACGGCGCGCAACTCGGCGAGAACGTCACGATAGGCGCCTACACCGTGGTGCGCTCGCAGGTGCGCATCGGCGAAGGCACGACGATCGGCCCGCACTGCGTGATCGAGGGCCGCACGACGATCGGCCGCGACAACCGCATCTTCCAGTTCAACTCGATCGGCGCAGTGCCCCAGGACAAGAAGTACGCCGGCGAGCCCACCGAGCTGCACATCGGCGACCGCAACATGGTGCGCGAGTTCTGCACCTTCAACCTGGGCACGGCGCAGGACGCGGGCGTCACGCGCATCGGCAACGACAACTGGATCATGGCCTACGTGCACATCGCGCACGATTGCCAGGTCGCCGACCGCACCACGCTGGCCAACAACACCACGCTGGGGGGGCATGTGCACCTGGGTGACTGGGTCACGGTGGGCGGCCTGACCGGCATCCACCAGTTCGTCAAGATCGGCGCGCACGTGATGGTCGGCTTCGGCAGCGCGGTCTCGCAGGACGTGCCGCCCTACATGCTGGTCGACGGCAACCCGCTGGCCGTGCGCGGCTTCAACATCGAGGGCCTGCGCCGGCGCGGTTTCGATGCGCCGCGCATCGCCGCGGTCAAGCAGATGCACAAGCTGCTGTACCGCGAGGGCAAGACCTTCGAGCAGGCGCGAGAAGCCATCGAGGCGCTCGGCCGCGAAGCGCCTCACGCCGCGGGCGACGTGGCGCTGATGAGCGCCTTCCTCGCGGGCGCCACGCGCGGCATCGCGCGCTGAGCCGCATGGACGCGGCCGCTCCGCGCTTCGCGATGGTCGCGGGAGAGGCCTCGGGCGACCTGCTCGCCGGCCTGCTGCTCGGCGGCCTGCGCACCCGCTGGCCGGGACTGGTGGCGCAGGGCATCGGCGGGCCGAAGATGGCCGCCCAGGGTTTCGAGGCCTGGTGGCCGCACGACAAGCTGGCCGTGCGCGGCTATGTCGAGGTGCTCAGCCACTACCGCGAGCTGGTCGGCATCCGCAATCAGCTGGCCGAGCGCATCCTGGCGGCGAAGCCGGACCTGTTCATCGGTGTCGACGCGCCCGACTTCAACCTCGATCTGGAAACGCGGCTGAAGGCCGCCGGCATCCCCACCGTGCACTTCGTCAGCCCCTCGATCTGGGCCTGGCGCGGCAAGCGCATCGAGAAGATCCGCCAGGCGGTCGACGCCGTGCTGTGCATCTTCCCGTTCGAGCCGGAGATCTACGCGAAGCAGGGCATCGCGGCCGTCTACGTGGGTCACCCGCTGGCCGATGCGATCCCGCTGGAGGTCCCGCGCGCGGCCAGCCGCGCTGCGCTGGGCCTCGGCGACGAGACCGTGGTGGCGCTGCTGCCCGGCAGCCGCCGCTCCGAGATCCAGTACATCGCGCCGCGGCTGTTCGGCGCCGCGGCCGAGCTGGCGGCCCTGCGCCCGGGCCTGCGCTTCATCCTCCCGGTGGTGCCCGGGCTGCGCCACCTGGTCGAGCCGCTGCGCAAGCTGCATGCCGAGCGGGTGAAGGTGGAACTGCTCGATGGCCGCTCGCACGAGGCGCTGGCGGCCTGCGACGTGACCCTGGTGGCCAGCGGCACGGCCACGCTGGAGGCGGCGCTGTTCAAGCGGCCGATGGTCATCGCCTATGCCATGCACGCGCTGAGCTGGCAGATGATGAAGCGCATGAAGTACCAGCCCTGGGTGGGCCTGCCCAACATCCTGCTGCGCGACTTCGCCGTGCCCGAGCTGATCCAGGGCGATGCCACGCCCGAGCGGCTGGCGCATGCGGCCCTGGCCTGGCTCGACGACCCGCAGCGCTGCGCCGCGCTGCAATCGCGCTTCCATGCGCTGCACCTGGAGCTTCGCCGCGACACCGCGCGCGCCGCCACCGATGCGATCGAGAAGATTCTTGCGCGCTGAGCAGCTCGGCCTGAGCTTCGACGTGCCCGGCCTGGTGGCGGGCGTGGACGAGGCCGGCCGCGGCCCGCTGGCCGGTCCGGTGGTGGCCGCGGCGGTGATCCTCGACGACCTGAAGTCCATCAAGGGCCTGGCCGACTCGAAGGCCATCAGTGCGCTCAAGCGCGAGCGCCTGTTCGACGAGATCCGCGCCAAGGCGCTGTGCTGCTGCATCGCCGAGGCCAGCGCGGCCGAGATCGACGAGCTGAACATCCTGCAGGCGACGATGCTGGCGATGCGCCGCGCGGTCGAGGGCCTGCGCCTGAAGCCCGCCAAGGTGCTGGTCGACGGCAACCGCATCCCGGTGCTGAAGATCCCGGCCGAGGCCATCGTCAAGGGCGACGCGAAGGTGAAGGCGATCTCGGCCGCATCCATCCTGGCCAAGGTGCACCGTGACCAGCTCTGCCTCGAACTGCATGCCCAGCACCCGCAGTACGGCTTCGACGGCCACAAGGGCTACCCGACGCCGGAGCACCTGGCTGCACTGCGCGCGCATGGCGCCTGCCCGCAGCACCGGCGCAGCTTCGGCCCGGTGCGCGACGTTCTGATCGATTGAAGCCATGGCCGACCCCCGCCATGTCAGCTCGCGCGACAACCCGTTGCTGGTGCGGGTTCGCAAGCTCGGCGCCGACCCCGGCGCCTACCGCAAGCTCGGCGAAGTGTGGCTGGAAGGCGATCACCTGTGCTCGGCGTTCGTGCAGCGCGGCGGGCGGGCGGTGCAGGCCATCTTCAGCACCGCCGACTGGGAGCAGCCCGCGTTGAGGGCTCTGGCAGGCCACGCGGCGGCCGTGGCGCTCGTGCCGCCGGAACTGATGGCCGGGCTGAGCACGCTGGAGTCGCCGCCGGAGATCGGCTTCGTCGTCACCACGCCGACGGCGCCGGCGCTCGCGCCCGAACAAGCCTCGGTGGTGCTCGACCGCCTGCAGGATGCCGGCAACGTCGGCGCCATCCTGCGCAGTGCCTCGGCCTTCGGCTTCACGCAGGTGCTGGCGCTCAAGGGCACGGCGGCGCTGTGGTCGCCCAAGGTGCTGCGTGCCGGCATGGGCGCGCATTTCGCGCTGCGGCTGGTCGAAGGGCTCGAATCCGAAACGCTGGCCGCACTGCAGGTGCCGATGCTGGGCACCAGTTCGCACGCCGCGCAGGCGCTGCACGAGGTCGATCTGCCGTGGCCTTGCGGATGGGTCCTCGGCCACGAAGGGCAGGGAGTTTCGGCGGCACTGCAGCGGCAATGCGCGATGGCGCTGCGGATTCCGCAGCCGGGCGGCGATGACTCGCTGAACGTCGCTGCGGCGGCGGCGGTGTGCCTGTACGAATCGGCGCGCCAGCGCGCCCGGTGAGCGCAGGCGCGGTGCGGTGCACCCGAAGCGAGGAGGCGGGAATGGACGCAGGCTGGAGAAGGATCGTCGTGGGCAGCCCGGTGGCGCTCACGGTGGCGGCCGTGGCGGCCTGCAGCGTGGGCCTGTCGGTCGCCGCCCTGTTCGGCTTGACCGCGGCGCTGCGGCTGCCCCAGACCCCCGCCTTCCCGCTCTACGTGGCCATCGCGGTGGTGATCCCGCTGGTCGTCTCCGTGCCGGTGAGCTGGGTGATCGTGCGCCTTCTGCGCGAGGTCGAGGCCGCCCGGCTCCAGGCGGAGCGACTGGCCTGGTACGACGACCTCACAGGCCTGTCCAACCGCCGCCGGCTTTGCGAACTGGCCCAGCGCGAACTCGACATGGCGCAGCGCACGGGCGAGCCGCTGGTGGCGGCGCTGCTCGACCTCGACGACTTCAAGCGGGTCAATGACCGCCATGGCCATGCGGCGGGCGACCGGCTGCTGCGCGCGACCGCACAGCGCATGCAGGCGGCGCTGCGCAGCACCGAGCTGGCCGCGCGCTGGGGCGGCGAGGAGTTCGCGGTGGTTCTGCCGCGCACCCGCCGCGAAGACGGCGTGAAGGTCGTCGAGCGGATCCTGGCGGAACTTCGCGGGCTGAAGCTCGGCGAGTCCGAGGATCCCATCGGTTGCACGGCTTCGATCGGCGTGGCCATGTCGGCGGGCGGGGCCGAGCGTTTCGAGCGACTGATCGACCGGGCCGACCAGGCGATGTACCGGGCCAAGCTGACCGGCAAGGACCGCTGGGAGGCGGCGCCGCCGCCGTCCTAATACATGAGCCGGTCCGGCCGCAGGTCGCGCAGGATCGTGGTGGCGATTTCCTCGATCGACTTGTGCGTCGACGACAGCCAGGCGATGCCTTCGCGGCGCATCATCGCCTCGGCCTCGTGCACTTCCATGCGGCAGTTC
>CAZVLY010000040.1:2221-20017 GCA_964628175.1 uncultured Piscinibacter sp. | reverse complement strand
CCCGTCGCACGCAAAGCGGACCCACGAAGACCGCAACGGGCCGAAGGCCGACCCTCAGGCCGGCTCCAGCCGGAGCCGGGTCATCTGCCGCCGCGTCAAGCGCTGCAGCGTGCACAGCAGCGCGTGATCCACGCCCCCCTCGCACAGCGCGGCATGGCGTTCGCGCAAGTCGGCCTGCATGCGCAGCAGCAGTTGGGCCGTCACCTCGGCATCGGCGAGCGCGCGGTGCGCGCGGCCGGCACTGGGCAGGCGGTGCCATGCGGCCAGCGTGCCGAGCTTGTGATTGGGTGCCTCGGGGTACAGGCGCCGCGCCAGCAGCAAGGTGCAGGCGAAGGCATGCGCTTCGTCGGGCTCGCAATCGGCGCGCACCGACTCGGCCAGCCAGAAGCCGCGGTCGAAGGCGGCGTTGTGCGCCACCAGCGGGCAGCCGCGGGTGAAGCGCATCACCTCGTGCATCACCGCGCGCGAGGGCGGCGCGTCGGCCAGCATGGCATTGCTGATGCCGGTGAGCTGCTCGATGAAGGGCGGCACCCAGGCGCCGCTGTTCATCAGGCTCTGGAAGCGCCCGACGATGCGCCCGTCCTCCACCAGCACCGCGGCGATCTCGGTCGCGCGGGCGCCCTGCGCGGGCGACATGCCGGTGGTCTCGAAGTCGATGACGGCGATCGTCTGCATGCGCGGCGTCAGATCGCACCCACGCAACCGGGCGCGCCGCAGCGGCAGCGCAGCTTGCCCTCGTGGTGCGTCTCGCCGTAGTTGACGGTGATCTCCTCGCCGACGGCGATGTCGCGCATCGCGTAGAACTCCACGCGGCCCTGGCGGATGCGCAGCACGGCATTGGGCTGGCAGGAGTGGTTGGTGAAGCGCAGCGGGTCGGTCGACAACGAGGCATCGATGGCGCGCGTGTGGCTCACCTCGACGATCATGATGCGCTCCATCGACTTCGCGCGGCGCCGCGCCTCGCGCACGCTGACCGACTCGCCGCGGATCTCGCCGATCTTGCGCCGCGCCGGCATCGCCTCGGCCGCGAAGGCGCCGCGGCCGTCGATGCTGCTCGCGCGCACGTCGACGGCGAACTTCTGCGGGTCGGCCGGCACGCCCTTGCGGCGCGGTTCGGCAGCGGCCGCGGGAGCGGCAGGGAGGGTGTCGAGTCGAGCCATGAACCCGATTGTCGCGTCAAGCCCCGGGCATGGGGGAGGCCACGCCGGAACGAGGAACTTTCGCACGCCGACCGCCTTCCGATGTCGAAATGGCCGCTCGCCGTGCCCCTTATCGGGTTCATGACCAGGGGCGACGGTCGATAAGCTTCCCATCACGTTGTCACACCCGCAGGACCTCAGCATGAACCACCACCCGAACCGCTACCTCGCCAGCACGCAGCGCCGCCTGAGCCAGTACGGCACGGGCATCGAGTGGGAGGAACTGCCGTCGCTGACCGAACGGCTGGTCAATGTCGACGCGCGCCGCGGCGGCGAGTTCCAGAACTCGTCGAGCTTCACGGGCACCTGGGACGTCACCATGCCCGCCGCGCTGGACCCGATCACCGAGAGCGGGCCGTTCCAGGAGCCGCTGCGCGGCCTGGTCACGCGCGAGCTGCGCGAGCCGGACGTGTTCCGCCACTTCTTCGCCTGAGCTGCGAGGGGCCTGGCCCCCCGCCATCGGATACTCGCGGAGCGCACCTGAGCGCTCCGCCCCTTGCTCCACCTCGACGCCACCGCCACCGCCGCCCCCCTGGGCTGGCCCGCCCTGATCGACGCCCTGCGCCGCGCCTTCAGCGAAGGCTGCGAAGTGCCGCTGCGGCACACCCACCGCGTCGACGATCCCGAAGGTGCCGGCGGCACCGTGCTGCTGATGCCGGCCTGGCGGCCGGGCCGCTTCCTCGGCATCAAGACCGTCACCATCTTTCCCGGCAACGGCGCACGCGGCCTGCCCGGCCTGCATTCGATCTACACGCTGTTCGACGCCCGCACCGGCGTGCCGCTCGCGCAGCTCGACGGCAATCAGATCACTTCGCGCCGCACCGCGGCCGCCTCGGCGCTGGCGGCGAGCTTGCTCGCCCGCGCCGATGCGTCGCGGCTGCTCGTGCTGGGCAGCGGCCGCGTCGCGCAGCACCTGGCACCGGCCATCCGCACGGTGCGGCCGATCACGCAGGTGCAGGTCTGGAACCATCGGCCCGCAGGCGCCCGGGCGCTGGCGCTGCAGTGGCAGGACCAGGGCTTCGATGCGCAGGCGGTGACCGACCTGCGCGGTGCCGTCGAGCAGGCCGACATCGTCAGCTGCGCCACGCTCGCCGAGGCGCCGCTGGTGCGCGGCGAGTGGCTGCGCGAAGGCACGCACCTCGACCTGATCGGCAGTTTCACGCCGCGCATGCGCGAGAGCGACGCCGCCTGCTTCGCGCGCAGCCGCGTGTTCGTCGACACCGAGGAGGCGCTGGCCAAGTCGGGCGACTTGCTCGGCGCGGTGGCCGAAGGGGCGTTCGACGCCACGCAGCTGCAGGGCACGCTCGCACAGCTGTGCCGCGGCGAGCGGCCCGGGCGCACCGGCGCGCGCGAGATCACGCTGTTCAAGGCGGTGGGCAACGCGCTCGAAGACCTGGCCGCGGCCGAACTGGTGGCCGGCGCTATGCTGGCGCGGTGAACCCACCCCGCAGCATCCGTTATCACTGGGAAGACTTCCCGGCCGGCTCGGTCCGCGAGTTCGGCGCCAAGACCGTCACGCGCGAGGCCGTGCTCGCCTTCGCGAGCGAGTTCGACCCGCAGCCCTTCCACCTCGACGACGAAGCCGCCGAGGCCTCGCTGTTCGGCCGGCTCTCGGCCAGCGGCTGGCACACCTGCGCGATGACCATGCGCATGATCTGCGACGACCACCTGCTCGAGGCCGCGAGCCTGGGCTCGCCCGGCATCGACAGCCTGCGCTGGACACGGCCCGTCTACCCGGGCGACACGCTGCGCGTGCGGCTCGAGGTGCTGGAAGCGCGGCCGATGGGCAGCCGCCCCGACGTCGGCCTGGTGCGCTCGCGCTGGCAGGTGCTCAACCAGGACGGCGAGGTCGTGCTGACCATGGAGGGCTGGGGCATGTTCCGCCGCCGGCCGACCGGAGCGACGACATGAGCGGTGCCGGCATCGAGGCGGTGACCGAAGCGCTGTTGCAGGCACGCCGCAGCGGCATTCCCGCCGATGCGTCGCCGCTGGCCCAGGCACTGCCCGATGCCGAAGCGGCCTATGCCGTGCAGCAGCGGGTGGCGTCGGCGCTCGGCTGGTTCGGCGACGCCGCGCCGCGGCACTGGAAGTCCGGCGGCCCCGGCCGCGGCCAGCCGCTGACCCACGCACCGCTGCCGCCGGCCGGCGTGTGGGCGAGCCCCGGCGACGCCTCGCGCTGGCCGATGCACAGCCGCGGGGTCGAGTCCGAGATCGCCTTGCGCCTGGGCTGCGATGTCGACGCGGCACGCGCGAGCACGCTCGACCACGACAGCGCCACTGCCCTGGTCGACGCGATGGCGGTCTCCATCGAGATCGTCGATTCGCGCTGGCAACAGGGCCTGGCCGCGCCGGCCTTGTTGCGCCTGGCCGACCTCGCTTCGCATGCCGCGCTGGTGCTGGGGCCGTGGCAGCGATTCGAGCGGCGCGACTGGTCGGCGCAGCGCTGCCGGCTCGTCATCGGCGCGCAGCCGCCGATCGAGCGCACCGGCACGCATTCCTGCGGCGACCCGGCCTGGGTGCTGGCCGACTGGCTGCGCCACGCCACCGCACGCCACGGCCGGCTCGGCGCCGGCAGCGTGGTCAGCACCGGCACCTGGGCCGGCGCACCGCCGGCCTCGCCCGGCGAGCGGGTGGTGCTGGCCTTCGACGGAATCGGCCAGGCTGTGACTCACTTCTGACGGGCGGTCGGCAATTCTGAGACGGGGCCGCCCGGATGCCGGAGAATCCGGACTCCGTTCCCGAAGTTGCGCCAAGGCCGTCGCATGCATTACCCGGATTCGAAGGACCGTTCCGCCGAACTGCTGCGTCAGGCCATCCCGATGATGGCGCAACATCCGGCGCCGCTCCATCCGATCACCTACGCCGTCTGGTACGACTACCTGGCCGGCCGCAACCCGGGTCTGAAAGCCGAGATGGACCAGGTGGTCGCGCGGCAGGTGCCGATGAGCGACGCGCTGGTGCACACGCTGTACCGCCGCCACATCCTCGAATCCGCCGCGCAGGCGAATCAGAAGGTCTCCGACGGGCTGCGCGCGGTCATCGACGAGGTCGGCACCACCGCCACGCTGACCGGCGAGCGGGTCTCCGAATTCACCGCATCGCTGCAGGAAAAGAGCGGCCGCATGGCCAGCCTGGGCATGCCGGCCAACCTGGGCATCGAGCTCGACGCGCTCCTCACCGACTCGCGCGACACCGGGGCCAGCCTCACCACGCTGATGCAGCGGCTGCAGGCCGCCACCGCCGAGCTCGCGAGACTGCGCGTCGAACTCGACCAGGCCCGGGTCGAGGCCACGCTCGACTCGCTCACCGGCGTGAGCAACCGCCGCGGCTTCGACGAGGCGATGGCGGCGCTGCTGCGCGAGCATCCGGCCGGCGAGTCCGGCCCGAGCGTGGTGCTGATCGACCTCGACCACTTCAAGCAGATCAACGACAAGTACGGCCACGTCTTCGGCGACACGGTGCTCAAGAGCATCGCGCTGGCGATCCGCTCCTGCGTCAAGGGCCGCGACCTGGTGGCGCGTTACGGCGGCGAGGAGTTCGTGGTGCTGCTGCCGGCCACCGCGCTGGCCGGTGCGCTGGCGCTGGCCGAGCAGATCCGCACCACCATCTCCGGCGCGCGCATCCGCCGCGGCAACAGCAACGAGAGCATCGGCGCGATCACCGTCTCGCTGGGCGTGTCGAGCTGGCAGCCGGGCGAGCCGATGGAAGCGCTGATCGACCGCGCCGACAAGGCGCTGTACCGCTCCAAGAGCGAAGGCCGCAACCGCGTCAGCGCGGGGGAGTAGCCGGCGGGCGCGTCGGCGCCCCGCTGCTCACCAGTCCTCGTCCTCGAGCCGGCTCGGACGGCTGTCTTCGTCGACCAGCGTGTTGCCCAGGCCGAGCAGCTCACGCGCACGCTGCAGTGCGAGCAGGCCGCGGTGCGAACGCTGGTGGTGATGCAGCCCTCGCTCCATCACCCACACCACGTCGATCAGCTCGGAGCCGCCCCGCGCCAGGCGCACGCGCTCGGCCAGGCGGGCGCTCGAGGGCTGCGGGTCGCAGCGCAGGGTCTGCAGGATCTGCGCGCGTGCCTGCTCCAGCACCGGCAGGTCCTCGGCCGGCGACACGTCCGGCGCCGGCGCCGGCGTGCTGCGCGAGGGCGGCAGGAAGGGCCGCGTCGGCAGATCGGTGACCGGGTCGAGGCGCTCGGGCGCGGCCGGTCGCGGCGGCACTGGCGGCACCGGCGGCGGCGGCAGTTCGCGCGGCCCCCGCGCGACCGGCGGCGGAGGCTGCAACGGCACGGCCGGTGGCGGCGTGACCGGTTCCACCTGCGGCGGTGCCTGCACCGGCTCGAGCGCCGGCGGCACCGCCTCGGCCTCGGCTGGCACCTCCACCGCCAGCTCGGTGATCTGCGCCTGAGCCGGCGTGAACGGCAACTCCACCGGCGGCGGTGCCGGCGGCTCCTCCGGCGGCAGCTCGACGAAGCCCATGCGCACCAGGTCCTCGAAATGGCTGGTGGCGGCCCCGGCCTTCAGCGCCAGGCTGAGCACCTCGCTGAGCGGGCGCCGCCCGTCGATCAGGAACAGGATGGTGCGATGGCGCTGCCCCAGGCCGCCGGTGCGGCGGCGCATCTCCTCGTGACCCAATGGGGTCTTGGTGGGGATGGTCGTCACGGACATGGGGGGATGATGGGCGCTGGCCGAAATGATTGTCGCAGTTCGACCCCGCAGCACGAAGCGAGCGCCCGCGCCCGTGCGAAATCTGGCTTGACGTCGGTCATCCCGCGACATCGCCGGATCCGGAGAATCCCTGACTCCGGCCCCGACCATGGACACCGCTCCCGCCTCGCCCGCCCCCGACGCCGTCTTCCGCGCCCACGGCCTGTCCAAGACCTACGGCAGCGGCGAGGTGGAAGTGCGCGCCCTGCACGACGTCGACCTGGAGATCGCGCGCGGCGAGTTCGTCGTGCTGCTCGGCCCCTCGGGCAGCGGCAAGTCGACGCTGCTGAACATCCTCGGCGGGCTGGACGTGCCCAGCACCGGCGAGGTGTGGTTCGGTGACCACCGCCTGTCCGGCGCCAGCGAGGCCGAGCTCACCACTTACCGCCGGGAACACGTCGGCTTCGTGTTCCAGTTCTACAACCTGATCCCCAGCCTGACGGTGCGCGAGAACGTCGCGCTGGTCACCGACATCGCCGTCGATCCGATGCCGGTCGATGAAGCGATCGACCTGGTCGGCCTGACGCCGCGGCGCGACCACTTCCCCGCGCAGCTGTCCGGCGGCGAGCAGCAGCGCGTGGCGATCGCGCGCGCCATCGCCAAGCGGCCGCAGGTGCTGCTGTGCGACGAGCCCACCGGCGCGCTCGACTACACCACCGGCAAGCTGGTGCTGGAGGTGATCGCGCGCATCAACCGCGAGCTGCACACCACTGCCGTGGTGATCACGCACAACGCCGCCATTGCCGGCATGGCCGACACGGTGATTTCGCTGGGTGACGGCTGCGTGCAGAAGGTGGTGCGCAACAGCCATCGGCTGACGCCGTCCGAACTGAGCTGGTGAGCCCGCGATGAAGGCCCTGGACCGCAAGCTGCTGCGCGACCTGCGCCTGATGTGGAGCCAGGCGCTGACCATCGCGCTGGTGGTGGCCAGCGGCATCGGCGGCTTCATCACCAGCCTGTCGGCGGTGGATTCGCTGGCGCGGGCGCGCGACGACTTCTATGTCGACGGGCACTTCGCCGATCTGTTCGCCAGCGTCAAGCGCGCGCCCGATGCGCTGGCCGCCACGCTGGCCACGCAGCCCGGCGTGGCCGAGGTGCAGACCACGGTCGAGCAGATGGTGCGTGTCGAGCTGCCCGGCGTGTCCGACCCGATCCTCGGCCAGCTGATCGGGCTGGACCCGCAGCGGCCCTTCTCGCTGAACCGCGTCTCGCTGGCCAGTGGCCGGCCGCTCGACGGCACCGGCGTGCGCCGTGCCGACGGCAGCCTGGAGGTGCTGGTCTCCGAGGGTTTCGCGCAGGCGCGCGGCCTGAAACCCGGCGCCACGCTGAAGGCGCTGGTCAACGGGCGCCAACGCACGCTGATCGTGGTGGGCACGGCGCTGTCGCCGGAGTTCGTCTTCGCCGGCCTGTGGGGCATGCCCGACCTGCGCGGCTTCGGCATCTTCTGGATGGACCGCGAGGCGCTCGCGTCCGCCTACGACATGAACGGCGCCTTCAACCGCATTGCCCTGCGGCTCGCCCCGGGGGCGTCGGAGCCCGGCGTGATCGACGCGCTCTCGCGCCTGCTCGCGGCCTACGGCGGGCGCGAGGTCCACGGCCGCGCCGACCAGACCTCGCACGCCATGCTCGACAACGAGATCAAGGAGCAGCGCGTGCTCGGCACCGTGCTGCCGGCGATCTTCCTCGGCGTGGCCGCCTTCCTGCTCAACGTCGTCGTGTCGCGGCTGGTCGCCACGCAGCGCGAGCAGATCGCCGCGCTGAAGGCGCTGGGCTACCCGAACCGCGACATCGCCACGCACTACCTCAAGCTGGTGATGCTGATCGTCGCCGTCGGCCTGGCGCTGGGCGTGGTCGTGGGCGACCGGCTGGGCACCATGTTCACCGGCCTGTACGCCGAATTCTTCCGCTTTCCGCGCTTCGGACACCACATCGCGCCCTGGCTGCTGCTGGTGAGCATGGGCATCACCGTGGCCACCGCGGTGGCCGGCACGCTCAACGCCATCCTCGCCACCGTTCGGCTCGCGCCGGCCGAGGCGATGCGCCCGCCCGCGCCGGGCCGCTACCGCCGCACCCTGCTCGAACGGCTGGGCATCCAGGCGATGAGCCCGGCGCTGCGCATGATCATCCGCAACATGGAACGCCGGCCCTGGCGCAGCCTGATCTCGATCAGCGGCGTGGCCGCGGCGGTGGCGATCGTCGTGCTCGGCAACTTCTTCCGCGACGCCATCGAGTACATCGTCGACGGACAGTTCAACGTGGCCATGCGCAGCGACGTGGCGGTGTGGATGGTCGAGCCCGGCGACGACATCGCGCGCCTGGACCTGGCGCGGCTGCCTGCGGTGACGCAGGTCGAGTCGACGCGCTTCGTGCCGGTGACCTTCCGCCACGGCCACATCAGCGAACGCAGCCTGATCCGCGGCTACGACGGCCGCGCCGTGCTCTATCGCGTGGTCGACGCCGAGAACCACGCCACCACGCTGGAGGGCATGGGCCTGGTGATCACCGACCGCCTGGCCGACAAGCTCGGCGTTCGCGTGGGCGACACGCTGCTGGCCGAGGTCGAGGAAGGCCGGCCGCGCAGCGTCGCGCTCACTGTCGGCGCCACGGTGCGCGAGATGATGGGCCTGAACGCCTACATGGACCGCACGGCGCTGAACCGCGCGCTCGGCGACGGCGACCTGTCCAGCGGCTACGTGCTGGCCGTCGAGCGCGGCCGCGAGGAAGGGCTGCTCGAGGCGATCAAGTCGCTGCCGCGCGTGGCCGGCGCCTTCAGCAAGGCGACCATGCTGCGCAACATGCAGGAGATCAGCGCGCGCAACGTGCGCATCATGAGCACCATCCTGACCGCCTTCGCCGCGGTGATCGCGGTGGGCGTGGTCTACAACAACGCGCGCATCGCGCTGGCCGAGCGCGGCTGGGAGCTGGCCTCGCTGCGCGTGCTCGGCTTCACGCGCGCCGAGGTGTCGGCGCTGCTGCTGGGCGAGCTGGCCATCGTCATCGGCATCGCGCTGCCGCTGGGCATGGCGCTGGGCTTCGGCCTGGTGCACCTGATCTCGGGGCTGCTCGCCTCCGACCAGTTCTACTTTCCGGTGGTGATCCTGCCGCGCACCTATGCCTGGGCGGCGCTGTGCGTGCTCTGCGCCGGCGTGCTCAGCGCGCTGATCGTGCGCCGGCGCATCGACACGCTCGACATGGTCGCCGTGCTGAAGACAAGGGAATGACAACATGAAGAAGAGCACCTGGATCGTCGGCGGCGCCGCCGCCCTGGCCATCGCCGCCCTGCTCGGCTGGGCCTTCGCGCCGCGGCCGCTGGAAGTCGAAGTGGCCAGCGTCACCGAGGGCCCGTTCGAGACCTCGATCGAGGAGGACGGCAAGACCCGCCTGCGCGACCGCTACGTGGTCTCGGCGCCGCTGGCCGCGCTGCTGCCGCGCATCACGCTGCGCGAGGGTGACGCGGTCGAGGCCGGCGCGCTGCTCGCCACGCTCACGCCGGTGCTGCCGGCCCTGCTCGACGAGCGCACCCGCCGCGAGCAGCAGCTGCGTGTCGAGATCGCGCAGGCGCAGACGCAGCGCGTGGCCGCGCGCATCGAAGGGGCCAAGGTCGCGCTCGCGCAGGCGCGCAACGAGCAGCAGCGCAGCGAGCAGCTCGCGAAACAGGGTTTCGTCGCGCCCACCAAGCTGGAGACCGATCGCCTGTCGGTGCTGGCCGCGCAGAAGGACCTCGATGCCGCCGTCGAGGAAGGCCATGTGGCCGCCCACGAGGTCGAGCAGGCGCGCGCCGCGCTGCTGGCACTCACCCAGCCCGGCGGCGGGCGCGGCTTCGCGCTGCGCGCGCCGGTGGCCGGCCGCGTGCTCAAGGTCGTGCAGCCCAGCGAGGGTGTGGTGGCGCTGGGGGCGCCGATCCTGGAGCTCGGCGACACGGCACGTCTCGAGGTGGTGGCGGAGCTGCTCACCGCCGACGCGCTGCGCGCGCAGCCGGGCAGCCCGGTGCACATCGAACGCTGGGGCGGCGACGGCGTGCTGCAGGGCCGCGTGCGCATCGTCGAGCCGGGCGGCTTCACCAAGGTGTCGGCACTCGGCGTCGAGGAGCAGCGCGTGCGGGTGCTGATCGACCTGACCAGCCCGCGCGAACAATGGCGCGCGCTCGGCGACGGCTTCCGCGTCGGCGTGCGCATCGTCACGCGCGCGCTGGACAAGGTGGTCAAGGTGCCGGTCAGCGCCGTGTTCCCGGTGCCCGAGGGCGAGGGCGCCGGCGCCGGCGGAATGGCGGTGTTCGTGCTCGACGGCGGCCGTGCCAGGCGCGTGGCGGTGAAGCTCGGCGCACGCAACGGCAGCGAGGCCTGGATTGAATCGGGCGTGCAGCCTGGCACGCAGGTGATCGTCTACCCGCCGGCCGCCACGCGCGACGGGCTGCGCGTGAAGCCGCGCAAGGTCTAGGGTCTCGGCCGGGCGCGTTGCGGCCGCCGCGGGCATGATGCGCCGCTGGAGGTTCCACGCACGATGAAGTCATTCGGCAAACGCGCGGTCGGCGAACGGCTCGAACGCATGCAGGCCTCGCTGCGCTGGGCCGGCGAGGGCTTCCGCAACCTGCACCCCATCCTGCCGGGGCTGCGCGACCACGGCGTGGCGCGGCCCACGATCAGCGACTTCGTCTGCGGCGGCAACCGCCGCGTGCCCGAAGGCCCGCTGCCCTCGATCGACCCTCGCGCGGGCTGGGCGAAGCCGGTCGACAGCGGCCTGCGTGCCACCTGGCTCGGGCACTCCACGGTGCTGATCGAGATCGACGGTTACCGCGTGCTCACCGACCCGGTGTGGGGCGCGCGCGCCTCGCCCTCGCGGCTGATCGGGCCGAAACGCTTCCAGCCGGTGCCGATCCCGCTGCGCGCGCTGCCGCCGCTGGACCTGGTGATCGTCTCGCACGACCACTACGACCACCTCGACTACGGCACCGTGCGCGCACTCGCCAAGACCGGCGTGCCCTTCGTCACTTCGCTGGGCGTCGGTGCGCATCTCGAGTCCTTCGGCGTGCCGGCCGGGCTGATCACCGAGCTCGACTGGTGGGAACACCACACCTTGCCCGGCGGCGAGCTGGCGGTGACCGCCGCGCCCTCGCAGCACTTCAGCGGGCGCGGCCTCAAGGACCGCAACGCCACGCTGTGGTCGTCGATGGTGATCCGCACGGCGAAACATTCGGTCTTCTTCAGCGGCGACACCGGCCTGACCACCGAGTACGGCCTGATCCGCGAGCGCCTCGGGCCCTTCGACCTGGTGATGCTCGAGGTGGGCGCCTTCCATCCGTCCTGGGGCGACATCCACCTGGGCCCGATGAACGCGCTCGAGGCCCATGCCCTGCTCGGCGGCGGCGCCTTCCTGCCGGTGCACTGGGGCACCTTCAGCCTGGCGATGCACGCCTGGGACGAGCCCGCCGAGACGCTGCTGGCCCAGGCGCCCGCGCGCGGCGTGCAGCTGGTCATGCCGCGCCTGGGCGAGCCGGTCGAGCCGGTGCAGGCCGAGCGCGTCACGCCCTGGTGGCGCAGCGCCGGCGCGCCACACGCCGGCGACACCGTGGTCAGCGAAGCCGAAGCGCTGAGCGTGCCCAAGGTGGCGGGCTGGCCGCTGGACTGAGCAGTCCGGCGCCGCGCAAGCGGGCGTGACCCAGCACACGCCGGCGTTGCCCCCGCGCGACTGAGCCGGCGCAATGCGTGCGCAGTGCGCCGGCACCACCATGCGGGGCGGTGACGGCACGGGCTGGCGTGCGTACCTTCTGCCCCCGTTGCCCCGTTGGCCCAGGAATCGCCGAGGTGAATCGACTCATGCTGAGAGTGTTGCGCGTGCTCACGTTCGGAAAGTGGCCGGCCGAAGGCGGGCGCCTGCCTGCGCCCCCCGCCGGCCGCAAGGTCTGGCGCGTGAGCCCCGGCCAGCCTGGCGGCGCGTGGGTCGATCCCCGCGCCGCGGCGCCGGCGCACGACGCCGATGGCCGCTCGACCCTGCCGATGGACAGCTGGACCACCTCGTCGATGGATCTGCTCGACGGCGTGCAGATCGTCGAACACGACGCCGACCCCGAAGCCGGCGGCGACGGCTCAAGACCGCACTGACGCGCGGCCGGGCCGCCGCGCGGACAATCGGGGCCGCTTCGCAGAAAGGCCCCGAATGAGATACCTGCACACCATGGTCCGCGTGACCGACATTGACGCGTCGCTGCGCTTCTACTGCGAGGCGCTCGGCCTCGAGGTGATCCGGCAGCGCGACGTGCCGGCCGGCCGCTTCACGCTCGTCTTCCTCGCGCCGCCCGGGCAGCCCGACGCGCAGGTCGAGCTCACGCACAACTGGGACCCGGAGGCCTACACCGGCGGCCGCAACTTCGGCCACCTGGCCTACGAGGTCGACGACATCTACGCCGCCTGCCGCCGCCTGCAGGAGCACGGCGTGACCATCAACCGCCCGCCGCGCGACGGCCGCATGGCCTTCGTGCGCTCGCCCGACAACATCTCGATCGAGCTGCTGCAGTCGGGCAACGCGCTGGCGCCGGCCGAACCCTGGGCCTCGATGCCCAACGTCGGCCAATGGTGACGGCGACGCCGCGCGACTGGCCGCCGCACCGCACGGTGGCGGTGATGCCCGGCTCGCTGCCGATGGGCGGCCTGGTCGAGGACACGCCGATCCATGCCTTCGAGACGCCGGCGCCGGCGCTCGCGCTGGCCGCCGAGGCCGGCCCGACCCCGACGCGCCACGACATCGAGCTCGGCGGCCTGCTCGCCTTCGAGATCCGCGGCCTGATGACGGGCGCCGAGGCCGACGCCATCGTCGAGGCCAGCGAGCGTTTCGGCTACCGCGACGAGGCCCCGGGCATCAGCACGCCGCCAGGCATGCGCATGAACAAGTCGGTGCACTGGGTGGCCGACACCGCGCTGCTCGGCCCGCTGTTCGAGCGCATGGCGCAGCTGCTGCCGCCGCGCCTGGCCGGCGCGCACCTGTTCCCGCGGCTGAGCGAGCGCATCAACATGTACCGCTACGACGACGGCGACGTGTTCAACCGCCACACCGACGGCGACTGGCCCGGCTTCGGCCTGAGCGAGGACCGGCGCGGGATGGTGCAGTGGCCGGGCCTGCGCTCCTGCCTGACCATGCTGCTCTACCTGAACGGGCCCGACGACGGCGTGCAGGGCGGCCAGACCCGCCTGTTCCGCCCCGACGGCAGCGCGCACGACGTGATGCCGGCCAAGGGCAACGCCCTGTTCTTCCGCCACGGCTTCGGCGCGCACTCGGTGCAACACGTGGGCTGCCAGGTGCGCGGGCCGGTGCCCAAGTACGTGGCGCGCATCAACGTGATGTACGCGCCGGGCTGATCTCAGGGCGCGCTGTCGGTGCGCTTGCGCGACATCGCGATCTTGTGCAGCAGCTCGATCAGGATGGCGCGCTCCGCCGGGCTGAGCGCGGCCAGCGCCGACTGCTCGCCCTCCAGCAGCAATTGCACCGAACGCTCCACGAGCGTGGCGCCCGCACGCGTGATGCGGATGTGCTGCATGCGCGCGTCGCTCTCGCTGCGCGTGCGCGCGACCAGGCCGCGCGACTCCAGCTTGTCCAGCCAGATGGCGATGTTCGGCGGCGTCACCGCCAGCGCGCGCGCGAGCTGCCGCGCAGTGGCGTCGGGGTTGCCCTGCACCAGCGCGAGGATGGTGAACTCCACCTTGCGCAACCCGCCCTGGCGCCCGACCCGCTCGTCGAACACCTGGTCGGTGACGATGGCCGCCTGCGCGAGCTGGTAGCCGACGATCGAATGCACGCCGGCCTCGGCCAGCATCGCCAGGGGCGTGCGGTCGGCGGCGGGAACGGTGGGCTTGCGGGTCATCGGTGGGGGCAGGACAAGAACAGTCTGTTATCCATCTTCTGACTCGCCATCAGGGTAAGTCCGGGAATTGTCCCTTGATATTCGATAAGTACGATACCGATCTCGCTGAGCCCATCAGCAGCAGGAGACGGACCATGAATCGATCGACTCCCTTCGGCCTGGCCAGCAGTATCACCGCAGCCGCGCTGGCCCTGACGGCCTGCCAGGCCATCGCCGAGGGCCACGGGCGCAGCCGCCTGCCGCAACTCGCCCCGGCCACGCCGGCCGCGCTGGTCGGTGCCTGCGAGGAGCTCGCGGCACGTGCCGCTGCGCTGCCGCACACCGTCATCACCGGCAGCAGCACGGTCGCCGCCGGCACGCTGAGCCTGGCCGGCCAGCCGGTGGCCGAACATTGCCGCGTGACGGGCCGGATGAACGAACGCGTCAGCCCGGTGGATGGCAAGACCTACGCGATCGCCTTCGAGATGCGCCTGCCCAAGGCCTGGAACGGCCGCTTCTTCCACCAGGGCAACGGCGGCATCGACGGCAGCGTGGTGCCGGCCACCGGCAGCTTCGGCGGCGGCCCGTTGACCAACGCGCTGCTGCAGGGCTTCGCGGTGCTCAGCTCCGACGCCGGACACACGCTGGCGCAGGGCGGCCCGGCCTTCGGCCTGGACCCGCAGGCGCGGCTGGACTACGGCTACCAGGCCGTCGGCAGCCTCACGCCGATGGCCAGGCAGCTCATCGCCGCGGCCTACGGCAAGGCGCCGGACCGCTCCTACTTCGGCGGCTGCTCGAACGGCGGGCGCCACACCATGATCGCCGCGGCACGTTATGCGAACGACTACGACGGCTACCTCGCCGGCGCGCCCGGCTACCGGCTGCCGCTGGCGGCGCTGGCCAACATCTTCGGTGCGCAGCGCTACGCCACGGTGGCCACGGCCGACCCGTCGACGCCGCCCGGACTGGAGACCGCCTTCACCGCCGCCGAACGCAAGACGGTGGCCAACGCCGTGCTGGCGCGCTGCGACGCGCTGGACGGTGCGGCCGACGGCCTGGTGCAGGACACGCGGGCCTGCCAGAAGCACTTCAGCTTCATGCGCGACGTGCCCACCTGCACGGGCGCACGCGACGGCAGTTGCCTGAGCGCGGCGCAGAAGTCGGCCATCGCACCGATCTTCAGCGGCGCGACGACGGCCAACGGCGAGCGCTTCTACGCCGGCTTCCCGTTCGACAGCGGCCTCGGTGCCGGCGGCATCCCGTTCTGGGAGTTCACCGCGCCGCTGGCGCTGGACTCGGGCGCGGTCGGCGTGATCTTCAAGGTGCCGCCTTCGCCGCTGGCGCTGAGCAACGGCCCGGCCTTCTCGCTCGGCCTGGACATCGACGCCACGCTCGCCGAACTGCACGCCACCGACGCCACCTACACCGAGTCGGCGATGGCCTTCATGACGCCGCCGAACCCCTCGGACCTGTCCACGCTGCGCCGGCGCGGCGCGAAGATCATGGTCTACCACGGTGTCAGCGACCCGATCTTCTCGGTATCGGACACCGAAGCCTGGTACCGCGGCCTGGCCCGCGAGACCGGCGGCAACCCGGAAGACTTCGCGCGGCTGTACCGCGTGCCCGGCATGGGCCACTGCAGCGGCGGCCCGGCCACCGACCAGGCCGACTTCCTGAGCCCGCTGGTGGCCTGGGTGGAGCGCGGCCAGGCGCCGGGCAGCATCGTGGCCGGCGCGCGCGGCGCGGGCAATGCCGGCGGCGTCAATCCCGAAGTGCCGGCGACCTGGGCGCCGAACCGCACCCGGCCGCTGTGCCCCTACCCGAGCGTGGCGCGCTACAAGGGCTTCGGCGACGTCGAGTCCGCCGACAGCTGGCGTTGCCGGCCGGGCCGGCACGACGGCCGCCACGACGACTGAGGCCCGCTCGCCGAACCTCGGCGGCGCCCTCCGGGTGCGATGATCCTCGCGCCTGGAGGAACGTCGACGATGACGATCGAACACTACACGCCACGCGGCGGCGCGGAACGCGTGGTGGCGGCCGTGCTGCGCACGCTGCTGAAGTCGCTGCTCAAGCCGGTGTTCTCGGCGCACCTGCCGATCGCATTCCAGCGCCGCTGGCTGGCGGTGCTCTCGAAGCTCTCGCTGGTCCCGCGCGGTACGGCCTTCGAGACCGCGACACTCGGCGGCGTGCCCGGCGAGTGGGTGCGGCCACCCTGGCCGCCCACGCGGCCCGGCACGCTGCTCTACCTGCACGGCGGCGCCTACTGCCTGGGCTCGCCGGCCACGCACCGTGCCCTCACTGCGCGATTGGCGAAGACCACGGGCATGGCCCTGTTCGCCGCGGACTACCGGCTGGCCCCCGAGCACCCCTTCCCGGCGGCGGTGGAGGATGCGCTGGCCGCCTACCGTGTGCTGCGTGCGAGCGGCCCCGTGATCGTCGGCGGCGATTCCGCTGGCGGTGGCCTGGCGCTGGCGCTGGCGATCGCACTGCGCGATGCCGGCGAGCCGCTGCCGCATTCGCTGCTGCTGCTGTCGCCCTGGGCCGACATGTCGATGGACGGCGCCCCGGCGCACGAGCCCCCCGGCGAGGCCATGCTCAGCGTGCCCTGGGCGCGCGCCTGCGCCGGCCTGTGCCTGCGCGAGACGCCCGCGACGCACCCCTGGGCCTCGCCGCTGAAGGCCGAGCTGCGCGGCCTGCCGCCGGTGCTCATCCAGGCCGGCACCGACGAGCTGCTGCACGACCAGGCCTTGCAGCTGCATGACGCGCTGCAGGCCGCCGGCGTCACCGTTCGCTGCGAGATCACACCGCATCGCTGGCATGTCTTCCAGCTGCACGGCGGCGCGCTGGCCAGCGCCGACGATGCGATCGCGCGGCTGGCGCTGTTCGCCACCTCGGCGCACGCGAGCGATGAAGTCGAGCAACGCGAGGTGGTCGTCCTCGGTGCGGGCATGTCGGGCCTGTGCATGGCGGTGCAGCTGCGCCGCGCCGGCAGCGCCGACTTCGTCGTCATCGAGCAATCGCCCGGGCTGGGCGGCACCTGGTGGGACAACCGCTATCCCGGCGCGCATGTCGACGTGCCGGCGCCGCTGTACTCCTTCTCCTTCGCGGCCAACCCGCGCTGGACGCGCCGCTTTGCCGCTGCGCCGGAGATCCAGGCCTACATGCAGGACGTGGCCCAGCGTTTCGGCGTGCTGCCGCACATCCGCTTCGGCCGGCGCATCCTCAGCGCCGCGTTCGACGAGGCCGACAGCCGCTGGCGCATCGAACTGGACGACGGCCGCACGCTGCGTGCGCGGCATTTCGTCTGCAGCACCGGGCCGCTGTCACGCCCGCGCCTGCCGGACATCCCGGGCATCGAGAGTTTCGCCGGCCGCGTGCTGCATTCGGCGCGCTGGGAGCCATCCTTCGACGCCACCGGCCAGCGCGTGGGCGTGATCGGCACCGGCTCGACCGCCTCGCAGCTCGTGCCGCCGCTGGCCGAACGCGCGGCCCAGCTCGCCGTCTTCCAGCGCACCGCCAACTGGGTGCTGCCGCGCCTGGACCGGCGCTACGGCACGATCGACCGCGCGCTGGCCCACGTGCCGCCGTACGCGAAGGCGGTGCGCACGCTCTGGTACCTCTTCCTCGAATGGGGCCGGCGCGGCTTCGACGAAGGCACGCTGGCACGCCGCGGCATGCTGCGCAGCGCCGAGGCGCTGCTGCGCCACCAGGTGAGCGACGAGGCCCTGCGCACGAAGCTGCGGCCGCCCTATGCGCTGGGCTGCAAGCGCATCATCTACTCGAACGACTACTACCGCGCGCTGGCCCGGCCGAACGTCGCACTGGTCACCGACACCATCACGCGCGTGACGCCGCAAGGCATCGTCACCGCCGATGGCCGCGAGCATGCGCTGGACGTGCTGGTGTGCGCCACCGGCTTCGATGTCGAACATTCGCTCGCCCACCTCGACATCCGTGGCCGCGACGGCCGACCCCTGGCCGAGGCCTGGGGCGAAGGCCCGCAGGCGCACCTGGGCCTGATGGTGGCGGGCTTCCCGAACCTGTGGCTGATGCTCGGCCCGAACACCGC
>CAZVLY010000040.1:0-2121 GCA_964628175.1 uncultured Piscinibacter sp. | reverse complement strand
CGAACACCGCCACCGGCCACACCTCCACGCTCCTGTTCATCGAGCCCGGCGTGCGGTGGGCGGTGCAGGCGATGCAGGAAGTGAGGCGACGCGGCCTGCGCTGGATCGAGGTGAAGGACGAGGTGATGCGCGCCTCGAACGCGGCGCTGCAGGCCCGGCTCGCTCCGTCGGTGTGGGCGGGTTGCCGCACCTGGTACCGCGCGGCCGACGGCAGGAACTTCGCGCTCTATCCCGGCTTCACGCGCGAGTACGTGCGCGCGGTGCGGGCGCAGAAGGTCTCGGACAACGCCACCGGCTGAAGACCGATCAGCCGGCGTCGTCGCCGACGACGCGATTGCGGCCCAGTGCCTTGGCACGGTACAGGCGCGTATCGGCGATCTTCATGAGTTCGTCGATCGAGCCGTCGCGGCGCTGCAGCGTGGCCACCCCGAACGAGGCCGTCAGCTGCAGCGTGGCCCCGGCCGCCGGGATCGCCGTGCCGGCGAGCAAGGCGCGCCACTTCTCGGCCCGCTCCAGGGCGAGCTCGTGCGACACCCCCGACAGCAGCACCGCGAACTCCTCGCCGCCCAGGCGGCAAGCCAGGTCGTCGGCCCGCGTCGTGGCACTGAGCATGGCGCCCACCGTCTTCAGCGCCGCATCGCCGGCCGCGTGGCCGTGCTGGTCGTTGACCTTCTTGAAGTGGTCGAGGTCGAGCATCACCAGCGACAAGGGTGCTCCGTGGCGGCGCGCCCGCTCCAGCTCGTTGTCGGCGACCTCGACGAAGTGCCGCCGGTTGTACACGCCGGTCAGGTCGTCGCGGATCGCCTGTTCGCGCAGCTGCTCGTGCAGCTGGTTGATGCGTTCGAGCTGCGCCTCGAGCTGGCGGTTCGCGGCCTGCAGCGACTGCTCGGCGAGCTTGCGCTCGGTCATGTCGCGGGTGATGCCGAAGTAGCCGATGTGGGTCCCGCCCTCGTCGAACACGGGCACCGACACGGTCTCGACCCACAGCCGCGTGCCGTCCTTGCGGAAGAACTCACCGTCGTGGCGGATCGGCCCGGTGTGCGCCAGCGGGTTGTCGGCGCTGCCGCGCGCGGCCGCCAGGCGCAGCAGCTCGGCCCGGTATTCGGGGGTCATGAAGTCGAGCACTGGCCGACCGCGCAGTTCGTCCTGCGGGTAACCCATCAGGCGGCACATGTTGTCGCTGATGTGGACGAAGCGGCGCTGCACGTCCATCTCCCAGAAGCTGTCGCCGCTGGCATTGACCATCGCCAGCAGGCGCGCCTCGGTGATGGGCCGGTGCTCGGGGCTGCCGTCATTGCTCATGGAAGCCTGGAAGCCCTGCGGCACAGGCGGCTCCGGGTCGCCCGCGAGCCCCGCGACAGCAGGCACACTCTCCGCGTTCACCGTGGGCTCTTTCGTGTGGTTCGAGCCGATTCCGGCGTCGGTCGTCCACTGTGGGGCATGGCCCTCATGAGAGCCGAACCAGTTGACCGCGGCAGAACTGCGCAGGCGAGAAGCTGCGAGCTCGAGGACCTGGCGCTCGGCTTCGACGTCGGGACGGGTGACGTGGCCTGCCTGCCGTGGGCGCCGCAGCGTGGCGAGAAGGCTCTTGAAGGCCGACTCAAACCCCGGGGCGACGTCATTGAGGCAACCCCACTGGCCGAGCAGTTCCCGCGCACGGATGAACGAGTCGTGCTGCTCGGGACTCGGCCCTGCGAAGGGCGGCTCACGCGATGAAGTCTGCAGGTACAACTGCATCGCGAAGTAGTGCGCCTGCCGAAGCAGGTCGCGGTGGTTTCGCTCGCGGTCTCGCTCTGTGCTGGATGCCATCGAATCCTCGTCGCCGGGGATTCTGAACAGCCCTTCGGGGGTGAGCAATCACGCCACGATGGGCGCCGCGAGACTTAGATCACACATCGATGTTCGCCGCCCGCAGCGCGTTCGTCTCGATGAAGTCGCGCCGCGGCTCCACCTCGTCGCCCATGAGCATCGTGAAGACGCGGTCGGCCTCGATCGCATCGTCGATCTGCACGCGCAGCAGGCGGCGCACGGTCGGGTCCATCGTGGTCTCCCACAGCTGCGCGGGATTCATCTCGCCCAGGCCCTTGTAGCGCTGGCGGCCCACGGCGTTCTCGGCCTGGC
>CAZVLY010000039.1:1606-20670 GCA_964628175.1 uncultured Piscinibacter sp. | reverse complement strand
GGCTTGATCGAGATGCCGCCGGTGTCGAAGGTGATGCCCTTGCCCACCAGGACGATCGGCGCCTGTGTCTTCGCCGCCCCGTGGTACTGCGCGACGATGAAGCGCGGCGGCTCGGCCGAGCCCTGGGCGACCGCGAGGAAGGAGCCCATGCCGAGCTTCTCGATCGCCTTGCGGTCGAGCACCTCGACCTTCAGGCCGAACTCCTTGCCGAGCTTCTTCGCCTGCTCGCCGAGGTAGCTCGGCGTGCAGTGGTTGCCCGGCCGGTTGGCGAGTTCGCGGGCCAGGCTCACGCCGGCGGCGACGGCCTGGCCGCGCGCCAGGCCCTGCGTCACGGCCTTGGCCGCCGCCTTGCCGCACAGCAGCGTGACACGCTCCAGCGCGCCGGCCGCCGGCGCGCTCGGCTTGGTGTGACGGTAGACGTAGGTCGTCTCGCCGACGGCGGCCACCAGCGCCTCGGCCTGAGCCGCGCCGATGTCGCCGGCTCCGCCGACGGCCACCGCGACATGCTTGCTGCCGCCGCCCTTGAGCTGGCCGATGCCGGCCGCGAAAGCCGCCTTCAGCGACTTCGGCGTGGCCGCACCGCAGGCGGCGAAGAGCACGCGCGCCGACTTCACGCCGGCGGGGCGGTGCAGCAGCACGGTCTTGCCGCGCTTGAACTCGAAGTCGCCCTGGCTCAGCGCATCGGCGAGCAGCCTGGCCAGCGTGGCGTCGAGCGTGCGCTCGGCCTTCTCGCCGGCCACCACGACCAGCAGGGCATCGCAGGCGACGGAAGCAAGGCTGTCGAGCGACGCGGTGTGTTGACGAAAGTCCATAATCGAAGCCACAGAAGACAATCGCACGATGTTATTCGATTCCACTCTGCGCGCCGACCTGGCGCGCAGCTTCGGTGCCACGCTGGTCGTCATCCTGACCATCGTGCTGACCATGATGCTGATCCGTACCCTCGGCCTGGCGGCGGGGGGACGCGTGTCGCCTCAGGACGTGGTGCTGCTGCTCGGCTACGCCGCGCTCGGCCACCTGCCGACCATGCTGGCCCTGTCGCTGTTCATCTCGGTGGTGGCCACGCTCGGGCGCATGTACCGCGACAGCGAGATGACCATCTGGTTCGCCAGCGGCGTGGGCCTGAGCCGCTTCGTGCGCCCGGTGCTGCGCACCAGCTGGCCGGTGCTGGTGGTGATCGCGGCGCTGGCGCTGTTCGTGTGGCCGTGGCAGAACGAGCGCGCCGCTCAGATGAAGGAGCGCTTCGAGCGCCGCTCCGACCTGTCGCGCGTGGCACCCGGACAGTTCCAGACGTCCAGCGACGGACGGCGCGTGTTCTTCATCGAACGCGACTCGCAGGACGGCCGCACCGGCCGCAACGTCTTCATCCTGTCCAGCTCGCCGCAGACCGAGTCGGTCACCTCGGCGCGCACCGGCCACATCGAGCTGCAGGGCGAGGACCGTTTCCTCGTCCTCGACCGCGGCCAGCGCAACGAGCAGGACTTCGCGTCCGCCGAGAAGACGCTGTCGCGCTTCGAGACCTACCGCGTGCTCGCCGGCGAACGCGTGCTGGCAGGCGTCGAGGAGCTGCCGCCCAAGGCACTGCCCAGCCTGCAGCTGCTCGCCCAGCCGACGCCGCGCAACCAGGGCGAGCTGGTCTGGCGCCTCGGCCTGCTGTTCGGCGCGGCGAACCTGCTGCTGCTGGCCATTCCGTTGTCGGCCTCGAACCCGCGGCGTGCGAGCAACTGGAACCTGCTGTTCGCGCTGCTCACCTTCGTCGTGTACTACAACGTGATCAACCTGTCGCAGGCCTGGGTGGCAGCGGGCAAGCTGGGCATGGGCTGGTCGCTCGTGCTGTTCCATGGCGGCGCCTTCGTGCTGGCCCTGCTGCTGCTGTGGTGGCGTGAGCAGGGCAACCGCCGCGTCGGCTGGCGCCGTCCCGCACCGGCGGCCGCCGCATGAAGACCGTCCGGCGGCTCTTCTACCGCGACATCGTCTCGTCGGTGCTGTTCGTGGCGCTGGCCTTCCTGTCGCTGTTCTTCTTCATCGACTTCGTCGAGGAACTCGGCGATGTCGGCAAGGGCTACACGCTGCTGCATGCGGCCGCCTATTCGGCCCTGCAGGTGCCGGGTCACCTCTACGAGCTGGCGCCGATCGCCGTGCTGATCGGCACGATCTACGCGCTGGCGCGGCTGGCGCAATCGTCGGAGTACACCATCCTGCGCACCGGCGGCCTCGGACCCGGGCGCGCCCTGTCCTTGCTGGCCGGCCTGGGGCTGATGTTCGCCACGGCCACCTACGTGATCGGCGACTACATCGCGCCGCTGAGCGAACGGCAGGCAAGCGAGCTGCAGGCGCGCGCGAAGGGCAAGCTGCGGCTGGGCCGCACCGGCGCCTGGCTGAAGGACCGTGCGAGCACGCCCGCCGGCGAACGCAGCTACTCGGTCAACGTCGGATCGACCGGCGCCGATGCCACGCTGCAGGACATCCGCATCTTCGAGTTCGACGCCGACGGCCGCCTGGTGCGCCGCATCGGGGCGGCCAGCGCGCGCATCGGCGACGACGACGCCTGGCAGCTCGTCGATGCGGTGGTGACACGCTGGAGCGCAGCCAGCGCGAGCGCGCAGCCCGTGGCCAGCGAGGAAAAGCTCGCGACGCTGTCCTGGCCGAGTACCTTGTCGGCCGGCGTGGTGGCGGCAGCGGTGCTGCCGCTGTCCACCATGTCGACGGTCGAGCTGTTCCGCTACATCGGCCACCTCGCCGACAACGAGCAGGCCGCGCAGCAGTACGAGATCCAGTTCTGGAAGCGCGCGCTCTACCCGTTCGCCTGCCTGGTGATGATGGCGCTGGCCCTGCCCTTCGCCTACCTGAGTGCCCGAGCCGGCGGTATCAGCCTGAAGGTGTTTGCAGGCATCATGCTGGGCATCAGCTTCGTTCTGCTCAACAACATGTCCAGCCACCTCGGCCTGCTGCGCAACTGGACGCCGTGGATCGTTGCCGCGGCGCCCAGTGCGCTGTTCCTGCTCGTCTCCCTCGCCGCGTTCAGCTGGCTGGTGCGCTACCGATGAAGCGCGGCCTGCTGCTGTTCGCCCACGGAGCGCGCGACCCGCGCTGGGCCTTGTCCTTCGAGGACGTGGCCGCGCGAGTGCGGCGCGCCGATCCGTCCGTCGCCGTCGAGCTGAGCTTCCTCGAGTTCATGAGCCCCGGTCTCGTCGAGGCCGGCCACTCGCTGGTGGCGCAGGGGTGCACACGCATCGACGTGGTGCCGCTGTTCCTGGGCGCGGGCGGCCATGTGCGCAAGGACCTGCCGGCCCTGCTCGACACGCTGCGCAGCGCGCATCCGCAGGTGCAGTGGCTGCTCAAGCCGTCCGTGGGGGAAGACGACGGGGTCGTCGCCGCCATGGCGGCCGCCTCGCTGCGAGAGGCCGACACGCGCTGAACGGTGCAGGGTGGAATAATCCGCCCGATCAACAGATCGCGCGGAAATAATGAACCTGCACCAGTTCCGCTTCGTCCAGGAAGCGGTGCGCCAGAACCTGAACCTGACCGAGACGGCCAAGGTGCTGTTCACCTCGCAGCCGGGCATCTCCAAGGCCATCCTCGAACTCGAGGACGAACTCGGCGTCGACATCTTCGCCCGCCACGGCAAGCGCCTGCGGCGAGTCACCGAGCCGGGCCAGCAGGTGCTCAAGTCGATCGAGGTGATCATGCGCGAGGTCGGCAACCTCAAGCGCATCGGCGAGGAGTTCTCCAAGCAGGATGCCGGCACGCTGTCGATCGCCACCACCCACAGCCAGGCGCGCTACTTCCTGCCCGAGCCGATCGCGCAGCTGCGCAAGCGCTTTCCCAAGGTCAACGTGAGCCTGCACCAGGGCTCGCCGGACCAGGTGGCGCGGATGGTCATCGAGGAGGTCGCCGACATCGGTCTGGCCACCGAGGCGCTCGACGCGCACGACGAGCTCGTCACCCTGCTCTGCTATGAATGGCAGCACGCGCTGGTGATGCAGGCCGGCCACCCGCTGGCGCAGCTCGAGCGCATCGAGCTGGAAGACCTGGCAATGCAGCCGCTGGTCTCGTACCACCCGTCGTTCAGCGGCCGCACTCGCGTCGACCAGGCCTTTGCGGCGCGCAGGCTGAAGCCGAACATCGTGCTCGAGGCGATCGATGCCGATGTCATCAAGACCTACGTGCGCCTCGGCCTGGGCGTCGGCATCGTGGCCGAACTCGCGGTGCGCGATGACCCGCCGAACGGCGAGCTCGTCTCGCGCCCGATCGGCCACCTGTTCGGCCGCAACGTCACGCGCATCGCCTTCAAGCGCGGCGCGTACCTGAGAAACTTCGTCTTCGCGTTCGCCGAAATGCTGTCCGACCGGCTCGGCCGCAACGTCATCACCCAGGCGCTGTCGGGCCAGAAGCCCGACGCGCAGGACTACCAGCTCTGAGTTTCGTCACCATGACCACCGCCACCGCCCGCACGCCCGCGATCACCAGCCGCCTGCCGAATGTCGGCACCACCATCTTCACCGTCATGTCGGCGCTGGCTCAGCAGCACGGCGCCGTCAACCTCGGCCAGGGCTTCCCGGACTTCGACTGCGACCCGCGCCTGCTCGACGCGGTGAACGAGGCGATGCGCGGCGGCCTGAACCAGTATCCGCCGATGGCCGGCGTGCCGGTGCTGCGCGAGGCGGTGGCCGCGAAGATCGAGGCGCTCTACGGGCGCCGCTACGACCCGGGCAGCGAGATCACCATCACCGCCGGTGCGACGCAGGCGATCATCACCGCGATCCTGGCCATCGTTCACCCGGGCGACGAGGTGATCGTGCTCGACCCCTGCTACGACAGCTACGAGCCGAACATCGAACTCGCCGGCGGCCGCGCGGTGCACCTGCCGCTGATGCCCGGCACCTTCCGGCCCGACTTCGCGCGCATCGCCGCCGCGCTGTCGCCGAAGACACGCGCCATCATCGTCAACACGCCGCACAACCCCAGCGCGACCGTCTGGACGGCGCAGGACATGGAACGCCTGGCCGAGCTGC
This sequence comes from uncultured Piscinibacter sp., assembly GCA_964628175.1. Lineage (GTDB taxonomy): Bacteria > Pseudomonadota > Gammaproteobacteria > Burkholderiales > Burkholderiaceae_C > Piscinibacter. The sequence goes on along the minus strand of CAZVLY010000039.1, from coordinate 15,655 downwards.
TGCGCCCGACCGACGTGCTGCTGATCGCCGACGAGGTCTACGAGCACATGGTCTACGACGGCGTTCGGCACGAGAGCGTGGCCCGCCACGAGGAGCTCGCGCAGCGCGCCTTCATCGTCTCGAGCTTCGGCAAGACCTACCACGTGACCGGCTGGAAGGTCGGCTACGTGGCGGCGCCGGCGGCGTTGACCGCCGAGTTCCGCAAGGTGCATCAGTTCAACGTGTTCACCGTCAACACGCCGATGCAGCACGGCCTGGCCGCCTTCATGGCCGACGCCTCGCACCACCTGTCGCTGCCGGCCTTCTACCAGCGCAAGCGCGACCTGTTTCGCGCCGGCCTGGCGGGCAGCCGCTTCCGGCTGCTGCCCAGCGAAGGCAGCTACTTCCAGTGCGTCGACTACTCGGCCATCAGCGACGAGACGGAGGAATCCTTCTGCCGGCGACTGACCACGCAGGTCGGCGTGGCGGCGATCCCGCTGTCGGCCTTCTACCTGGGCGGCTTCGAGCAGCGCATCGTGCGCTTCTGCTTCGCGAAGAAGGACGAGACGCTGAAGCTCGCGCTGGAGCGCCTGGCGGCGCTGTGACCCGCGCGGCGACGCCGCGGCCGCTCAGGCCCGGCCGCTGTCGTCTCGCTTGAGTTTCGGGTCGACCAGGCCAAGGAAGTCCGACGGCGGCGGCTCGTTGCCGGTCAGCGGACGGGTCACGTCGAGATCGACCTGAACCGTCAACTGGTCGGTGGCCGCGAAGCCCATCAGGCGACTGGCCGTCAGTTGCTCGATCGGCTTCTCCGCCGCCTCGCCGTCCATCGGCAGCAGCAGGTCGACGGCGCGGGCGTTCGAGGGATGCTCCGCCAGGTCGCGGGCGATCGAGTAGAGGAACAGCAGTTCGCGGTAGGCCGGCAGGTCGTAGGTCTCGCCGTCGGCATCCTGGCGCATCAGCGTGGCATCGAGCATCTGCGTGACACGCTGCGGCTCGTCCCACAGCCGCTGCAGCTGTCGCAGCACCTGCGGATAGTCGTCGAGGGTGCGCCCATGCAGCAGGTCGCTGTCCCAGTCCGGCGCATAGGCGCTGAAGCGGCGATTGAATCGTTCGCGCACCCGCTCGTAGGAATCACGCTCGCCGCGGCGGCGGTAGATCTCGAGCAGCTTGAGGTAGGGCAGCGGGCTCACGCCGCCGCTGCTGCGCACATGGCCCATCAGCAGGTCGATGGCGGCATCGTCCTGGCCCAGCACGACGAAGAAGTCGGCCTGTTGCTCGAGATCGATCAGCTCCTCGACGGACAGCTCCCGGCGCGGGCTGGCCGGCTCGGCCACCATCGGCGACAGCGTCGGCGGCGCATCGAGCACCTCGGTGCGGAAGCCCGAGGACTCTTCCTCGATGGTGCGCACGACGTTGCGCTCGTCCATCACCGCGGGCTGGGTCTCCTGCCGTGTGGCGGTGGCGTCGGTGGCCGGCGCTCGCGTGGCCACCGGCTTGACCGGTTGGGCCTGCGCCGCCGCGCCGGCCGATGGCGCGAGCCACCACTGGGACGACTGCCGAGACTGCGACTGGCGCCACCACAGCGCGGCAACCGCCAGCGCGAGCAGCGCAGACAGCCACGCCAGGCCGTAGACCAGCGGGTTCGAGTAGCGGGAGGCCTGCGCCTCGTTGAGGCTGGACTGCAGCGTGGCCAGGGCCTGCTGGGTCTTCTTCGATTCCTCGCGCAGCAGGCGCAGCTGCTCCTCGAGCGACGCGACCCGCTGCGCCGCCGCCGACGCCGCACTGGCCGCAGCCGACACCGCCTCGGCAGCCGATGCGGCGGCCATTTCAGAGGTCGCAGAGGCCGCTGCAGCCGAAGCCGCCATGGCCGGCGCAGCGGCGGCCTTGGCCGCGGCCGCGGAGGCAGCCGCCGCCGAGAGGGTCGCGGCCGTGCCGGCCTCGAGTTGCAGCCGCGAGCCCCCCGCCTTGGCGACCGCCACCGGCGCGGCCGCCTTGCGCTCGCGCGGCTGCGTGGTGGCCGCGGGCACGGCGGCTCGCGACTGACGCGGGGCAGGGGCTGCGGCGGCAGCCGCACGCGGACGCACCGGGCGGGCCGCAGGCGCAGCGGGTGCACGCGGCGGCGCCGAGGCGGCCTGGGCCGCCTGCACCACCGAGACGACCGGGGCCACCTCGGGCTCCACACGCTGAGCGGGAAGCATGACTTCCGGAACCGCCGCACCGCCTTGCGCGAGATTGAGGCCCGGCGGATCCATCAGGGTCACGAAACTGCGGGTGAGGCGCGGCAGGCAGCCCGCCGTCACCGTGACGGTGACCACCGGCTCGTCGATCTGGGTCTGCGTGCTGACACGGATCAGGCGCTCGTTGGCGGTGGCACCGGGTTCCACGGTGACGCGCAGGGCGGCAGCAGGCAGCTTGTTGTCACCGGACTGCACCTCGGCGGCGACACATTCGCGCGCCAAGGTCTCGTCGGCCTCCAGCCGCACGGCGGCCGCGAAGTTCAGCGGCTGACCCAGGTAGGACGCGTTGATCGAGCGGCCAAAACCCAGGGCCTGCGCCGAACCCGCCACGCACAGCAGGGCAGTGCCGATGGCGGCCAGAGGAAGAGAGAGCGAAACTCGGCGCATTCTGCGATGTGTTTTTATGCTCGAAGACTCTAGCATGAAGCCACCTGCGCCGATCCTTCGAACACAGGGGTGAACGACGCAGTGCCGTGACACAATCGACCGATCATTGGCGCCTCGTTAGCCCATGCCTTCCGAACTGCTGACCGAGCGCCAAGGCGCCGTGCTGATTCTCACGATCAGCGACCCCGATACCCGCAACACGCTGTCCGAGGCGGTCATCACGGCCGGCATCGAGGCGCTGAGCACCGCCGAGTCCGACGACGAGGTGCGCTGTGTGGTGCTTCGCGGCGCCGGCCAGCACTTCTGCGCCGGCGGCAACCTGCAGGGCCTGATGGCCCGCCGGCAGGCCGGCCCGCCGGCCCAGGCGCGCATGCTGGAGCGGCTGAACCAGTGGGTCGAGGCGCTGCGCGCCTGCCCGAAACCGGTGCTGGCGGCCGTCGAAGGCGCCGCGGCAGGCGCCGGCTTCTCGCTCACGCTGGCCTGCGACATGATCGTCGCGGCCGAGGACGCGAAATTCATTCTTTCCTACGCGAAGCTGGGCCTGTCGCCCGACGGCGGCGCCAGCTGGCATCTGCTGCGCGCCCTGCCCCGCCAGGCCGTGCAGCAGATGGTGTGGCTGGCCGAGCCGGCATCGGCGCGGCAGCTGCAGGGCTGGGGCATCGTCAACGCCGTCACCGAGCCGGGCAACGCGCTGGCCGAGGCGCTGCGGCTGGCCGACCGCCTGTCGGGCATGGCGCCCAACGCGGTGGCCAGCGGCAAGGAGCTGCTCAACGCGGCGGCCGATCAGCCGCTGAACGCCCAACTCGGCGCCGAGCGCGACCATTTCATCGTCAACCTGTTCCATGCGAACGGCGGCGAAGGCATCCAGGCCTTCGTCGGCAAGCGCGCGCCGCGCTTCGAGTGATCGCCCGCCGGCGCCCGCCTCAGCTGCGGTAGCCCGGGTTCTGCCGGTCCAGGCGCCGCAGCAGGCCGGGCCAGGTCAAGGCCCCGCCACCGACGCCGCGCGTCACCGCCTTCGCCTGCTGCTGGGCGCCCGCGATGATGCGCGGATCGACATGCGTCAACTCGCGGCTGCCGGCCAGCGCCCGGACCTGGATCGTGCAGACGGTCTCGAACAGGTACATGTTCAGGAAGGCATCGGCAATCGTCGGGCCGACGGTGAGCAGCCCGTGGTTGCGCAGCATCAGGAAGGACTTGTCGCCCAGGTCGGCGACCAGGCGAGGCTTCTCGTCCTCGTTGAGCGCCACGCCCTCGTAGCCGTGGTAGCCGAGGCTGGAGAGCACGAAGATCGATTGCTGTGACAGCGGCAGCACGCCCTCCTTCTGCGCCGACACCGCAATGCCGTTGAGCGTGTGCGTGTGCAGCACGCATTGCGCGTCGTGGCGCACCGCATGGATCGCGCTGTGGATCGTGAAGCCCGCCGGGTTGACGGGGAACGGCGAGTCGTCGAGCTTGTTTCCCGCGGTATCGATGCGCACCAGGCTCGAGGCCGTGATCTCCTCGAACATCAGCCCGTAGGGGTTGATCAGGAACTCGTTGTCGCGCCCCGGCACGCGCGCGCTGATGTGGGTGAAGACGAGGTCGTCCCACTTGAACAGCGCCACCAGCCGGTAGGCCGCGGCGAGGTCCACGCGGGTCTGCCATTCCTCGGGGCTGACCTGCCCCTGGCGGCTGGGGATCTGCAGTGCGTCGATGCTCATGTCGTCTCCTCGTGGCGGGGTTTTGCTCGTGGACAATAGGTTGGCACAGCCGCATCATGCTGTCACGTCAGCGACTGAACATGAACACCCCCGCGCTTACCATCGACGAACGTTCCAACATCGAGTCGGGCTCTTGGTTCTCGAAGCTCTCGCTGCCTCTGCGCCAGGCCATCCTCGCCCGCTCGACGGTCCGGCGCCTGGCCGACGGCGCCACGCTGTCGGCACGCGGCACGCCCGCGCAGGAATGGGTCGGCGTGGCCAAGGGTGCGGTGCGCGTCAGCTCGGTGTCGCTGTCGGGCAAGCAGGTCACGCTGACCTACGTCGAGCCGGGCACCTGGTTCGGCGACATCGCCCTCTTCGATGGCCTGCCGCGCACCCACGATGCGAGCGCGCATGGCGAGACCACGCTGCTGGTGGTGCGCAAGGCCGACTTCAAGGAACTGCTGGCGCAGCATGTCGAGCTGTACGACGCGCTGCTGCGCCTGAACTGCCGGCGATTGCGGCTGATGTTCGACACCATCGAGGACCTGAACACCCGGCCCCTGGCCGCACGACTGGCAAAGCAGGTGCTGCTGCTGGCGCGTGCCTACGGCATCGAGCAGGGCGAGGAGATCCGCATCGGCCTGCAGCTCGCGCAGGAAGATCTGGCGCAGCTGCTCGGCGCCTCGCGCCAGCGCGTCAACCAGGAGCTCAAGGGCTTCGAGCGCGAAGGTGCGGTGCGCATCGAGCCAACCCGCCTGGTCGTGCTGTCCAAGGACAAGCTGCTCGCCATTGCCGAGAAGTGATCTCACGCCGCGCCGGTCGCGGCTGCGGCCGGCTTGTCATCCACCGTTTCTGACGAGCCCATGGACGCCTATTCCGGAACCAAGCCCATCGCCGAGCAGCACGCCTTCGACATCGCCGTGCTGCAGGCCCACCTCGAGAAGCACCTCGACGGCTTTCGCGGCCCGCTGACGGTCGAGCAGTTCAAGGGCGGGCAGTCCAACCCGACCTTCAAGCTGATCACGCCGGCCACCACCTACGTGATGCGCTGCAAGCCGGGGCCGGTGGCGAAACTGCTGCCCTCGGCGCACGCCATCGAGCGCGAGTTCACCGTGATGCGCGCGCTGCGCGGCAGCGGCGTGCCCGTGCCGACCATGCACCTGCTGTGCGAAGACGAATCCGTGATCGGCCGCGCCTTCTACGTGATGGAGTTCGTGCAGGGCCGCGTGCTGTGGGACCAGACCCTGCCCGGCATGGACAAGGCCGAACGCGGCGCCATCTACGACGAGATGAACCGCGTCATCGCCGCGCTGCACAAGGTCGACGTGACCGCCGCCGGCCTGGCCACGTACGGCAAGCCCGGCAACTACTTCGATCGCCAGATCGGGCGCTGGAGCAAGCAGTACATCGCCTCCATCACCGAGCCCATCGAGGCGATGGACCGGCTGATGGAATGGCTGCCCGCGCACATGCCGGCCAGCGCGCGCGACGAGAGCCAGGTCTCGGTCGTGCACGGCGACTACCGGCTCGACAACCTCGTCTTCCACCCCAGCGAGCCGCGCATCCTCGCGGTGCTCGACTGGGAGCTGTCGACGCTGGGCCATCCGTTGGCCGATTTCAGCTACCACTGCATGTCGTGGCACATCCCGCCGGGATCGTTCCGCGGCATCGGCGGCGTCGACCTCGCGGCGCTCGGCATCCCCGACGAGAAGACCTACGTGCGCCGCTACTGCGAGCGCACCGGCCGCCCCGACGCCGACGCGGTGATGGCCGACTGGAATTTCTACATGGCCTACAACCTGTTCCGCATGGCCGGCATCCTGCAGGGCATCGCCAAGCGCGTGGTCGAGGGCACCGCCTCGAGCGCACAGGCGACCTCCGCCGGCGCCGGCGCGCGGCCCCTGGCCGAAATGGGCTGGCGCATCGCGCAGTCCGCCTGACAACCCCGGAGAGACACATGGACTTCAGCTATTCACCGCGCACCCGCGAACTGCAGGCTCAGTTGCAGCGCTTCATGGACGAGCACATCTACCCGGCCGAGCCGGCCTGGTGGGCCGAGATCGAGGCCAACACCGCGGCCGGCAAGCGCTGGACGCCGCTGGAGGTGATCGAGAAGCTCAAGCCGAAGGCGCGCGCCGCGGGCCTGTGGAACCTGTTCCTGCCGCCCAGCGCCGACGGCCACAAGAACACCTCGGGCAACTACGGCGTGGGCCTGTCGAACCAGGAATACGCGCCGCTGGCCGAGATCATGGGCCGCGTGCCCTGGGCCAGCGAGGTGTTCAACTGCTCGGCACCCGACACCGGCAACATGGAGACCATCGTCCGCTACGGCAGCGAGGAGCACAAGAAGCTGTGGCTCGAGCCGCTGCTCGACGGCAAGATCCGCAGCGCCTTCGCGATGACCGAGCCGGCCGTGGCCTCGTCGGACGCCACCAACATCGAGGCGCGCATCGTGCGCGACGGCAACGACTACGTCATCAACGGCCGCAAGTGGTGGACCTCCGGCGCCGGCGACCCGCGCTGCAAGATCTACATCTTCATGGGCAAGACCGATCCGACGGCCGCGCGTCATTCGCAGCAGTCGATGATCCTGGTGCCGGCCGACACTCCGGGGGTGAAGGTGCAGCGGGCGCTGCAGGTGTTCGGCTACGACGATGCGCCGCACGGCCACATGGAAGTGCTGTTCGAGAACGTGCGCGTGCCGGCCAGCAACATCCTGCTCGGCGAAGGCCGCGGCTTCGAGATCGCCCAGGGCCGCCTCGGCCCCGGGCGCATCCACCACTGCATGCGCCTGATCGGCCTGGCCGAGCGCTCGCTCGAGCTGATGTGCAAGCGCGCCACCAAGCGCGTGGCCTTCGGCCGCACGGTGGCCGAACAGGGCGTGACGCGCGAGCGCATCGCCGAGGCGCGCTGCATGATCGACCAGGCCCGCCTGCTGACGCTGAAGGCGGCGTGGATGATGGACATGGCCGGCAACAAGAGCGCGCAGGCCGAGATCGCCATGATCAAGGTCGTCGCGCCGACCATGGCCTGCAAGGTGATCGACTGGGCGATGCAGGTCTACGGCGGCGCCGGCATGAGCCAGGACACGCCGCTGGCCTATTTCTACACCGCCGCGCGCACGCTGCGCTACGCGGACGGCCCGGACGAAGTGCACCGCAACGCGATCGCCAAGATCGAGCTCGGCAAGCACGCCTGAGCGGCCCCCGGCCGCACGGCACGGCGCGAGCCGCTCAACGCGGCTTGCTGTCGTCGAAGTTCTGCCAGGCGGTCGAGCCGGTGCTCGGCCATTCCTGCGCGCCTTCGCCCAGGTGGGCGGCGACGCGCAGCGCCTGGGCGACGGCGGTCTCGAAGAGATCGAGCGCGATGGCCAGCGAGGCCGGGTCGGGATCGACCAGCTGCGTGCGCAGGTAGGCGCGCCCGCGCAAGGTCATCAGCACGAAGGGCGGGTCGTTCTGCAGCAGCGTGCCCAGGGCGCGCTCGAGGTGCAGGCCGAGCGGCCCTTCGATCCAGGCCAGGCCCGTCGGGGGCGCGCTGGCCACCATGCCGAAATGGCTGCGCAGCACGCGGTAACCACTCAGATTGATCTTGGGGAACATCACCAGCCAGCGCATCTCTTCGGGCGACGAGGTGTCGATCTGCGTCTGCAGGCCCTCGGTGAAGTTCTCGTAGGTCTGCCGCTCGAGCTGGTCCATCAGCGGCTTGGACAGCAGCAGCATCTGCAGGTCGCCCGGCAGCTTGAGCTCCATGCGGATGCGCAGCTCGCGCCCGGCGATGTAGGCGCGTTGCGGCGGGCCCCATTCCATGCGCCAGGGCTTGTCCTCCAGGCGCCCGTCGACGACGAAGCCCTCGCCCTCGTGCACCCGCTTGAACTGCAGCGAACGCTTGCCCGCCCACGCGGCCACATCGGCCCATTCGGGCACAGGCGCCTGGCCGGCGAAGAAGCGCTTGAACGACTCCAGCATGCTGGCGGTCAATCCACTAGAGTGTGAGCAACGGCACGCTGCCCGGATGTGGAGAACGAGAACATGATCGAAGTGTATTCGTGGGCGACGCCGAATGGCCACAAGGTTCACATCATGCTCGAGGAGTGCGGCCTGCCGTACCGCGTGATTCCGGTGGACATCGGTGCGGGCGACCAGTTCAAGCCCGAGTTCCTGCGCATCAGCCCGAACAACAAGATCCCCGCCATCGTCGACCCCGACGGACCGGACGGCGCGCCGATATCGCTGTTCGAGTCCGGCGCCATCCTGCTCTACCTGGCCGGCAAGACCGGCCGCTTCCTGCCGGCCGACACGCGTGGCAAGTACGAGGTGCTGGAGTGGCTGATGTTCCAGATGGGCGGCGTCGGCCCGATGCTCGGCCAGGCACACCACTTCCGCATCTACGCGCCCGAGAAGATTCCCTACGCGATCGACCGCTACACCAACGAAGCAAGGCGCCTGTACGGCGTGATGGACCGGCGCCTGGCCAAGAGCAAGTACATCGGCGGGCCCGAATACTCGATTGCCGACATCGCCATCTTCCCCTGGCTGCGCTCCTGGAAGAACCAGGGCATCGACTGGAACGAGTTTCCGCACCTCAAGGGCTGGTTCGACGAGATCGGCCACCGGCCGGCGGTGATGCGCGGCGTGGAGGTGCTGGCGAACCAGCGCAAGCCGCTGATCGACGACAAGGCGCGCGAGACGCTGTTCGGCGCCACCCAGTACCGCAAGCGCTGACGCCGCCCGGCGCGGTATCGCGCGGCGGCACCGCCGGTGTCGCCGGGCGGCAAGCCCGATCTCGCCCCGATCGCCCGGCCCGCGCGCGGCTACGATGCCTGCGCCATCACGGCATCTGGGAGGATCGATGGACTTGCGACTGGCGTTGTACGAACTCGCCGCCGAGCACCGGCTGGATGCGCACGCCGCGCGGCGGCTCGAAAGCCTGGCCGGCTTCGAGCGGCAGCCCGAGGCCCTGTCGCGCTGGCTGCCGATCGGCATCGCCGGGCTGGCCGCCGCGCTCGGCGGCCTGGGGCTGATCTTCTGGATCGCCGCCAACTGGGAGACGCTCGGCCGCTTCGGCCGCTTCGCTGTGCTCGAGGGGGCGTTCGTCGCGATGGGCCTGGGCGCCTTCTGGCGCGCCGGTGCGCGCGCCTCGCTGGGGCTGGTCGCCCTGCTCGCCGCCGGCGGGCTGTTCGCCTACTTCGGCCAGACCTACCAGACCGGCGCCGACCCCTGGCAGCTGTTCGCGCTGTGGGCCGCGCTGACGCTGCCGCTGTGCCTCGGGCTGCGCTCCGAGCTGCTGTGGTCGCCGTGGGCGCTGATCATGATGACGGCGATCTCGCTGTGGGTGCATGCGCACACGGGCCATCGCTGGCGCGTCGAACCCGGCGACCTGGCCGCCCATCTGGCCGGCTGGTCGGCCGCCTTGCTGGTGCTCGGTTTCCTGAGCTCGCCGCTGCAGCGCTTCACTGGGGCGGGGCCCTGGGCTCTGCGCACGGCGGCCACGCTCGCCGTGGTCATCATCACGATCACCGCGCTGGGCGGCCTGTTCTCGCACTCGGTCGGCACGCACTACGCCTTCGGCCTGATCGTGCTGGCAGTGGCTGCGGCGGCCTTCGCGGCGCCGCGCAGCTTCGATGTCTTCGCGCTCAGTGCCGTGGCGCTGGGCTTGAACACGCTGCTGGTCGCCGGGCTCGCCAGGCTGCTGTTCGAGAATGCCGGTGGCGGCGGCGACCCGATCGGCCGACTGTTCCTGCTCGGCACCGTGGCAGCCGGCCTGCTGGCCGCCAGCGTGAACCTCGTGCTGCGCCTGTCGCGCCACCATGCCGCAACGGGAGCCTCGTCATGAGCAGTCAATCCATCGACGCCGTGCTGAAGACAGGCATCGCAGAAGGCCTGCTGCCGGCCAGTGCCACCGCCCCGAGGGAGAACGACCGTCCCTGGCCGGTGGTGCTGCTGACCGCGCTGGGCGCCTGGCTCGCCACCCTGCCGCTGCTGGGCGTGGTCGGCATGCTGCTGGGCGACCTGATCAGCCGCAGCGCCGGGCCCTACTTCATCGGCACGCTGGTGTTGGCCGGTGCGGTGGTGGTGCTGCGCTCGCGCACGGTGCCCTTGTTCGTCGAGCAGCTCGCCGTGCCGGCCCTGCTGGTCGGCGGCGGGTCGCTCGGCTTCGGCCTGTTCCGCGACCTGAACCACACGACCGGCTCGGCCGTGCTGTGCCTCGTGTCGCTGGGCGTGGCGCTGCTGGTGCGCGGCCCCTGGCTGCGCGTGCTGCTCGGCGCGGCGGCGGCGATCCTGTTCGTCATCGCCGGTTCGCCGCTGCGCTGGCGCTTCGATGGCGGCCTCGCACTCGACCGCTTCTGGCTCAGCTGGCACCTCGCCGCCGCCGCCTGGCTGCTCGCGCTGTGGCTGCAACGCCAGCTGCGCGGTGACGCGCTCCGTGCGCGCGCGGCAGCGGCGCTGGAGTCCATCGCCGCGGGCTGGCTGCTCGCCACGCTGGCCGGCCTGGCCTGGTGGTCGGGCATGACCTTCCTGGTGGGTGGCAGCCTGGGTGGCGGTTTCGTCGGCGAGGTGGCGCGTGAACTCGGCCGCCGGGCACCTGCCGCGTGGTCGTTGGGGATTCGGCAGGCGCTGTCGGCGGTGCTGGCGCTGGCCGGCATGTGGTGGGCCGTGCGCCGTTGGCCGGGGCTGGGGCGGCTGGCCTACGCCGGCGTCGGCATCGTGCTCGTGGCGCTGGCCTGGTTCATGCCGGCGCTCGGTGCCGTGCTGCTCGCACTCGCGGTCTGCGCCACCAGCACCCGCTGGCGGTTGGCAGCGGCCGCCGGCGTGGCGGGTGCCTGGATCGTCGGCGCCTTCTACTACCAGCTCGACTGGCCGCTGGCGATCAAGGCCGCCGTGCTGGTGGGCGCCGGGGCCCTGCTGGGTCTGCTGGGCTGGTGGGCGGGCGCGGCCGACCGTGCGGCCCGCGCCTCATCGGCGGCACCGCCGGTCCCCGGCAGCACGACCGCGCGCTGGGGCATCGCTGCCAGCGTCGTCGCGGTACTGGCCGTCGCCAACGGGGGCATCTGGCAGAAGGAGAACCTGATCGCCCATGGCCAGCCGGTCTACGTGGAACTGGCGCCGGTGGACCCGCGCTCGCTGATGCAGGGCGACTTCATGCGCCTGAACTTCCGCATGCCCGGCGAGGTGCAGGCCCGGCTGGACGGCCTGACGACCAGCCAGCGGCCGCGCATGGTCGCCCGGCGCGACGAGCGCGGCGTCGCCACCCTGGTGCGCCTGGACGACGGCACGCCGCTGGCCGCCGAGGAGTTCCGCTTCGAGCTCACGCCCAAGGACGGCCGCTGGATCCTGGTCAGCGATGCCTGGTTCTTCCGCGAGGGCGAGGCGCAGCGCTGGCAGCCGGCGAAGTACGGCGAGTTCCGCGTCGATCCGGGCGGCAAGGCCTTGCTGGTCGGCTTGCGCGGGCCGAACCTCGAGGCGCTTTGAACGAGGCCGGGCCTCAGGCGCCGTCGCCGTCGTCGCCCGCGGGCTCGAGCGTCTCGACCAGCTCGTCGAGCACCGCGTACAGGCGCTGCAGCAGCGGCGCGCCGATCACCGCCTCGAGCTCGGCATAGGCCGCCTCGACCTGCGGCGCCATGCGCACCGCCAGCGCACGGCTCTTCGCGGTGAGCGAGACCCGCAGGCGGCGCTGGTCGTGGTCCAGGCGCTCGCGGGTCACGAAACCCAGCTCTTCCATGCGCGCCAGCACGCCGGCCAGGCTGGGGCTGGAGATGCCGCACACCGCGACGATCTCGCGCGGCTCCAGCGGCCCCGTCTCGAGCAGCGCCCGCACGATGCGCCATTGCTGCTCGGTGACGCCATTGGCATTGAGCAGCGGGCGAAAGCGGCCGATCACCCGCTCGCGGGCCTGCAGCAGCAGCAGCGGCAGGTTGCGATGCTTGAAACCGGGGGCGGCGCGGGCGCGGCGGGCAGGCGAGGCCATGGGCGGATCGTACTTGACTCGTTCACATCTGAGCGACTACATTGTTAACATCTTAGCAATCTCTTCCGGCCGCGGTCCATGCTCTCGCCCTGCTCGCTCGATCTGGACTTCGCGCCCTGGCGCCTCTCCGGGGTGGTTTACGGCACCCTGCTGAACGACCCGGCCGCGATCGCCGCGCTGGGCGACGCGGTGCACGCCCCGCCGTACAAGGCGCCGCCGCGCGCCCCGGTGCTCTATCTCAAGCCGCACAACACGCTGGCCGCCGACGGTGCTGCCGTGTCGGTGCCCGGCGACGCCGGCCGCCTGGAGATCGGCGCGTCGCTGGGCATCGTCATCGGACGCAGCGCCTGCCGCGTGACGGCAGAGGAAGCCCTGTCCTTCGTCGCCGGCTGGGTGCTGGTGGCCGACCTGTGCGTGCCGCACGCCAGCTTCTACCGGCCCAGCGTCCGCCTGCGCGCGCGCGATGGCTCGTGCCTGCTCGGCAAGGCAGTGCCGCGCGACGGACTGGCCGACGCGGATGCGCTGCACATCCGCGTCGCGGTGGGCAAGCGCCCGACCCATGTCGCCCGCACCTCCGGCATGACGCGCCCGATGGCGCGGCTGCTGCAGGACGTCACCGAGTTCATGACCCTGCACGCCGGCGACGTGCTGATGCTGGGCGTGGCGGCCGGCGCGCCACAGGGTGCTGCCGGCGAGAGCTTCGCCATCGAGTGCGACGGGCTGGGCCGTCTGCACGGCCGGCTGGTCGCCGAGACCGCGGAGGCCGGGGCATGAAGACCGCCCGTGTGGCCTGCGCCGGCGCCATTCACGAAGCGCACCCGCACGAGCGCGGCCTGCAGCTGGCCGACGGCCGCGTGCTCGCCGAGCACGAGGTGGTCTGGCTACCGCCATTCGAGGTCGGCACGATCATCGCGCTGGGCCTGAACTATGCCGACCACGTCAAGGAGCTGGCCAAGGAGCTGACCGTCACGGCCAAGGACGAGCCGCTGGTCTTCCTCAAGGGCCCGGGCTCGCTGATCGGCCACCGCGGCGTCACGCGCCGCCCGCGCGGCGTGGCTTTCATGCATTACGAGTGCGAGCTCGCCGTCGTCATCGGCAAGACCGCGCGAAAGGTGTCGCGTGCCGAGGCGATGCAGCATGTGGCGGGCTACACCGTGTGCAACGACTACGCCGTGCGCGACTTCCTCGAGAACTGGTACCGCCCCAACCTGCGCGTGAAGAACCGCGATGGCGGCACCGTGCTCGGGCCCTGGTTCGTCGACGCTGCCGACGTGCCCGACCCGCACGCCCTGGCCCTGCGCACGACGGTCAACGGCGTGGTCACGCAGCAGGGCAACACCCGCGACATGATCGACGACGTCCCGGCGCTGATCGAGTACCTCAGCGGCTTCATGACCCTGCGCCCCGGCGACGTGATCCTCACCGGGACGCCCGACGGCGTGGTCAACGTCAACGAGGGCGACGAGGTGGTGACCGAGATCGACGGCATCGGCCGCCTCGTCAACACCATCGTCGCCGACGAGATCTTCGGCCGCTGAGCGCGGCCGCCAGGAGCCCCCTTCCATGCACATCCAGCACCTGATCGACGGCAAGCCGGTGGACAGCCCCGGCCGCTTCGAGACCCTCAACCCGGCCACGCAGGAGGTGCTGGCCGAGGTGGCGCAAGGCGGGGCGGCCGAGGTCGACGCCGCGGTGGCTGCGGCCAAGGCGGCCTTCCCGAAGTGGGCCGGCCTGCCCGCCCCCGAGCGCGCGAGGCTGATGCGCCGTGCCGAACCTCCGACAGATGCGCAGTTCGCTGC
>CAZVLY010000039.1:0-1596 GCA_964628175.1 uncultured Piscinibacter sp. | reverse complement strand
CTGCCCGCCACCGAGCGTGCCAAGCTGATGCGCAAGCTCGGCGAGCTGATCGCCGCGCACGTGCCCGAGATCGCGCGCACCGAGACGATGGACGCCGGCCAGGTGATCTCGCAGACGGGCAAGCAGCTCATCCCGCGGGCGGCCGACAACTTCCACTACTTCGCCGAGATGTGCGTGCGCGTGGACGGCCACACCTACCCGACCCCCACGCACCTGAACTACACGCTGTACCACCCGGTGGGCGTGTGCGCGCTGATCAGCCCGTGGAACGTGCCCTTCATGACGGCGACCTGGAAGGTGGCGCCGGCGCTGGCCTTCGGCAACACCGCGGTGCTGAAGATGAGCGAGCTCTCGCCGATGAGCGCGGCGCGCCTGGGCGAGCTCGCGCTGGAAGCCGGCATCCCGGCCGGCGTGCTCAACATCGTGCACGGCTACGGCCGCGAAGCCGGCGAACCGCTGGTCGCCCACCCCGACGTGCGTGCCATCTCCTTCACCGGCAGCACCGTCACCGGCAACCGCATCGTGCAGGCCGCGGGGCTGAAGAAGTTCAGCATGGAGCTCGGCGGCAAGAGCCCCTTCGTGGTCTTCGACGACGCCGACCTGGCGCGTGCGCTCGACGCCGCCGTGTTCATGATCTTCAGCAACAACGGCGAGCGCTGCACGGCGGGCAGCCGCATCCTGGTGCAGAAGTCGATCTACGCCGACTTCGCGGCGAAGTTCGCCGAGCGTGCGAAGCGCATCACGGTCGGCGACCCGCTGGACGAGAAGACCATCGTTGGCCCGATGATCAGCCCCGCGCATCTGGCCAAGGTGCGCCACTACATCGAGCTGGGTCCGACCGAAGGCGCCACGCTGCTGTGCGGCGGGCTGGAGACCCCCGAACTGCCGGCGCACCTGAAGCGCGGCAACTTCGTGCGGCCGACCGTGTTCGCCGACGTCGACAACCGCATGAAGATCGCGCAGGACGAGATCTTCGGCCCGGTGGCCTGCCTGATCGCCTTCGACGACGAGGCCGACGCCATCCGCATCGCCAACGACATCGCCTATGGCCTGTCGAGCTACGTGTGGACCGAGAACCTCGGCCGCGCGCACCGCGTGGCCGCGGCCATCGAGGCCGGCATGTGCTTCGTCAACAGCCAGAACGTGCGCGACCTGCGCCAGCCCTTCGGCGGCACCAAGGCCAGCGGCACGGGGCGCGAGGGCGGCACCTGGAGCTACGAGGTCTTCCTCGAGCCGAAGAACGTGGCGGTGTCGCTGGGCTCGCATCACATTCCGCACTGGGGGGCCTGAGCATGGGCACGCTGGCACTCGCCGCCAAGATCACCCACGTCCCGTCGATGTACCTCAGCGAGCTCGACGGCCCGCGCAAGGGCACGCGGCAGGACGCGATCGACGGGCACAGGGAGATCGGCCGCCGTTGCCGCGAGCTCGGCGTCGACACGATCGTCGTGTTCGACACGCACTGGCTGGTCAACGCGAACTACCACGTCAACTGCGCGCCGCATTTCAAGGGCCTGTACACCAGCAACGAGCTGCCTCACTTCATCTCCAACCTCGCCTACGAGTTCCCGGGCAACCCGGCACTCGGCCAGTTGC
>CAZVLY010000038.1:0-20806 GCA_964628175.1 uncultured Piscinibacter sp. | reverse complement strand
CTCGATGGCCACCGCCTCCAGCCGGTAGCCGCTGGCGCCCATGAAGGTGTCGGAGCGCAGTGTCTTCAGCGTGCCGCTGATCCACACCGCATCCATCGACTTCACGCCCTTGGCGGGCTCGCGCGGGCGCACGTGGATGATCTGGTTCGAGGGCGGCGGCGGCGAATGGATGCAGGCGCCGAAGTAGGGCACGAGCAGGAACTCGGTCATGCCGGACTTGCCCTCTTCCAGCGGCACCACGTAGCCCGGGATGCGGATCGCCTTGCCGTCCATCGTGTTGTTGGTCGGCGCGTTGTCCCAGGTCTCGCGCATCTTCTTGAGCATGGCGGCCGCCCGCGGGTCGGCGTCGTTGAGCACGCCGAAGTTCATGTCCTTGAACTGCTTGAGCGGGTCCCAGTCCTTGGGCACCAGCTCGTCCCAGGTCACTTCCTGGAAGCCGCCGCGCACCGGCGCCGAAGCCTTGGCGGCCGGTTTGTCCTGCGCGGTGGCCTGCAAGCCCGGCAGGGCCAGGGCCAGGGCGATCAGCCAGGGAGCGGTTCGGTTCATCGTCGGTTCCTTCTTCAGCTGCGCGGCGACAGGCCATCGGACAGCGACATGCGGTAGGCGCGCAGGCCCGGGATCAGGCTGGCCAGCACGCCGGCCGCCAGCACGCCGGCCAGCAACAGCCCTTGGGACGGGCTCGGCTCGCCGAGGTTCAATGTCACGCCGTAGTGCGACTGGACCCAGGGCCCGGCGCCGGCGATCAGCGCCACGCAGGCGAGCACGCCCAGCAGCAGGCCGGCCAGCGTGACCAGCAGGCCCTCGGCGGCCAGCAGCAGCAGCACGTCGCGCGGGCCGGCGCCGACGGCGCGCAGCACGGCGAGCTCGCGGCGGCGCTCGTTCAATCCGGCGAGCACGGTGGCCACCAGCCCGGCCAGGCTGACCAGCGCCACCAGCGCCGACAGGCCGAGCAGCAGCTTCTCGCCGACGCCGACGACGTTCCAGAGTTCGTCCAGCGCCACGCCGGGCAGCACCGCCATCAGCGGCTCGCCCTCGTACTCGTTGACGAAGCGCTGCACCGCGAACACCGCGGCCCGCCCCTTCAGGCCGACCAGCGCGGCGGTGACCTGCTTCGGCGCGAGATCGAACTTGCGCGCCTGGTCCGCCGGGATGGCCAGGCCCTTCATCGGCGTGCCGGCCGACCAGTCGAGGTGGATGGCCTCGAGCGCGGGCAGGCTGATGTGCACCGTGCGGTCCACCGGCGTGCCGGTGGGCGCGAGGATGCCGACCACGGTGAAGGGCTTGTCGGCATGCTCGCTGCCCGGCAGCGTGCCGCTGCCATGGCTGAGCACGATGGCGTCGCCGAGCTTGTAGTGCAATGCCTGCGCGACCTCGGCGCCCAGCACCGCGCCGTACAGGCCGTCGAGTTCGCCGCTGAAGGGCGAGCCGTGTTCGAGGCGCAGCGCCTGCCGGTCGCCGTAGCGGAATCGCTCGAAGTAGTCCTTCGTCGTGCCCAGCACCGGGAAGCCGCGGTGCGAGTCGCCCAGCGACAGCGGCACCACCCAGGCGACGGCGCGGTGTTTCGCGATCGCCTCGATGCTTTCCATGCGCACGTTGTTGGTGGCGCCACCGAGGTGGAACACGGCGTAGAGCATCAGCTGAACGGAGCCGGTGCGCGCGCCGACGACGAGATCGGTGCTGCTGACGGCCTGCGAGAAGTTGTCGCGCACGTCGATGCGCACCCGGTCGAAGGCGAGCAGCAGCAGCGTCGACAGCGCGATCGACAGCGCCACCAGCGACAGCGTGCCGCGGCGGTTCCAGGCGCTGGCCGCCGCCAGGTTCAGCAGCGCCTTCATCCGGCAGCCTCGTGCAAGGCGTGGTTCAGATCGGGCAGCGAGGCGGCGCGGTCGAAGCGGCGCGCCAGGCGCTCGTCGTGGCTGACGAAGACCAGCGTGCTGCCGGCGGCGCGGCACTCGCCGAGCAGCACGTCCATGAAGCCGTCGCGCAGCGCCGCGTCCAGCGCCGAGGTCGGTTCGTCGGCGATCACCACCTCGGGCGCGCCGATCAGCGCGCGCGCCGCGGCCACGCGCTGCTGCTGGCCGACCGACAGTTCGCGCGCATCGCGGTGGAAGAGGCTCGAGTCCAGCCCGACCCGCTCGAGCAGCGAGCGCGCCTGCGC
Source organism: uncultured Piscinibacter sp. (assembly GCA_964628175.1). GTDB lineage: Bacteria > Pseudomonadota > Gammaproteobacteria > Burkholderiales > Burkholderiaceae_C > Piscinibacter. Next base: position 18,648 of record CAZVLY010000038.1, on the reverse strand, counting down.
GGCCGGCGAGCCGCTGCGCTGCGTGGCGCGTGCGGCGCGCGAGGCGGAGAAGCGGCAGCCGAGCAGCACGTTGTCGGTCACGTTCAGCCAGGGCAGCAGGTTGAACTGCTGGAACAGGTAGCCGACATGGTCGGCGCGGAAGGCATCGCGTGCCGCGCCGGACATCGAGGCCCAGGATCGTCCGGCCAGCGACACCGTGCCCGAGCGCGGCACCAGCACGCCGGCCAGCAGCGAGAGCAGCGTGCTCTTGCCGCAGCCGCTCGGGCCGTGCAGGAACAGCGTCTCGCCGGCGCTGACCTGCAGCGCGTCGATGGCCAGGCAGTCGCGCCCGGCGCGCGGCCAGGCGTAGCGGAGGTCGTGCAGTTCGATCACGCCGTGTCGCTACCGCGCCAGCTCGACGCGCTGCGCCGGGCGGACGAGCACCAGCTTGCGCTGGCCCTTCGCCGTGGCGGTCTGCACGTCCAGCCGCGCCAGACGCGGGAAGGCCCTGAAGAGACCGACCTCGACGAAGGCCGGCGCGGACTGGCAGCTGAACTCGAAGCCGGCGTCGAGATCGCCATGGCCATCGTCGGCCGCAGTGGAGCTTTCGCCCAGCCTGAGCGGCGCCGATTCGAGCGACACCGGACCCGGGACGCACTGTGCCGCCGGGTCGATGCGAAACAGGGTTCCGGCCGCCTTCAGCGTGGCGACCATCGACTCGACGGCACGCTTCTCGGCGGCGCTGCGCGGCGCGCGCTCGAAGCCGAGCAGGCCGTCCAGCGGCGATTCGAGCGAGATGACCAGGCGGCCGGCTTCGACGGCGATGTCGAGCTTCGCCGCGCCGTGTTCATGGGCCTTGCCGGCCCAGGCCGGCGTGGCCATCGAGGCGGCGAGCAGGGTGGCAGACAGGAGCAGCTTCATCGACAGACGGTCCTTCGGGTCAGCGCGCCGCCACGGCCTGCAGCGCCGCGGCGATCGACTTCACGTTGTGCGCGTACAGGCGCAGGTAGGTATCGGCACCGGCGCCCGGCTGCGACAGCGCGTCCGAGTACAGCGTGCCGCCGACGCGCGCGCCGGTCTCCTGCGCGATGCGTTCGATGCTGCGGCGGTCGGTGATGTTCTCGACGAACAGCGCACGGGCCTGGTGCAGGCGCACCTGCCGGATCACCGAGGCCACGGCGGCGGCAGAAGCCTCGCTGTCGGTGTTCCAGGCGCGCGGCGAGATGAAGGTGATGCCGTAGGCCTCGCCGAGGTAGCCGAAGGCGTCGTGCGTGGTCACGACGCGGCGCTGCTCGCGCGGCACGGCCTCGAAGGCGGCACGCGCGCTCGCGTCGAGCGCCGCGATGCGCGCGCGGTAGGCGGCGGCGCGGGCGTCGATGGCCGCGGCCTGCGCCGGCGCGGCGGCCACCAGGGCGGCACGCATGTTCTCGACATAGCGCTGCGCGTGCGCCAGGCTTTGCCAGGCGTGCGGGTCCGCTGCGCGCCCCGCTCGCCGTGGCTCGATGCCGCGCGAGGCCTCGATCACCGGGCCGCGGTAGCCCGAACTGCGCACCAGGCGGTCGATCCAGCCTTCGAAGTGCAGCCCGTTGACGACCACCAGGTCGGCCCTGGCCAGTCGCTGCGCGTCGGCCGGTGTCGGTTCGAACACATGCGCATCGGCATTGGCGCCGACCAGGCTGTGCACCTGGGCCGCATCGCCGGCGACCTCGCGCAGCATGTCGGCGAGGATCGAGAAGCTCGCCACCACCTGCAGCGGCCGCGCGGTCTGCGCCCGCAGCGGCAGGGCCAGGCCCAGCAGCGCGAACGCCAGCGCGACGGTGAGGAGACGACGCATTCGGATTCAGGCCACGCGATGCGCGTGCAGCGCGCTGCGGCGGGCGAGCAGGCTGTCGTGCCGTCCGGCCGCCAGCGAGACGAGGTAGGCAACGCCGGCCAGCAGGACGATGGCCGGGCCCGAGGGCAACTGCAGGTGGTAGCTCAGCAGCAGGCCGCCGGCGCCGCTGAACAGGGCGATGCCGGTGGCGGTGGCCGCCAGGCTCCAGACCTCGCGGGCCCAGAAGCGCGCCGCGGTGGCCGGCAGCATCATCAGGCCCACGGCCATCAGCGTGCCCAGGGCCTGGAAGCCGGCGACGAGGTTAAGCACCACGAGGCCGAGAAAGACGAAGTGCAGCGCGCGTTCGTGCCCGCCGACCGAGCGCAGGAAACCCGGGTCGACGCTGGCCACCAGCAGCGGCCGGTAGGCCGCGGCGACGACCAGCAGGGTCACGCTGGCCACGCCGGCCACGGTGACCAGCGCGGTGTCGTCGACCGCGAGGATGCTGCCGAACAGCACGTGCATCAGGTCCACCGGGCTGCCGTGGGTCGAGACGATCAGCACGCCGGCGGCCAGCGCGATCAGGTAGAAGGCGGCGAAGCTGGCGTCCTCGCGCTGCGTGGTGACCTGCGCCACCCAGCCGGCAAGCACCGCGACCAGCAACGCCGCCGCCAGACCGCCGGCGCCCATGGCCGGCAGCGAGAAGCCGGCCAGCGCGAAGCCGATGGCCGCGCCGGGCAGCACGGCGTGCGCCATCGCGTCGCCCATCAGGCTCATGCGGCGCAGCACCAGCAGCGTGCCCATGGGTGCGCTGCCCAGTGCGAGCGCGACGCAGGCCACCAGCGCGCGGCGCATGAAGCCGAACTCGACGAAGGGCTGCAGGAAGATCTCGTACGGGCCCATGTTCAGGCCCGCTCGCACACCGGGGCGGACTCGTCCCAGCGCTCCGACATCTGCCGTGCGCGGAACAGGTTCTGCGCATGCAGCACCTGCGCCGTCGGCCCCCAGGCCACCGCCTCGCGGGCGAGCAGCAGGGTCTGCGGAAAGTTCTCGCGCACCAGTTCCATGTCGTGCAGCACCGCCACCACGGTGCGTGCCTCACCGTGCCAGCGCCGCACCACGGCGAGCAGGTCGGCGCTGGTGCGCGCGTCGATGGCGTTGAAGGGCTCGTCGAGGAGGATCAATTGCGCGTCCTGCAGCAGCACGCGGGCGAACAGCACGCGCTGGAACTGCCCGACCGAGAGTTCGCCGATGCGCCGCTGCTCGAAGCCCGACAGGCCCACCGAGGCCAGCGCCTCGCGGGCCTTCTCGCGCAGCGGCCGGTCGATGGCGCCGAAGGCGCCGCGGCGCGGCCAGTGGCCGAGCGAGACGAGGTCCAGCACGCCCACCGGGAAGCTGCGGTCGATCTGCGACTGCTGCGGCAGGTAGGCGACACGGCCGGCCAGCGCCGGCGCGATCTCGATGCGGCCCGAACTGGCCGGCAGCCGGCCCGCCAGCGTGTCGAGCAGGCTGCTCTTGCCGGCGCCATTGGGGCCGACGATGGCAGTCAGCGAGCCCAGATCGAGCTCCCCGTTGAGGTGGTGAACCGCCGGATGGCGCTGGTGCGTCACCGTCAGGTCGATGAAGCGCACCGCGTTCATGTCGTCAGGTCCGCCAGCGCCCAGGCCACGGCGGCCCACAGCAGCACGAGGGCCGCCAGCGCCGCCGCCATGCGCGGCAGCGCGCCGCTCATCAGCACGCTGGCCGGTACGCCGCCTTCACGCAACCGCGGCTCGGCGCGCACGTGATCGTGGGCGTGCTCACCGTCGTGGCCGTGCGGATGCGCATGGTCGTGGCTCATGCCGCCCTCGCGCAGTCGGCGCAGCGGCCGCGCAGCGTCAGCTCGTGCTGCTCGACGCGAAAGCCCGCCGGTGCCAGCAGGTCGATGCCGCTCGGACAGCCGTGGATCGGGAACACCCGATCGCACACGGTGCAATGGAAGTGGTGGTGATGGTGCTCGTGTGCGTGCGCATGCGATTCGGTGCAGGGCGCCTCGAAGCGTGCCGCCTGGCCGGGCAGGTCGACGCGCACCACCTGGGACTCGTCGTGCAGCGTGCGCAGCTGGCGGTAGACGGTGGACAGGTTCAGCGTCGGCACCTCGCCGCGCGCCAGGTCGAGGATCTCCGCCGGCGCGAGCGAGCGCCCGCTGGAGGCGAGCGCCTGCAGCACGGCCTGCTTCTGTCGGGTCTGGCGGGATTCCATGGGGGCATCTTATTGCAAATGCAATTGCATTTGCCGACGCCCGCCGATACCCGAGTCGAACCCGGGGTCAGTGGGGCGCCGAGCTGCCCTCGTCGCGTGGCTCGCCGTCCTGCCCGCCCCAGCCTGCGCGCGCGGTGCGCTGGCGTGCCGCCTCGCGCTCCTGCGCGAACAGTTCCTCGAGCTGCTGGCGGCCCTGCTTGGCGATGGCGATCAGCTTGGCCTCGTCGCCGAAGTGCGGCCGCATCACCTCGAGCTGCGCGACGTTGTGCCGGCGAAAGCGCAGCGCCAGCGTGCGCGCCTGGTGGCGCTCGAAGCCGAGCAGTTCGAGCACGCTGCGGCCGCTCATCAGCGCGGCATCGAGCGTCTCGCGCTCGATCATCTCGACGCCCAGGTTGCGCAGCTCGTAGTAGTGGGTGACGTTGCGGGCCCGCGCGACGATCGCCATGCGCGGGAAGTGCTCGCGCACCAGCTTGGCCACCTCGACGCTCTGCTCGACGTCGTCGATCGCCAGCACCATCACCCGGGCCTTGTCGGCGCCGGCGGTGCGCAGCAGGTCCAGCCGCGTCGCGTCGCCGTAGAACACCGGCCAGCCGAAGCGGCGCACGGCCTCGACCTGCTCGGCGTCGTGCTCCAGCACGGTGGCCGCCAGGCCGTTGGCATAGAGCAGCCGGCCGACGATCTGCCCGTAGCGGCCGAAGCCGGCGATGATCACCGGTGCATGCTGCGGCTCGCTGATCTCGTCGAGCTGCGGTCCCTGCGCATGCGCGGCCAGGCGGGCGGCCCACCAGCGGTCGGACAGCAGCAGCACCAGCGGCGTGAGCAGCATCGAGATCGCCACCGCCGCCACCAGCAGCGAGGAGGTCGGTGCGTCGATCACACCGGCGCCGGCGGCCGTCTGGAACACCACGAAGCCGAACTCGCCGCCCTGCGCGAGCAGGATGATGAAGGGCGGCCGCTCGGTCAGCGGGATCGGCATGGTGCGGCCCATGGCCCACAGCACCACGCCCTTGACGACCAGGAAGCCCAGCACGATGCCGGCCACGAGCAGCGGCTGGGCCAGCACCACCGCGAAGTCGATGCTCATGCCCACGGCGATGAAGAACAGGCCGAGCAGGAGGCCCTTGAAGGGCTCGATGTCCGTTTCCAGCTCGCGCCGGTACTCGCTCTCGGCGAGCAGCACGCCGGCGAGGAAGGCGCCCAGCGCCATCGACAGGCCGACCGACTGCATCAGCGCCGCCGTGGCCACCACCAGCAGCAGCGAGGCGGCGGTGAAGATCTCCGGCGTCTTGCTGCGGGCGATCCAGCGCAGCGCGGGGCGCAGCAGCAGCCGGCCGCCGAGCACGATCAGCGCGATCACGCCCACCGCCTTGGCCGCGCCCAGCCAGCCGCCGCCTTGCGCATGCTCGGTGCTCACCGCCAGCAAGGGCACGAGCGCGAGGATGGGGATGGCCGCCACGTCCTGCAGCAGCATCACGCTGAGCACGCTCTGGCCCGAGGTGGTGGCCATCAGGTTGCGCTCGGCCATCACGCCCAGGCCGATGGCGGTGGAGCTCATCGCCAGGCCCAGTGCGGCCACCAGTGCGAGGCGCCAGTCCACGCCCAGCAGCACGGCGGCGCCGCACATCAGCGCGGCGGAGCCGAACAGCTGCACGCTGCCCCAGCCGAAGATCGGCCGGCGCAGCGCCCACAGCCGCCGCGGCTCGAGCTCCAGGCCGACCAGAAAGAGCATCAGCACCACGCCGAACTCGGCAAAGTGCAGCATGTCCTGCGGGTCGGTGACGAACTTCAGGCCCCAGGGGCCGATCAGGATGCCGGCCGCGAGGTAGCCGATGATCGAGCCCAGGCCCAGCGCCTTGGCGATCGGCACGGCGAGCACCGCCGCGGCCAGGTAGACGAGGCTGCCGGTCAGCCAGGAGCCGTGTTCCATCAGGCGCCCTCCGGCTCGGTCGACGGGCGCGCCGTGGCCGGCACTTCGCAGGCGACGCACTCGGCGAGCTCCGCCAGTTCGGGCCACTCGGGATAGCTCGAGAGGCGTTCGGCGTACACGCCCGCATGCTCCTCGATCGCCGCCTTGCCGACGCGGTGCGCGCCGTGCAGCAGCAGCGGGGGCAGGAAGCGCATGCCGCACAGGGCCGCGGTCTGCTCGTAGGGCGGCAGGAAGGCGTCGAAGAAGTAGCGGTTGTAGCTGTCGGGCCGGTACGACTCTTCAGGCCCGCCGGTGGTGGCCACCAGCCACAGGTCCTTGCCCTGCAGCGCGCTGCCGCCGGGGCCGTAGGCCCAGCCGAAGGCCAGCACCTCGTCCAGCCAGAGTTTCATCAGCGGCGGCATCGAGTACCAGTGAACCGGGTGCTGCCAGACGACCAGCTTCGCGCTCGCCAGCAGGGCCTGCTCGGCGGCCACGTCGATCAGGTAGTCGGGGTAGAGCGCGTACAGGTCGCGCACCTCGACGCGGCCCTGCGAGGCGGCGGCCACCTCGCCGGCCGCGCGCATCAGCGTGCGGTTCGCGCGCGACTGCTCCATCTGCGGGTGGGCCACCAGCACCAGCACCTCGGCGGATGCGGCGCCGGTCGAGGGCTGAGGCTCGGGCATGGCGTGGGGTTGCACTCGATGGGGCAGGTCAGGACGGTGCCGTAACATAACCGCAAAAGCCGAACAACCAGACGCGAGGACGGAGGTCCAGATGCCGGTGATCGTGGTGGCCAATCCCAAGGGGGGCGTGGGCAAGAGCACGCTGTCGACGAACCTGGCGGGCTACCTCGCCTCGAAGGGTCATGCGGTGATGCTCGGCGACGTCGACCGGCAGCAGTCCGCGCTGACCTGGCTGTCGCTGCGTCCCAAGCACCTGCCGGCCATCGGCACCTGGGAGACCCGCGAAGGCGACATCGTGCGCCCGCCCAAGGGCACCACGCACGTGGTGCTGGACACGCCGGCCGGCCTGCACGGCAAGCGCCTGGACGAGGTGATGAAGATCGCCGACAAGGTGGTGATCCCGTTGCAGCCGAGCATCTTCGACATCCACGCCACCCACGCCTTCGTGCGCGAACTGCTGGCCCACCGGCGCAGCGACAAGGTGAAGTTCGCCATCGTCGGCATGCGCACGCGCGAGGGCACGATCTCCAGCGACCACCTGCGTGCCTTCGTCGACAGCCTGAAGGTGCCGGTGCTCGGCTTCCTGCGCGACACGCAGAACTATGTGCACCTGGCCGCCCACGGCCTGACGCTGTGGGACGTGACCTCCTCACGCTTCGAGCGCGACATCGAACAATGGAAACCGATCCTGCAGTGGGTGGAGTCGTGAGGCGCTTCGCGACGCTCGAGGAGTTCGGCGCGCTGCTCGGCCAGACCGTGGCCGTCAGCGACTGGATCACGGTGACGCAGGAGCGCATCGACGAATTCGCACGCGCCACCGGCGACCACCAGTGGATCCACGTCGACCCGGTGCGAGCCGCGGCCGGGCCTTTCGGCACGACCATCGCGCACGGCTTCCTGACGCTGTCGCTGCTTCCGGTGATGGCGGAGTCGGCGATCGAGTTCGCCGACGTGCGCATGGGCGTCAACTACGGGCTGAACAAGGTGCGCTTCCCGGCGCCGGTGCCGGTGGGCAGCCGTCTGCGCGGTCACTTCAAGCTCACCGCCTTCGAGCCGATCGAAGGCGGCGCACAGATCACCATGGAAGTGACGATGGAGCGCGAAGGCTCGGCCAAGCCGGTCTGCGTGGCCGAGTCGCTGTCGCGCCGCTACGTCTGAGCCCGCGGCTCAGTGCGGGTTGAGCATGTCCGCCTTCCCTTCAAAGGCGTAGTGCAGCAGGTCCGCCATGTCGAAGCGCCCTTGTGAGGCGCCCGGGCCCAGCGTCGGCCGGAACGCCGTGTCGTTGACCACCGAGTGCGTGCTGGCCTGCATCGCGCGATGGAAGGTCTCCGCCACGATGATCGCGCCCACGCCCGACAGGCGGTTCTTGCCGCCGATCTCCGCCTCGCGCAGCACGTAGAACCACAGCGGCGTGTTGGTCTCGAGCTGCAGGCGGTCGGCGCCGGCGAACAGGCTGTCGGGGATTTCCACGCCGCCCTGGCCGTTGATGATCTGGCTGGCCGTCAGCGGCGCCACGCCCAGCGCGCAGGCGAGTTGCTGGCCCGAGGGCAGGCCGAGCATGCGGCCGCGCGCGAGGTTGCGGAAGGCCAGGCTGCGCTTGAGCGCCAGGTCGGGCTCGCCCACGCCACCGAACGACGCGGCCGGCAGCGACTTCAGCGGGTCGACGATCTGCGTGTCGATCGCCATCGCGAAGTTCATGTCCGACGGCGCCGGCGTGAAGGCCGGGCCGAAGCGGCGCAGGTCGAACAGCCGGGTGAAGTCGGCCACCCAGTTCGCTGGCAGCACTTCGCCGAGGTTGTTGCCCGACTCGAGATCGGCCAGGTCGGCGGCCGAGCCCGGCGGCAGGTCGGTCGGCGCCAGCGTGCCGCTGGTGCCGCTGAAGCGGAACAGCCGGAACAGGTGGCCCGATCGGATCGGCCCCTGCGCCTGCGCAGCGGCGGCGTTGAAGTGCTTGTTCCAGTTGTAGGCCGTGCGGATCATGCTGTGGCCGAGCCGGAAGGCGGCGCCGGAGAACTCCACCGGCATGGTGGCGTCGGCCTCGCCGTAGCGCTCGAAGAAGCGCCGCCCCTGGCCGAACACCGCGTCGACGACCGCCGGGTCCACCATGCGCGGCAGATAGTCGGTGCGCAGCATCCACTGGTAGTGGCGCGTGACGATGCCGCGAGCGCGGTCGAACACCTCCTGCGGGGTGCCGGGCGTCGCGCCGGCCAGGATGTCGTCGACGACGCAGTTGTGGAAGCGGATGAACGCGGCGTGCACCTGCGCGACGGCCAGGTTCTCGTCGTTGCGCGCGTCGGGGATGCGCGCGCGGCGCGGGGGCAGCGCCGGCGTCTGCGCGGCTCCCTGCGCGCCCCAGCGCGGCAGGTCGAAGCCCGGTTTGGCGGCTTTCGGGGACTCGAAGTTCAGCGGCGTGCCGCGGCGCAGGTGCATGCCGTCGGCCTCGTACCACTGCGGCGAGAGTTGCGGCCCCTTGCCGTACAGGCTGTCGAGGTCGAGCGTGGGCGAACGCTGCGAGAGCAGGCCGGGGATGTCCACCGGCTGGCCGAGGTCGAGCTCGGCCTTGTCGAGCGTCATGTCGTGGTCGACGAACTGGCCCAGGTAGGTGTAGCCGGCGGGCAGGGTGGGGTCGGTGCGGCCGGCGCCGCCGACCATGGCCACCGCCAGCTTGGCCAGCACGTTGGTGCTGTTCTCGCGCTCGTTGCGCAGACCGGGCACGAAACGCGAGAAGCGGAACTCGGTGGTGTCCTGCAGCGAACTCGGCGCGACCGATTCCGGCCGCCCGTCGCTGCCGATCTGCCGCATGCCCTCACCGACGATGAAGAAGGCCTCTCGGCCGTGGCGTGAACTCATGACTGCTCTCCCGGGGATGGTGGAGCCCGGCGCGGAGGCCGGGCAGCGCCGCCGACGTGGCCGCACGCGTGCAATCTAGGCGGCGCCGGGCTGGGGTGCCTCATGCGAACTGGGGACGCCACGGCCCACGTTCGTGGTGGGTGCATGCCGGTCGGCTACGATCCGGTCCGCATGCACTGCGGAGGCCATGGCGATGAAAGTCCTGCTGATCGATGACCACCCGCTGATCCTGTCGGCGCTGCAAAGCGTCATCCAGGGGCTGGGCGACGACGTGACGGTGATCGGCGCCGGCAGCGCGAAAGCCGGCCGCGAAGCGCTGCAGGCCGATTCGGACTACGACCTCGTGCTGCTCGACCTGTCGCTCGGCGATGCCGACGGCTTCGACGTGCTGCGCGAATTCCGCGCCCAGTACCCGGCCTTGCCGGTGGTGGTGGTGTCGGCCTCCGACCGCAGCAGCGACGTGATCCACGCCATCGATCTCGGCGCGATGGGCTTCGTGCCCAAGCGCGCGAGCAACGAATCGCTGTTCGAGGCGCTGAACGTCGTCATGTCCGGCGGCATCTACGTTCCGCCGATGACCATGGGCTCGGAATCGGCGCCGCTCAAGCCCGAGGGCGACACCGTGCCCAGCGTGCTGCGCGTGGTGCGCGAGCAGGCCGAGGCCGGCGAGGTGCAGGGCCATCCGCCGCTGCAGTCGCTCGGCCTGACGCCGCGCCAGACCGACGTGCTGGCGCTGCTGCTGCAGGGCAAGCCCAACAAGCTGATCGCGCGCGACCTGAACCTCTCGGTCGAGACGGTGAAGGACCACGTGGCCGCAGTGCTGCGCACGCTCAACGTCAGCTCGCGCACGCAGGCGGTGCTGGCGGTCAGCCAGATGACGCACAAGGGCGGCCTGAACGCATGGCGCAACCCGACGCGCTGAGCGCGCAGCCCGCGCTGCCGCCGGCCGCGGCCCCGGCGGCCGAGCATGCGTCGCGCCACTCGGCGCTGGGCGAGGAGGTGCTGGCCGTCTACGCGTACACGCCGGCCACGCTGGCCGGCCTGGCCGCGGGCTTCCTGATGCTGGCCACGCTGTTCTGGCCGTCGACGCCGAAGGCGCTGATGCTGCCGTGGATGGCCTTGTTCATCGGCCTGTGGTTCGTGCGCATCGTGATCGCGCGGCGCTTCCAGTCCGTGGTGAAGCGCCACGAAGGCGAGGTGGACTGGGGCCGCTGGCGGCTCTTCTGGAACGTGCTGACGCTGTGCTCGGCCAGCGCCTGGGGCCTGTCGGGCTGGCTGTTCTTCACGCGCGGGCTGGGCATCCAGCAGACCGGGCTGATCCTGGTGATCTACACCTTCTGCATCGCCGTGGTGCCGGTGCTGGCCAACCAGCCGCGCATGTTCCTGGCCTACGTGGTGCTGTGTTTCGGGCCGCTGATCGTGCGCATCGCCACCGGCGGCGACGAGTACAGCTACCAGCTGGCCGGCATGCTGCTGATCATCATCACGCTGACCACGGTGCTCGCGCGCAACTACCGGCAGGCGCTGGCCCGCGTCATCGAGCTCAAGCTGCGCGCCGACGACCTGCTGGTGCAGCTGCGCGACGAGAAGCGGGCCGCCGAAGCCGCGCGCCACGAGGCCGAGGTGGCCAACCGCGCGAAGACGCAGTTCTTCACCGCCGCCAGCCACGACCTGCGCCAGCCGCTGCACGCCATGGGGCTGTTCGCCGAGGCGCTGCGCCAGCGTGTGCACGAGCCCGAGGTGGCGCAGCTGGTGAACAGCATCAACGCCTCGGTCGACGCGCTGGAAGGGCTGTTCTCCGAGCTGCTGGACATCACCCGCATCGACAACGGCGGTGTCGAGGTGCATCCGCAGGCGTTCGAGGTGGGCGACATCCTGCGCAAGCTGCGCCTGCATTTCGAGCCGACGGCCTTCGAGAAGGGGCTGGACTTGCGCCTGCGCGGCGGTGCGCGCGTGGTGCACGCCGATCCGCTGCTGGTCGAGCGCATCCTGCGCAACCTGGTCAGCAACGCGATCCGCTACACCAACGACGGCGGCGTGCTGGTCGGGGCGCGACAGCGAGGCGACAAGGTCCTGCTGCAGGTGTGGGACTCGGGCCTGGGCATCCGTGCCGAGGAGCAGGCCAAGGTCTTCGAGGAGTTCTACCAGGTGCCCAACACGCCGGCGGTGGCGCCGCACCAGCGCAAGGGCCTGGGCCTGGGCCTGGCGATCGTCAAGCGCCTGGCCGACCTGATGGACGCGCCGATCGCGCTGCGCTCGCAGGCCGGCCGTGGCACCGTCTTCACGCTCGAGCTGCCGGCGGGGCGCAGGCCGCGGCCGCAGGCGGCCGTGCCCAGCGGCAAGGGGCCGCTCGGACTCACGCTGGACGGCCGGCTGATCGTGGTGGTGGAAGACGAGCCGGCGGTGCGCAGCGGCCTCGAGGTGCTGCTGCAAGGCTGGGGTGCGCAGGTGGTGTCGTTCGACAGCGTCGCCGAGTCCGCCGCCTGGGCCGCGGCGGCCGATCCGCAGCAGGTGCGGCCGGACCTGCTCATCGTCGACTACCGCCTGGAGAACGGGCGCAATGGCGTCGACGCGATCAAGCTGCTGCGCGAGCGCTTCGGCGCCGCCACGCCGGCGATCGTCGTAACCGGCAGCACCATGAGCACGCTCGACAAGGAAGCGCAGGAGAAGGATTTCCACCTTCTGCTCAAGCCGGTGGTGCCGAACAAGCTGCGCGCGATGATCGCCTTCAAGCTGAACGTCAAGTCCGCCTGATGGTGCCCCTCGACCGCGGCCTGCCGCGGCCGATCCCGCGAGGGGACGCGGGCCGGCTTGGGAGCGGCCCGGCGCTCGGCCCGCTGGTCAGGCTGGCGCGTAGGCCAGCCGCACGTAGATGGGCGCGAAGGCTTCGGCCTGCGTGATCTCGAGCAGCCGCTCGCGTGCCAGTTCGAGCATGGCGATGAAGGTCACCACCAGCACCTGCGGGCCGTGGCCGGTGTCGAACAGGTCCTCGAACAGCGCGAAGCGCCGGCCCTGCAGCCGGCGCAGCACGATGCTCATGTGCTCGCGCACGCTGAGCTGCTCGCGCGTGATGGTGTGGTGCTGGTTGAGTTTCGCGCGCTTGAGGATGTCCGCCCAGGCGGCGCGCAGCTCGTCGGGGTCGACGTCGGGGAAACGCGGCGCGAGCGACTGCTCGATCGTCACCTGCGCACGCAGGAAATCGCGGCCCAGCAGCGGCAGCGCATCGATCTTCGCGGCCGCGAGCTTCATCTGCTCGTACTCGATCAGGCGGCGCACCAGCTCGGCGCGCGGATCCTCGGGTTCCTCGCCGTCCGCCGTCTTCTTCGGCGGCAGCAGCATGCGCGACTTGATCTCGATGAGCATCGCCGCCATCAGCAGGTACTCGCTGGCCAGCTCGAGGTTGGTCTTGCGGATCTGGTCGACGTAGGCGAGGTACTGGCGCGTCACGTCGGCCAGCGGGATGTCGAGGATGTTGAAGTTCTGCTTGCGGATCAGGTAGAGCAGCAGATCCAGCGGGCCCTCGAAGGCCTCGAGGAACACCTCCAGCGCATCCGGCGGGATGTACAGGTCGGTGGGCATCGCGAACAGCGGCTCGCCGTACAGGCGCGCCACCGCGACGGCATCCACCACGGCCGGCGGCAGCGCCTGCGCGTCGGGCGAGGGCGCCGGCATGTCGGGCACCTCGGGTGCCAGGGCGTGCGGGCTCACTCCGCCTTGGTCTGATAGACGTAGGGTTGCTGCGGGACGCGGGCGTCCTGGTAGTCGGCCAGCGCCTCGCGGTCGATGCGCTTGTCCCACAGCAGGGCGCGGCCGGCCAGTTGTTCACTCTCGAGCGTGGGGCGCGCGGCCTTGAGCTGCTCGATGAAGCTGGTGACGTCGGAGGTGTAGGGTTTCCAGAACAGCGGCATGGCGCGGGTGCTGCAGCCCTGGCGAGGGTGCCGGCACGAAGTTGAACCGCGCATTTTACCGGCAGCGGGAGCAGGCCCTAGGCTTCGACCCGGCGCAGCCCCTGTGCACCATCGAGGAAGCGGTGCGGCTCGCCCAGCAGCCAGCGGGCCAGTTCATCCAGGCGGGTCGAGCCCACCTCGAGCGCAGAGAACTCCGCCGTGACCGTCTCGAAGCCGTCGAAGTTGACGACCTTGAAGTGCAGGCGCCCGCGGTCGTGCTCCGGCGTGACGTGCACGCCGAGCACGAAATCCACCGCCAGCTCGTAGCGCATCTCCTGCAGCTTGCCGTTGTCGGGGTTGCGCACGGCCTGCGAGTGCACCGGCGCGCCGCTCTGGCGCAGGCGCGACTCGATCTGCTCGATGTCGGGCAGGAAGTCCTTCACCAGCGCCAGCTTCTGGCCGTTGCGCAGCCGGGCGTGCAGCGCGATGTGGTCGTAGACGTCGTTGCCGCGCAGCTTCTTGCGCCGCGCGTCGACCTTCATCCCGGTCAGCGGCAGCTGCTCGAACGAGGTGCGGCGGTCGAGCACGTAGCGGACCTTGGACACCGGCTTGAGCACCTCGAGCTGGCGCATCAGCGTGTCGAAGTAGGTGAACACCGTCTTGCAGGCGGATTCGGCCAGCAGCGTGTTGCGCTCCAGCGCCGCCACGTCGATGGTCTGCTCGGCCTTGACGGCTTCGGCCTGGCGTTTGAGGTCGTCGAGAAAGCCCACGGCGTCGCGAATCAGTCGGGATGCGGCAAGGATATCGCAGCGTCCAGGCAGGCGTTTCATCAAACCCGGGGAGGCGCTCTGTCACCATGCGGCATGACCGAAATCGAGCTGAAGTTCCAGGTGCCCGCCGAGCGCCGCGCGGCCGTCGCGGCGGCGGTGGCCGGGCGCGCCGGGGCCGGGCAGCTGCAGCGCCTGCAGGCCGCGTACCACGACACGGCCGAGCGCGCCCTGGCCGGCGCGGGCATCGCGTTGCGGCTGCGCCGCGAGGGGCCGCACTGGGTGCAGACACTCAAGGCCACGGGGGGCGATGCGATGACGCGCCTGGAGCACAACGTCGAGCGTCCGGGCCGGGCCGCGGCGGCGCCGCCGCTGGACCTGACACTGCATGCCGGCACACCCGCCGGGGCGCGGCTGGCCGAGGTGCTGGCCGGCGTGCCCGATGCGGGGCTGGCCTGCCGGTTCGGTACCGACATCCGCCGCCTCTCGCGCCGGCTGCGTTCGCACGGTGCGATGCTGGAGCTGGCCTTCGACACCGGCCGGGTGCAGGCCGGTGCACAGGCGCAGCCGCTGTGCGAACTCGAGATGGAGTTGCTGCGCGGCTCGCCGGCGGCCTTGCTCGCGTGCGCGCGGCCCTGGGTGGTTCGCCACGGCCTGTGGCTGGACACGCGCAGCAAGGCCGAGCGTGGCGACCTGCTGGCGCGCGGCCTGCCGTACACGCCGGCGCGCAAGGCGGTCGCGGTGCGGCTGTCGGCCGACATGACGGCTGCGGCGGCGCGCCGGGCCGTGCTGCAGGCCTGCGCGCAGCAGGTGCTGCCCAACGCCAGCCAGGTGGCCAGCGGCCTGTTCGGCGACGAACACCTGCATCAGCTGCGTGTCGGGCTGCGGCGGCTGCGTGCGGCGCTGGCGCTGTTCGATGGCGACGGCGATGCCGAGGCGTCGCCGCTGGCTGCCTCCAGCGGCGCGCTGTTCCGCGAGCTCGGCGCGGCACGCGACGCTGCCGCCATCGGTGCGCCGCTGCGCGCGCAGCTCGAGCAGGCGATCGCCGCCGCCGGGCTGTCGCTCGCCGCGCCGAACCTGCCGCGGGCGTCCGGCGCCGACCCCGCCTTGGCGGTGCGCAGCGCCGCGGCGCAGGCCGTGCTGCTCGACCTGCTGGAGTCGGCGCTGCCGGAAGGGGCCGCGCCGGGCGACGCCGGCGATGCCTCCTTGCCGACGCTGCTCGCGGCCCGGCTGGACCGCTGGCACCGGCAGGTCCGGCGCGATGCGCGCGACTTCGCCGGGCTCGACGACGCGGCGCGCCATCGTCTGCGCAAACGGGTCAAGCGCCTGCGCTATGCGCTCGAGTTCGCGCAGGCGCTGTACGGCCCGAAGAAGCTGTCTCGCTACCTGCGCGCTCTGACCGACCTGCAGGACCGGCTGGGTTCGCTCAACGACGCGGGCGTCGCCATCGCGGCCTTCCGAACAGCCCTGTCCGCCGACGCGTCGGTGGTCTTCGCGCTCGGCTGGCTGGTGGCACGCCGGGACGCGCTGGCGGCGGCGTGTGCGCCCGCGCTCGACGCATTCGCGCAGGCCAGGCGTCCCTGGCGGCCGAAGTAGCTGCTGCAGAAATGACGCCGCCCACCGGAAGTGACGTCGCGCGGTGATCCGCTGCGAAGCCAGGGTGTCCGGGCCATGTGCGGCGTGACCGAATGGCGTCGCACGCCGTGCGCGCACCGGCGTTCGTCGATACGATTCGCAACCCGGAGTCGACCATGCTCAAGCGCATCCTGCTCATCGACGACAGCGAGCCCGACCTGCTGTTCACGCGCATCGTGCTCGAGCGTGCGCGTGTCGCGCAGGAGATCCTCAGTTTCGAGTCGGCGCGCGAGGCGCTCGGCTGGCTTCGCAAGCCGGGATCGCACGATGCCGACCTGATCCTGCTGGACATCAACATGCCGGGCATGAACGGCTTCGACTTCCTCGGTGCCTACGAGCAGGAGCACCTGGAGCCGCGGGCGCCGGCGGTGGTGATGCTCACGTCCTCGGCCGACCCGGGCGACCGCCGCCGCGCCGAAGCCTTTGCCAGTGTGCGCGGCTACGTGACCAAGCCGCTGGCTTCCGCCGAGGCCACGGCGCTGGCGAACCTGATCCGGCGGTGAAGCCGTGCGGGCGCTCTGGCTCGCTGTCTGGCTGGCCTGCACCGCGGGCACCTGTGCCGCGGCGGGCTGGCCCGGGACGGGCACCCCGGTGCGGTTCGCGCCGGAGCGCGACTACGGGCCCTTCGTCTTCGAGCGTGCCGACGGCCGCCTCGACGGGCTGTCCATCGACATGCTGCAGCTGGTGCAGCGCCAGGCCGGTTTCACGCTGGTCATGCTGCCGGCACGGCCGCTGCAGCAGCAGCTCGACGCGCTGCGCGCCCACGACGCCGACCTGGTCTCGTCCTTGCGGCCCACGCCGCAGCGCGCGGCCTTCCTCGAGTTCAGCATTCCCTACGTGGCGGTGCCCGCCGTGGTGGTGACGCGCGAGGGCCAGCCGGGCCGCACGCTGGCGGCGCTGGCCGGCCGGCCGGTCGGCGTCGGCCAGGGTTACGCCGTCGAGGCGGTGGTGCGCGCGCGCCATCCGGCGGTCGACTGGCGGGCGCTGCCCGACGACGAACAGGTGCTGCGCGGCGTGCTCGAGGGTCGGCTCGATGCGGCGGTGGTCGACACCGCGAGCCTGGCGCACGTGACGCGTGAAGGGCGGCTCGCCGGCCTGCGCGTGTCCGCGCCAGCGGACTTCGAGTACGCGCTGAGCTTCGCCGTGCGCAAGGACTGGCCGGAGCTGCGCGACGCGCTCGATGCCGCGCTGCGGGCGATTCCGGCGGCGCAGAAGCAGGCCCTGGTGGAGCGCTGGCTCGGCACCGTGCCTGCGTCGGGCGGGGCCGACCGCACGCCCTGGGCCGACCGCATCGCCTGGGGCCTGCTCGGGCTGGCCGTGCTCGGTGCCTTGCTCGTCGCTGCGCCGGCGCTGCGCAGGCGACGGAACCCGTCGCCGTGAGTGCCGCACCCAAGCCCCTGAGGGCGCCACCACCGGCGCTGCAGGCCGCGGCGCTGCACGGGCCCGAATGCATCCTGCTGGGCCTGCTGTGCGGCGCGGCCGCGGCGATCTCGATACTGCTGTCGCAGCAGCCCGGTTCGGTGGCCACGCTGTGGCTGGCCAACGCCGTGGCGATGGGCTTCCTCGCCACGAGTTCGCGCCGGCGCTGGCCCGCGCTGCTCGCGGCGGCCCTGGCGGGCAACCTCGTGGCCAACCTGCTGCTCGGTTTCAAGCCGGCGACGGCGATGGCCTTCCTGCCGGCCAACGGTGTGGAGGTGCTCATCGGCGCGGCGCTGCTGCGCCGCGCCGGCCTGGCGCACACCGGGCTGCGCACGCCGCTGGCCATGCTCAAGGTGTTCGCTCTCGGCGCCTTCGGCCCGCAGCTCGTCGGCGCCACGCTCGGCGCCGCGACGATGCAGGCACTGGGCATGGGGGCCTTTCCGTCGCTGTGGCTGAGCTGGTACGAGGGCTCGGCGCTCGGCTCCATCTCGGCCCTCGCCCTCGTCATCGCCTGGCGGGTCGACCGCGCCGAGCTGCTCCGGCGCGACCTGCTCGACTGGCGCGTGCCCATTCTGGGCATGGTCGCCGTCGGCGTCACGCTGCTCAGCCTGTCTCACGTGCCCTTTCCCTTCGTCTACATCGCCATTCCGCTGCTCCTGGCGGCCATCGTGCTCGAGATGACAGCGGCGCTGATGGTGGTGCTGGCCGCCTCGCTCGTGGTGGCGCTGTCCCTGGCCACCGGGGTGTTCCTGCCGCCGCCGATCACCGCGCAGTGGCAGCAGCTGTTCGTCTACACCGCCTATGCCGCCGCGCTGCTGCCGGCGCAATTGCTCGCCGCCGCGGTGGCCGACATGCGCGACAGCCACGAGCGCCTGGCTGCCGCGACGGCCGAACTGCGGCGCGCCAACGAGGGGCTGGAGCAGTTCGTGCGCATCGCCTCGCACGACCTGCGCGAGCCCCTGAACACCATCGTGCAGTTCACCGGGTTGATCGAGAACGACCACGGCCCGCAGATGCCGCCGGAGGCGCGCTCCTGGCTCAGCCTGGTGGGCCGCGCGGGCTCGCGCATGCGCCACCTTCTCGACGACGTGCTGCACTACGTGCGCGTGCAGCGCGGCGCCGAGGATCCCGGGCAGGCCGTCGAGCTCGACCGCGTGCTGCAGGAGGTGCTGCAGTCGCTGGCCGGCCGCATCCGCGAGACCGGGGCCAGCGTGGCGGTGGGCAACCTGCCGGTGGTGCGGGGCCACGAGACGCTGCTGGCCCTGCTGTTCCAGAACCTGCTGTCCAATGCGCTGAAGTTCATGCCGCCCGATCGCAATCCGTCGGTGCGGGTGACGAGCCGGAACGCCGACGGCCTGGCCCGCATCAGCGTCACCGACAACGGCATCGGCATCGAGGCGCAGGATCTGCCCAAGCTGTTCCAGCCCTTCCAGCGCCTGCACCTGCGCAAGCACTACGACGGCACGGG
>CAZVLY010000037.1:0-21137 GCA_964628175.1 uncultured Piscinibacter sp. | reverse complement strand
GCCAGCAGCTTCTCGGCCAACGCCATGCCCACCGCGTTGGTGATGCCCTGGCCGAGCGGGCCGGTGGTCGTCTCGATGCCCGGCGTCACGCCGACCTCGGGGTGGCCCGGCGTCTTGCTGTGCATCTGGCGGAAGTTGCGCAGCTCGCTCATCGGCAGGTCGTAGCCGCTGAGATGCAGCAGCGCATAGACCAGCATCGAGCCGTGGCCGTTGGAGAGGACAAAGCGGTCGCGGTCGGCCCAGTGCGGGTTGGCCGGGTTGTGGCGCAGGTGGCCGTGCTGCGGCCCCCACAGGGCCACCGCCACCTCGGCCATGCCCATCGGCGCGCCGGGGTGGCCGGAGTTGGCCTGCTGCACGGCATCCATCGCCAGGGCGCGGATCGCGTTGGCCATCACGGCCGTCGAGGTGGGGGCGATGGAGGGTGCGAGATCGGCCATGCTGGTCGCTGCGGAGCGGGGTTGCGGGGGGAGTCGGCCATTTTAGGGCCCGGCCGCCGCCGCCTCCGTATGATCCAGCGCATGCATGGCTTGCACCTCACCGCCGATCTGCACGGCTGCGCCGCGGCGCAGGCCGAGATGACCGAGCCGACGGCCCTGCGAGCGCGCTGCCTGGCGGCCGTGCTCCGCAGCGGGCTGACGCCGGTGAACGAGCTGTTCCACCGCTTCGCGCCCGCGCCGGGCAGCGCCGGGCCGGCCGGCATCACCGGTGTGGTGCTGCTGGCCGAGTCGCACCTGGCCGTGCACACATGGCCGGAACTCGGCGCGGTGACGCTGGACGTCTACGTGTGCAACTTCGGCGCCGACAACTCGGCGCGCGCCCACGCCCTGCTCGGCGCACTGATCGATGCCTTCGCGCCGGAACGGGTGGAGCGTCACGAACTCGTGCGCGGCGCGCGCACTGCAATGGCGCCGACTTGACCGGGCTCAAGCCGGCAAGGGCCTGCCGGTGCGACGCTGGAGTCCTGCCGAACCGGCCTGGAGCCCTGTCATGTCCCACCCTGCCCTGACCATCATCCGCGACGAACACGGCGCGCTGTCGGCGATGCTGCGCTCGCTGTCCATGCTGCTGGCCGAGCACCGGCGCCACGGCTCGCTGCCCGACTTCAGCGTGCTGCGCGCGATGCTGTTCTACGTCGACGAGTTCCCCGAGCAGCTGCACCACACCAAGGAAAGCGAGTTGCTGTTCCCGAAGCTGCGCGCGCGTTGCCCGGAGATCGCGCCGGTGCTCGACAAGCTCGACCGCGACCATGCGCGCGGCGAGAAGTCCATCCGCGACCTCGAGCACGACCTGCTCGCCTTCGAGGTGCTCGGCGAGCCGCGCCGCGCCGCCTTCGAGCAGGCGGTGGAGCGCTACATCGAGTTCTACCTGAGCCACATGCGCGTCGAGGAAGAAGAGGTGCTGCCGCTGGCGATCAAGAACCTCACCGCGCAGGACTGGGCCGAACTCGACACCGCCTTCCTGGCCAACCGCGACCCGCTCACCGGCCACGAGCCGACGGACCAGTACCGGCCGCTGTTCACCAAGATCGTCCAGAACGCACCGGCACCGATCGGCCTGGGGCCCGCGCTGACCTGATGCCTGCGGCCGGCAGCCGATAGACTGCCCGGCCATGAAAGCCATCATCCTGGCCGCCGGCCGCGGCGAACGCATGCGGCCGCTGACCGACCACACGCCGAAGCCGCTGCTGAGCGTTCGCGGCAAGCCGCTGATCGCGTGGCACCTCGAGGCCCTGGCGCGCGCCGGCGTGCGCGAGGTGGTGGTCAACACGGCCTGGCTGGAAGAACGGATCGTCGCCGCGCTGGGCGACGGCCAGCGCTTCGGCCTGGCGATCCGCTACTCGCTCGAAGGCCGCGACCATGGCGGCGCGCTGGAAACAGCCGGCGGCCTGAAGAAGGCGCTGCCGCTGCTGCGCGTCGAGGCGGACGAACCGTTCTGGTACGTCGCCGCCGACGTCTTCGCGCCGGACTTCGACTTCGGCCCCGCGGCGGCTGCGTCGATCCGGGCCGGGCATCTCGGCCACCTGTGGATGGTGCCCAACCCGCCCCAGCACCCGGGCGGCGACTTCGGTCTGACCGACGGCCGGGCCACGACGGCGAGCGGCGGCGCGAGCTTCACCTGGTCGGGCATCGGCCTGTTCCGCCCCGCCTTCGTCACCGAGCTCATGGCCGAGCTGCCGCTGGGCGAGAAGGCGCGGCTGCGCCCCTACCTCGATGCGGCCATCGCGCAGCAGCGCCTGGGCGCGCAACGCTGGGACGGCACCTGGGCCGACGTCGGCACGCCCGAGCGGCTGCGTGCGCTCGACGAAGCCGCCGGCTGAGCGGCCCGAACGGCTACTGCGCCAGCGGCCGGGTGATGGCGTCGATGCGCGACAGCACGTCGGCATCGAGCTTGTCGACCACCTCCAGCGCGCCCAGGTTGCCGCGCAGCTGATCGAGCCGCGAGGCGCCGGTGATCACCGTGCTGACATGCGGGTTCCTCGCCACCCAGGCGATGGCGAGTTGCGCCACGCTGCAGCCCAGCTCCGCGGCCACGGCCTCGAGCTGGCCCACGGCAGCGTTCTTGGCCGCGTCGGTGAGGCCGGCGACGAGGAAGTCCATGCCCTGCAGCGCCCCGCGGCTGCCCGCCGGCACGCCGGCGCGGTACTTGCCGGTGAGCAGGCCCGAGGCGAGCGGGCTCCAGGTGGTCAGGCCCAGGCCGAGCGCCTCGTACAGGGGCGCGTACTCCTGCTCCACACGCTGGCGGTGGAACAGGTGGTACTGCGGCTGCTCCATCACCGGCTTGTGCAGGTGGTGGCGCTCGGCGATGTCCCAGGCGCTGCGGATGTCGGCCGCGCTCCACTCGCTGGTGCCCCAGTAGAGCGCCTTGCCCTGGGTGATCATGTCGCTCATCGCCCAGACCGTCTCCTCGATCGGCGTGTTGGGGTCCGGGCGATGGCAGAACAGCAGGTCGATGAAGTCCAGCTTCATGCGGCCCAGCGAGCCGTCGATGGCCTGCATCAGGTACTTGCGGTTCAGCGTGTCGCGGCGGTTGACGGCATTGCCCTCGCGGTCCAGGCCCCAGAAGAACTTGGTCGAGACGACGTAGTTCAGCCGCGGCCATTTCAGCGCGTGGATCGCCTCGCCCATGACGACCTCGCTGTGGCCGCGCGCATACGCCTCGGCGTTGTCGAAGAAGTTGACGCCGGCGTCCATCGCGGCGGCGAGCATTTCCTGCGCGGCCTTCGTGTCGACCTGGTTGTGGTACGTGACCCAGGAGCCCAGCGACAGCAGGCTGACTTGCAGGCCGGAACGGCCGAGGCGTCGGTATTGCATGGTGTCTTTCCCGGGAGTGGCAGCGCCGATGGTAGCCAGCCAGCGGCGCCGACCGTTCGTTCGGCGCGATCGACCGTTCGCTCCGGCCGGCCGTGCATTTTTCACGTGGCCGGGTGGCAAGGCTTTGATTTGGCGCCCGAACTGGCTAAGGTGCGTCCTGTGAACCTGCTTTCTGCCGTGCTCACCCTGCCGATGGCGATGGCTGCTTCCGCGGCCACGCATTACCTCGCCTCGCGCGCCGTGAAGGCGGTGATGTGGTCGGCCTCGCCCTTGTCCACCGGCGAACCGCAGGCCTTCACCTACGAACGCAACGTCTACTTCACCGCCGAAGCCAGCACGATGCAGATCGTCGGCGCGGTGCTGGGCGCCGGCGTGGTGGTGTGGCTGGGCGGCGTGACAGGCTGGTCCTGGCTGAGCGCGCTGGGCGTGCTGGCCTGGGCCGGCGCCTTCGCGTTCGACCTGCGGCGCTGGGAGCGCGTCGCGGTGAGCGCGAACAACCTGTGGTTCCAGCGCGGCCTCGGGCAGAAGGTGCACCAGGTGGCGTTCGAGAACATCCGCGACGTCCACGTCGAGGAGCGCGACGCGCGTGGCTTCACGCTGCGCCACGGCACCCGCAACCGCGTCTGCCGGCTGCAGGTGCGCATGAAGGACAAGCGCGTCGTGGCCTTGCCCAAGACCGATGCCCACAGCGGCCTGGCCGACGTGGAGGCGGTGGCCAACCAGCTGCGCCTGCGGCTGCGCCACCTCGAAGACCGCGAATCGGTCAAGCGTGCCGAAGCCTCCGGCCACGAGGCCGCGCAGGCAGTGGCGCAGGCGCCCGCGGCCGGCGACGCCGAGATCCGCCGCGCATTGCGGCGGCTGCGTGCCGGCGCGCTCGCACCCGACGTGCCCAAGGCGGTGAAGTTGCCGAACGAGTCATGAAGCGCGGCGCGGCCGCGAGCCCCGAGGTCTGCGCGCTGCGCCGCACCCGCCTGGCCGAGCAGCTGGCGCGGCTCGGCGGCGGTGTCGCCGTGCTGCCGACCGCGCCCGAGCGGCCGCGCAGCGGCGACAGCGATCACCCCTATCGCCACGACAGCCACTTCCACTACCTGACCGGCTTCGACGAGCCGCAGGCCTGGCTGCTGCTCGACGCCAGCGGCCGCAGCACGCTGCTGTGCCGCGAGAAGAACAGCGAGCGCGAGATCTGGGACGGCCACCGCGTCGGCCCCGAGGCCGCGCCCGCCACGCTGGGCGTGCACGACGCGCACCCGGTGGAGGCGCTCGACAAGCTGGCCGCGGAGCGCCTGGCCAACGCCAGCGCCGTGTGGTTCCCGTTCGGCCTGCACGACGGGCTGCAGGCGCGCGTGGATGGCTGGCTCGCCGAGCTGCGCACGCGCGAGCGCAGCGGCGTGCAGCCGCCGGCGATGCAGCGCGATCTGGCGCCGCTGCTGTCGGAGATGCGCCTGGTCAAGGACGAGGCCGAGCTGGGCACGATGCGCCGCGCTGCCCGCATCTCCG
This sequence comes from uncultured Piscinibacter sp., assembly GCA_964628175.1. GTDB lineage: Bacteria > Pseudomonadota > Gammaproteobacteria > Burkholderiales > Burkholderiaceae_C > Piscinibacter. The sequence goes on along the minus strand of CAZVLY010000037.1, from coordinate 16,329 downwards.
CCGGGGCGCATGCGCGGGCGATGCGCTACTGCGCCGAGCATTTCCGCGGCGGCAGCGCCGGCCTGCCGGAGTACCGCATCGAGGCCGAGCTGCTGCACGAGTTCCGCCGCCACGGCGCGCAGGCGCCGGCCTACGGCTCCATCGTCGCCGCGGGCGCGAACGCCTGCGTGCTGCACTACGCCGCTGGCGATGCCGAGCTGCGCCCCGGCGAGCTCTGCCTGATCGACGCCGGCTGCGAGCTCGACGGCTACGCCAGCGACATCACCCGCACCTTCCCCGCCGACGGCCGCTTCAGCGCCGCGCAGCGCGAGCTCTACGAGCTGGTGCTGGCCGCGCAGCAGGCCGCCGTCGCCGCGACGCGCCCCGGCGCGCGCAAGCAGGACGCCCACTGGGCCGCGGTGCGCGTGCTCTCGCAGGGCATGCTCGACTGCGGCCTGCTCGACCGCGACAAGGTCGGCGATGTCGACGCGGTGATCGACAGCGCCGCCTACCGCGCTTTCTACATGCACGGCACCGGCCACTGGCTGGGCCGCGACGTGCACGACGTGGGCGACTACCTGGCCGCCGACGAAGCCCCGGTCGAGCAGCCCGACGGCCTGGGCGGGCGCGTCGTCAAGCGCCCCTCGCGCGTGCTGCAGCCGGGCATGGTGGTGACGATCGAGCCGGGCCTGTACGTGCGGCCGGCCGAGGGCGTGCCCGAGCGCTACTGGAACATCGGCATCCGCATCGAGGACGACGCCGTCGTCACCGCGAGCGGCTGCGAGCTGATCAGCCGCGACGTGCCGGTGGACGCGCGCGAGATCGAGGCGCTGATGCGGGCGTGAGCGGCGGCGCGTCGCGCAGCAGCTCCAGCTGCGCCGAGACGCGCTGCATGACCGCGGTGACGAGTTCGAGCTCAGCTTCGCTGGCCCCGGCGACCATCGCCTCCACCACCTGCGACTGCACCTGCAGCGACTGCGCCGCCAGCGCCAGGCCGGCCGGCGTGAGCTGGAGCCGCTTGAGGCGTGCATCGGCCGCGTCGGCCTCGCGCCGCACCCAGCCGCGCGATTCCATCTGCGTGAGCAGCATGCTGATGCCGCTCTTGGCGACGAAGCAGCGCGCCGCCAGCGTCTGCTGCGTGATGCCCGGCGCGGTGGCCAAGTTGGCCAGCACCTCGTGCTCGGCGACGCGCAGGCCCAGCGCCGCCAGCCGCGCCGTCATCACCGCGTCGCACAGGTTGTAGGCGCGCACCACGGCCAGCCAAGACTGGGTGCCGTGCGGCGAGGAGCGGCGAGCCAGCGTCTTCGGAGCTTTCAGCGGAGTTTTCGAGGCGGCCATGCAATTCGTTCAGTCTTGAACTATACTGTTCAACATTGAACCAATCCTAACACCCCGATGAACCTCTACCTGCGCCTGCTCTGGACCCTGCTGCGCGCCTGGCGGGCGCCGCGCCTGGTGATCGGCCAGACCTTGGAGCGCACGCTGCGCGTGCTGCCCAACGACCTGGACGTCAACGGCCACATGAACAACGGCCGCTACCTGACCGTGATCGACCTGATGCTGGTGGAGTACTTCGTGCGCACCGGCTTCGCGCAGGCGATGCTGCGGCGCGGCTGGCGGCCGATGGCCGGCGGTTCCTTCATCACCTACCGCCGCGGCCTGAAGCCGCTGCAGGCCTACACGCTGCGCTTTCGCCTGGACGGCGGCGACGCGCACTGGAACTACATGCGCTTCGAGTTCCTGTGCGACGGCCGCGTCTGCGCCGCCGGCTACATGAAGGGCGCCGCGGTGGCGCGCGAAGGCCTGGTGCCCAATGCCGTGTCGTACGGTGCGCTCGGCCTGGCCGCGCCCGAATTCGCCGTGCCCGAACCGGTGCGCCACTGGCTGGCGGCCGAACACGGCGTGATGAACGCGGCCTGGTAGGCCATCGATGGAGACCGCCATGCTGCCCCAGTCCCTGATCGTCGCCGGCGCCCTCATCTTCGGGCTGCTCGGCACGCTGCACCTGGCCTACACCTTCTTCACCGGCATGTTCTCGCCGCGCGACGCGGCCACCGAAGCGGCGATGAAGCTCACCCATCCGAAGCTCACCCGGCGCACCACGCTGTGGAAGGCATGGGTCGGCTTCAACGCCAGCCACAGCCTGGGCGCGATGCTGTTCGCGGCGATCTACCTGCTGCTCGCACTCGTGCACATGGACTGGCTGCGCGAGGCGCCAAGCCTCGTCTGGCTGGCCGCGGCGGGCGCGCTGGCCTACCTCGCGCTGGCCGTGCGCTACTGGTTCCGCACGCCGCTGATCGGCATCGCGCTGGCCGGCGCCTGCTTCTTCGCCGCGGCCATCGCCTTGAGCGTCTGAGTCGCGGCCCGCGTGCCGTGGAAGAAGGCCTCCTCGAACACCGAGTAGGCCGACAGGTCCGCGTGCGCGAAATGCACGCGCGCAGCACGGGACGGGGCCTGCAGGGCCTGCAGCGCCGCGTGGCCGCGCAGGCCCGGCACCGGGATGCTCATCGCATGCCCGTAGCGCATCAGGTCGATCTGCGTCACGCGTTGCGGCAGGTCCGGATGCGCCAGCGCCAGGTCGGCGAGCACACGGCCAGCCCAGGCGGATGCCGGTTCGCCGAGCAGGCGCTGGCGGGCCTCGCGCAACTGCGCCTCGTCGTCACCACCGAGCGCCCAGTAGGCGCTGTACACCGTCGGGCCAGGGTGCGCGCGCAGGCTCTGGTGCATCGCATCGACATAGCCGAGCGCTGCGCTGCCGTAGAGCACGTTGTCCCACGACGGCGGCGCGCCGCCGCGGTCCAGCGGCGGCCGGTCGCACTGCAGGTTGGCCACCAGCCAGGGCGCATGGCGCATCGCCGCGACGGCCTCGGCCAGCGCCGGCGGCGGGCGGTCGAACAGGCGCAGCGCGACGAACAGCGGCAGCGCCAGCACCAGCTGCGGCGCGCTCCAGCGCTCGATCCGCTGTTCGCGCTCGTTCCACAGGTCGAGCCGCACCTCGTCGCGCTGCTCCTCGACGCGCAGCGCCACGCAGGCGGTGTGCAGCCGTTCGCGATGCGGCGCCGCCAGCCGACCGGCCAGCCAGCCGTTGCCCTCGGGCCAGGTCAGCACGCCTTCGCGCTCGGCCTCGCCGCTGCCGGGGGCGTGGAAGCCGTGCCGGCTGGCGAAGTAGTGGATGCCGGCCCAGGCCGACACCTGCGCGGCGCCCGCGCCGTAGTCGTCGCGGCAGCAGTAGTCGAGGTACCAGCGCAATGCCGGCGCGTCGAAGCCCTGGCGGCCGAGCCATTCGGAGAACGGCGTCGCATCGAGCGCGGCGAGCGCCGGGGTCCACGACGCGAGGGCCGTGGGCATGCGGAAGGCGCCGCCCTGCGCGGCACGTTCGACCGCTCCCGCGAACCTCCGGTACTGCGCCAGCGTGCGCTCGCGCTCCTGTGCCGGCAGCGCCTCGCCCGGCGGCAGCAGACCCTCGTGCCACTGGCCGTCGATGAACAGGCGCTCCTGCGGGCTGTGGCACAGGTGGCGCTCGTCGTAGACGGCGCGCCCCATCACGCTGCGGCGCAGGCCGAGCTCCTCGAGCAGTTCGATCAACGGGGTGTCGTGTTCGCCCGGCAGCGGCAGGTAGTGCGCGCCGAGCGGGCAGTCCATGCCGGCCATCGTGTGGCCGCGGCTGTTGCCGCCTGCGCTGTCTTCGAGCTCGAAGAGCCGAACGTCGTCGACGCCTCCACGAACGAGACCTCGCGCCGCGGCCAGACCGGCGATGCCGGCACCGACCACCAGCACACCGGCGCGGCGGTTGACGGACGGGGCGGGCAGGCTGCCGCTCTTGGCGTCGCGCAGGCGGTGGCCGCGTTCGTGGCCGGCACCGACCCAGCGCGCCGTGAAGGTCGACTCTTCGTGGCGGGAACAGCCCAGGACCGCTGCGCCAGCCAGCCCGGCCGCACCGGCCAGCCAGCCGCGCCGGCTCAGCCCGCTCATTGGTGCACCTTGCCCCACTCCTGCTCGAACAGGTGCACGAGCAGCTGGTTCGACAACCGGTTCGGCTCGGCCGGCACACGCGCCATGTCCGACGGGAAGTTGAACAGCGCGGGCAGACCGTCGACGGCGAGGAATCGCAGGCCTGCCGGCAGGCTGGTCGGCAGGCGCCAGGGCCGCCGGCTGGCGATGATGAAGCCCCATTCGCCGAAGCTCGGCACGTGGGCGTGGTAGCCGGTGGCTGTGAGGCCGGTGGCCTCGATCGTGGCGGCCACGGTCCAGAAGCTGCGCCGCGCGATCAGCGGCGAACTGGTCTGCACCACTGCGTAGCCGCCGGCAGCCAGGTGCTCGTCCAGCCGCTGGTAGAAGGTGGTGGTGTAGAGCTTGCCGATCGAGAAGTTGGTCGGGTCGGGGAAGTCGACGACGATCACGTCGTAGTGGCCCGGGTTCGCCTCCAGCCACGCGAAGGCGTCGGCATTCACGACGCGCAGCTTCGGCGAGCGCAGCGCGTCGCCGTTGAGTGCGCGCAGCATCGGCGCGGTGGAGAACAGCTCGGTCATGTGCGGGTCGAGCTCGACCAGCGTGACGCGCTCGACACTGTCGTACTTGAGGATCTCGCGCACCGCCATGCCGTCGCCGCCGCCGAGCACCAGCACCTGCCTGGGCGCACCGTGCGCGGCCATCGCCGGGTGCACCAGCGCCTCGTGGTAGCGGTACTCGTCGCGCGAGTGGAACTGCAGGTTGCCGTTGAGGAACAGGCGCACGCCGGCCGCGCCCGAAGTGACGACGACACGCTGGTAGGCGCTGTTTTCGGCATACACGATGGCGTCGCCGTAGAAGCGGTCTTCGGCCCAGCGGGTGATGCGGTCGGCGCCAGCGAATGCCAGGCCCAGCGCCGCCACGGTGAGCGCACAGGCCGCCGCGTGCAGCCGGGGTGCGCGCAGCTCGCCGCGGAACAGCCACAGCGTCCACAGCGCCACGGCGGCGTTGAGCAGGCCGAAGAACAGGCCGGTGCGGATCAGCCCGAGCTGCGGCACCAGCAGCAGCGGGAAGGCGATGGCCACCGCCAGCGCGCCGAGGTAGTCGAAGGTGAGCACCTGCGAGACCAGGTCCTTGAGCGCATAGCGGTCGCGGAAGTGCCGCTTGAGGATGCGCATGACCAGCGGGATCTCCAGCCCGACCAGCGTGCCGACCACCAGCACCAGCCCATACAGCGCGAAGCGGAACGAGCCCGCCGCCACGCTGTGCAGCGCGAACAGCGAGGCCGGCAGCAGCCCGCCGATCAGCCCGACGAGCAGCTCGATGCGCAGGAAGTGCCCCACCAGTTGCCGCTCGAAGAAGCGCGACAGGTAGGAGCCCACCCCCATCGCGAAGAGGTAGGTGCCGATGACGGTGGAGAACTGCAGGACGGAGTCGCCGAGCAGGTAGCTGGCCAGCGCACCGGCGGCCAGCTCGTAGAGCAGCCCGCAGGCCGCGACGACGAAGACCGAGGCGAGCAGCGCGACTTCGGCCGGGCGGATCGAGGCCGCCGGCGTCGCGCCCTCGCCGTCAGCCATGGATGGCCGCGGCGACGATCTGCCCGATGGCCAGCGCCGTGGCGCCCACGACGATGGCCAGCGCGACGTTCTTCTTCTCGACGATCTCTTCCCACAGCTTGTAGGGCGTGAACTTGTCGACGATGACGAAGCAGATCCAGAAGATCGCCACGCCGATCACGGCGTAGAGCATGGACCCGAAGAAGATGCCCGGCTTCAGCCACTCGATGCCCATCATGTCGTTGCTCCTCGTTGACTCTCAGTGTGACGCGTTCACTTGTGGCTGCCGCCGCCGGACCAGCCGCCGAACGAACCGCCGCCCGTGCGCCCGCCGCTGCTCGCGCTGCGCAGGCAATTCTGGTACTCCGCCGACGCCTCGCCGTAGGTGGCGCGGACCTGGCTGCAGTCGCGGCTGTCGTCGCAGCGGAACAGCATCAGCAGGATCACCACCACGAACACCCAGAAGAACACCTTGGCCAGCAGCGACGAGGCGTTGCCGGAGGTCGGCAACGCGTCGCGCTGGAACGCGGCGCTCTTCTCCGGCGCGAGCTTGAAGGCCTTCAGCACCGCGTCGGCGCTGAGCGTCTCGCCGGCGGACCAGACCACCTCCTGGTCGGCACCCTGCCCGGTCTGCTCGCGATTCAGGCGCCGCGTGCCGAAGGCCCCGGTGCCCATGTAGTCGGTGTTGAAGGTCTTCGCGTCGCGCTCGAGCTTCCAGTAGAACTCGCCGAGCACGTAAGTCGCCTTGCCGGCGTAGTCGTACAGCTTGCGGTAGAGCACGCCCTGGTACTTGACGCCGTCGCCGGCACGCTCGGGCACGCCGGTGATCGGCGCCGACCAGCTCCAGCCGTCCTCGGCGTCGACGAGGAAGGCAAAACCCTCGCTGCGGTGGTACAGCAGGTACTCGCGCCAGAAGCTCTGCTCGTCGTCGTCGCCCGAGGCGATCTCGCAGCGCTCGGCGTAACCCACCACCTGCCAGGGCAGCGCCTTCTTGTCGCCGGCCTTCGTCGACAGCGCCAGCATGCCGCTGCTGCCCAGCGAAATCTGCGGCTCGCTGCCGTTCTCCTGCGCGTAGTGCTTGAGGTCGCCGCCGACACCCTGCGACACGTCGACCACCGCATGGCAGTTGAAACAAACGATCGACTGCGTGGTCGAGAGCTTGACCTCCAGCGCCGTGCCGCAGCTCGGGCATTCGACGCCGCGCGCCTTCAAGGTCTTCTCGCTGGATTCGGCCAGGCCGGTCATCGCCAGCTCGCTGATCGCCACCGAGCGGCCGACCGACCACTTCGGCGCCGCCGGGTCGCCGTAGTCGAGCGTGGCGACCTCGTCGCGCGTGTTGCGCAGGTCGGCGACGACGAAGCCGCGCTCCAGGTTCGGCTTGAAGGGCAGCTCGCCCTGCGCCGCAATGAGTTTCGCGGCCGAGACCGAAGCCACCGACCAGACCTGCCCGCCGACGCTGACCGACTGCCCGGCGCGCAGCGACTCGGCCGCCGGCGCCGCACCGTCCAGCGGCGCGTCGAAGGCAAAGACGTAGCGGCCGTTGTCCTCGCTCAGCCAGCCGGAGCGGCCGTTGTCGAACAGGGCGTGCCACTCGTTCCAGGTGCCTTCGGCGTAGCGGTACTGCAGCCGGCCGACCAGCGTGAACGGCGCGCCCTGGTGGCGGCCGGCAGCACCCAGCTGCAGCGGCGAGTGGTCATCGAACAGCTCGGCGCTCTGACCGATGCGCCGCAGTGCCTCGCCGTCACGGACGATGGAGCTGCGGCAGAAGCTGCACACCGCGAACGCGGATGCCGCCGAGCGGAACTCGACGGGCGCGCCGCAGTTCGGGCACGCGGCACGGTAGCCGCGCTGGGGGCTGGCTTCGGTGGCCAAGGCGACGGGCGAGCGTCGCGCCTAGACGAGCTTCTTGAGCAGCTCGGCCTTCTTGGCCTCGAACTCTTCCTGGGTGACGATGCCCTTGGCCTTCAGCTCGGCGAGCTTCTCGAGGGTGGCCATCACCTCGTCGGGCTTGACGCCCGCCGGTGCCGTGGCGGCCGCGGCCGCCTGCGCGGCGCCGCCCTGCAGGCCCTGCGAGAGCTGCTGCGCCATCACCTGGCCCAGCGCCACGCCGGCCCCCAGGCCCATCGCGTCACCGACCACGCCGCCGCCGCCTCCGGCACCCGCCGCGCCTTCGGCGAACTTGGGGATCGCCTGCGCCGTCTGGTACTGCATGAACTTGCCCATGTCGCCGCCGACCATGCCCATGCCGATCTTCTGGTCGAGGATCTTCTGCAGTTCCTCGGGCAGCGACACGTTCTGCACCGTCACCGCCTCGAGCTTCAGGCCGAGCTTCTCGAAGGCCGGCGAGGTGGCCTGCTGCAGCTGGCTGGCGAACTCGATCTGGTTGGCCGCCAGGTCGAGGAAGGCGATGCCGCTGCTGGCCACCGCATCGGAGATGTGCTGCAGCATGGTCGCGCGCAGCTGGCCGTCGAGTTCGGCCACGGTGTAGCTCTCGCGCGTGCCGGAGATCTCGGTGTGGAACAGCTTCGGGTCGACGATGCGGTACGCATAGTTGCCGAAGGCCCGCAGGCGCACGGCGCCGAAGTCCTTGTCGCGGATGGTCACCGGCTGCGTCGTGCCCCAGCGCTGGTCCACCTGCTGGCGCGTGCTGAAGAAGTAGACGTCGCTCTTGAACGGGCTCTTGAAGAGCTTGTCCCAGTTCTGCAGGTAGGTGAGCACCGGCAGCGTCGCGGTGGTCAGCGTGTAGCGGCCGGGGCCGAAGACGTCGGCCACCTTGCCTTCATTGACGAACACCGCCATCTGCGACTCGCGCACCGTCAGCGAGGCGCCGTTCTGGATCTCCAGGTCCTGCATCGGGAAACGCCAGGCCAGCGTGCCGTCGCCCGCCTCCGTCCACTCGATGATGTCGATGAACTGTTTCTTGATGAAATCCATCAGCGCCATGCTTCCCTCCCAGGTAGGACAGTGACCGATCGCCCGCCGCGGCAGCGCACGGGTGCGCGCATCATAGTGTGAGGTCCGGCGTGCACCGCACGCTCAGGCGCTCGGGCGCAAACCCAGCACGAAATCACGCCGATCGGGCGCCAGCGCATGCGCCAGGTCGGTGGCGAATTCGCCGTGCAGTGCGTAGGCACGCTCGGCCTGCGGATCGATCGACGAGATCCGCACCAGCACGCCTTCGGCGTCCTGTCGCTGCAACGCCCGGCGCAGGCGTTCACGCCAGGGCAGCACGGTGGCCTCGCCGGCCTGGCCGCCGACCACCGTCCAGTAGGTGATGGGCTCGGGGCGGCCGGGCATCTCGGCCACCAGGCGCGTCACCGGCAGCGTGCGGCCCTCGACCTGCAGCCGGGCCGCGCTGGGTTCGCCGACGCGGAAGCCGCCGGCGCGGTAGCAGACCTCCGGCCGATGCAGCTGCATGTCGGAAGACTGCGCCCCGAGGTAGGCGAGCGACAGCATGACGCGCTGGCCGCTGGGGTGCAGGAAGGTGCGCTCCAGCACCTGGTCGTAGATGGCAGTCTGGCGGCCGCGGCGGTCGGCGGCGCGCACGAACGATGCGGCGTCGCGGTCGAGAGCCCAGACGCCGAAACGCGCCGGCACCAGATCGTCGAGCGACGGGCCGGCGTGCGCCAGCGCCCCGCGCGGCGCCGGGCGCAGCCAGGTGGCGAGCAGCGCGCTGGCGCCCATGCCGGCGGCCAGCACCATCGCCTGGCGGCGGCCGGCGTTCATCGCGCCGCCTCCTTCGCCCCGAGCAGTCGGCCGAGCAGCGCATCGGTGCCCATCACCAGCGCGAGCGCCACGACGAACAGCACCATGCCGGCGAAGCCGTGCAGGAAGCCTTGACCGGCGGCATCGCCGAGGTGGTAGGTCACCAGCGCCAGCACCATCACGCGGACCACGTTAGCGCAGAAGGCGATCGGCACCACCAGCACCGCCAGCAGCGTGTTGCGCAGCGTCGAGCTGTGGTTCATCAGGCTCGCGTAGAGCAGGCCCATCGCCTCCAGCGTGAACATGGTCTGCAGCCCGGCGCAGGCCTCGTTGACGAGCAGCTGGTACTGGCCGATGGTGATCACCACGCCCGACAGCCCGATCGGGTAGCCCGCCAGCGACAGCAATTGCGCCGCCAGCGCCGACACCGCAGCCTTCATCGGCCCGGTGACCGCGAGCACCAGCGCAAACGGCAACGGGATCGCGAAGATCAGGAAGAAGAACGCGAACCACACCAGGCGCAGCGCCGCGAAGCCCCTGAAGTACAGCAGCAAGGCGGCCGGCAGCAGCATCATCGAGACCAGCTCGAGCCGGAACACGCCGAGCAGCCTGCCCGAGATGTAGGCCAGCAGTGCCAGCACGAACAGCGCCGCACCGGCGCGCGGCGCCGCCGGCGACGGCAGCGCGGCGAGGGCCTCGCGCTGTCGGTAGACCAGCCAGGCCGAGATCGCCAGGATCAGCGGTTCGTGGCCCTGGGTCTGCATGTCCCAGGTGCCGTGCGACCAGTCCCAGGCCAGCGGCACCGCCATCGCCAGCAGCCCGGCGAGCAGCATCAGCGCTGCGGCCGGGTCGATGCCCAGCCAGCCCGCGCGGCGCGGCACGGCCAGCTCGCTCATCGCGCGGTCGGTGCCGATGCGGCGCCCTCGCCGCCCTTGGCGAAGCCACCCAGGTACTCGATCTTGGCCTTGCCGCGCAGCTCCTTCATGGCCTGCGAGACGGCCTCGCTGCGGCGGTCCTTGGCCAGGTAGGCGCCGATCGCGTTGAGTGCCATGCGGCGCTCGACCGGCGCCTTGTGGGCCTGCAGCACGGTGTAGATGCGCACGATGCTGCCCTGTGCAATGTAGGCCGAGCGACCCGGCTCGAGGCGCGACACGGGCTCCAGGACCTTCTGCGGCAGGTCTTCGGCGGCCATCGCGATGGCACGCGTGCTGCTGCGCACGCCGGCCTGCTGAAGCAGTGCGGCGACCTCCTCGGCCGACTGAGCCTGCGCCGCCTTCGCGGGCAGCGCGCCGAGTTGCTCGGGAGTGCCTTCCAGGCTGGTTTCCTGGAGGATGTAGAGGCGGCGCTGCGAGAACAGCTCGGGGTGCGCCTCGTAGTAGCGATCGATCTCCTCGCTGGAGGGGTTCGACGCCTTCGAGGCGATCGATTCCTGCCAGGCCAGCGCCAGCAGTTCACGGCGCGCCGCTTCGAGGCTTTGCACCACGCGCGGATCCTTCTCGAGCGAGGCCTCGCGCGCCGCCTGCGCGGCCAGTTCCTGGTCGATCAGGCCCTCCAGCACGCGCGCCGTGGCGGTCCCGCCGGCATCGGCCGCCATCAGCCTGGGCTGACGCTGCAGGACGGTCTGCACCTGGTGAACCGAGATCTCGCCCTTGTTCACGGTGGCGGCAATCTGGGTGTCGGACTTGCGCTCGCCCCCGCCGCAGGCAGCGAGCAGCGCGGCGCTAGCGGCCAGGGAACAGAGCGCGGCACGACGCGCAGCGAAACGAATCAGGGTCGACATGAGAGCGATACCACCAGGGCAGGAGAACGGGGGGAACAACCCGAAGAGGCTACCGCAGCGGGGCCGTCGAACAGCCACCCCGGGCACGGGACCGCGAGTCGATTCCGTGACGCGCTGCGCAGCGCCGTCGACATTGGGCGACGGGCGCCCCAAAAGAAACAGCGGGCCCGCGGGCCCGCTGTTCTGGCTGACGAGGGGCTCGATCAGCTCTGCTTGCGGCGGCGGACCATCGCGCCGATACCGACCAGGCCGATCAGCATCATGGCGTAGCTCTCGGGCTCCGGCGCCGGCGAGGCCACCGTGGCCCTCGAGGTCGACAGCAGGCCGGCATAGCCGACCGGCACGCTCCACAGGCCCGCATCGCGGCTCACGGTGGCCTCCACGGCGAGCGTGTAGACACCGGCCGCCAGCGAACCGAAGCTGAAGTAGCCCGGGGTGTAGTCGGCACCGACAAAGCCGCCCGTGGCCTGCCCGGCGGACGATGCGCCAGAGAACAGCGACACGCCGGTAACGTCGATGTCCAGCTTGTTGAGCCAGGCGTCGAGCTCGATCACGCCGCCGAACGAATCGGCCGCGGACGACAGCGAGAAGCTGTAGCAATCCAGGTAGCTGCCGGCTCTGGCAAAGGACTCGCCGAAGAAGGCGGCCCCGGGCGGGCCCAGGGTGCCGAGGCTGCTGCCCCCGGTACAGGTGGCGGCCATCGCCGGTGCCGATAGCACCAGGGCAACTGCCGCGGCGATCGATTTCAGATTCATAGGACTCCCTGACGTTGTGGCTGACTGGCGGGCACGGCACTCACCCGCCAAACTCTTTGTGAACGGTGCCATCATGAGGGCCGATCCCTCGCCGCGCCACCCCGTGCACGGGGGGCGTCGAGGCCCTGAATGCGCACAATCTCATGCCCCTGATCAACGCTTCGACAGAAACGTCCGTGCCGAAAATACGACACCTCGCCGTGGTCGGCGCGGGTCCGGTGGGTCTGGCCCTTGCGATCGACGCCGCACGACGCGTGCCCGACGCCCGGGTCACGTTGTTCGACAGCCGCGATATCGAGAAGGACGTCACGCCGGACCCGCGAACCCTGGCCATGTCGCTGGGCAGCGTGCAATGGCTCCAGCGCCTGGATGCCTGGCCGCAAGAGGGCATTCAGCCCATTCTTGAAGTCAGCGTTTCGCAGCAGCCTCCGTCGGCACCCCCCCTGTTCGCGGGGGTGTTCGGCGAGCCCGAAGTGCGCATCTCGGCCAAGGATCAGGCGGTACCGATGCTCGGGGCGGTGGTGAGTTACGGGCGCATCGTCAGCACCCTGCAGGCCGCCTGGCTCGAGCTGCAGCGTCAAGCGCCCGAGCGGCTGCACACACGTTTCGGCACGGCCGTCGCCGGCCTGAAGAACATTGCCGGCGGCGTCGAGCTGGATGCCGGCTTCGTCGATCGCTTCGATCTGGTGGTGGTGGCCGAGGGCGGCGTGTTCGCCGAGCAGGCGCGCAAGGCGGTGAGCCGCGACTACCACCAGTGCGCCTGGGTCGGCACGGTGGAGCTCTCGCCCGAGGCACCGGCCGGCGTGGCGTACGAGCGCTTCACGCGCAACGGCCCGGCCGCGCTCCTGCCGCTGCCCGGTCATCGGGCATCGCTCGTGTGGTGCGTGGGCAGCGACGACGATGCCGTGGCGGGGCTCGACGACGCGCAACGCCTGGCCGTGCTCAACACCATCTTCCCGGCGGCCGTCGGCAAGCTGCGTTCGGTGTCGCCGCTCAAGCGCTTCACGCTCGGACTGAACGCCGAACGCACCCTCACCGAGGGTCGCATCGTGCGAATCGGCAATGCGGCGCAGACCCTGCATCCGGTGGCCGGCCAGGGGCTGAACCTCGGCCTTCGCGATGCGGCCGAGCTGGTGCAGCTGCTTCAGCGCCACGACGACATCGACGCCGCCCTGCGCAAGCTCGACTGGCAGCGCGGCCCGGACCGCTGGGCGCTGATCGCAACCACCGATTTCCTGGCGCGCAGCTTCACCTGGCGGCTGCCGGGCGCGGGCGCGGCGCGTGGTCTGGGCCTGGCGGCGCTGCAGGCGCTCGGTCCGGTGAAATCGGCGCTGGCGCGGCACATGATGTTCGGCAGGCGCTGACCGCGCGGACCGCGCCGACTCGCACCGGCCCTCAGGCCTCGAGTTTGAGGAACAGGTCGCGGTCGGGTGCGAAGTTGGCGTACAGCGGCAGCAGCGCGCCGCCGATGGCGCGGGCGTCGGAGCCGATCGTGCCGGCCAGCACCGCGGGCCGGGCCACGCCTTCCCAGCTGTGGCGCTCCAGCGCCGACTCGACGGCACCGATCAAGCGCGCGCGCAGCGCGGGGTCGAAGGAGCCGTCGATGATCACGCCCTCGAGGTCGAGCAGGCAGGCCGCGCTGTTGATCGTCAGCGCGATGGCCGGTGCCGCGTCGCGCAGCCAGGTTTCGGTCTGTGCGAGCCAGGCCGGCTGCAGTGCGCGCTCGTCCACCGCGGCGCCGGCATCCAGCCCCCGGGCAAGGTAGAGCGACTCGAGGTTGAACAACGACGCCACGCTGAGCAGTTGCGCCGGGCGACTGCTTGCGTCGCCGCGCGCCAGGCCGAGCGGCATCGAGCCGACCGCGCCGGCATTGCCGCTGACGCCGCCGCGCAGGTGGCTGTCGAGCACCAGGCCGCCGCCGATGAAGGTGTCGACGAAGACGTAGAGAAAGCTGCGGATGCTGCGGCCGCGGCCGGCCACCAGTTCGGCCACGCAGGCCGCGGCGGTGTCCTTGACGAAGACCACCGGCAGCTCGGTCATCGCCATCACACGCTCGCGGATGTCAATGGCCGCCCACTTGGCCGCCTGTTCGGGCGCGATGCCCAGCAGCTCCTGCCAGCCGCCCAGCGACAGCGGCGCGGCGATGCCCACGCCGTGCAGCCGCTCGCGCAGCGCGGCGGGCAGCGTCTGGCGCAGCTGGCGCAGCCGTTCGTCGATGGCGTCGAACAGCGTGTCGGGGTCGGGGAAGTCATAGCTCAGCGACAAGCGTTCGCGCACCTGCCCGCCGAAGTCGACCAGCAGCATGTCCATGCTGCGCCGCCCGATCTTGATGCCGATGGAGAAGGCGCCCTCGGGGTTCAGCGCCATCGGCACCGAAGGCTGGCCGACCTTGCCGCGCACCGGCTCGAGCTTGCGCACCAGACCGTCGGCCTCCAGGCGGGCGATGATGATCTGCACCGTCTGCGCGGTCAGGTGGGTGAGCCGCGCGATCTCCGCCTTGGGCAGGCTGCCGTGCAGTCGGATGGCCTGCAGCACCACGCGTTCGTTGAACTGGCGCATGCCGGCATGGTTGGAGCCGCGCGGCCGCAGCTTCGTGTCCTGGCCCTGGGCGCTTCGATGCATGTCAGGCCCTCAACGCCTGGGCGATCACGCCCTTCTTGAGGATGAAGTTGGCCCAGGGCTGCAGCTCGCCGGTCTGCACCACCGCGAAGGCGCCGCGCACGCGCTCGTAGAACGCGAAGCGCTCCATCGCCTCGCACTGCGCGGGCTGCGCGCCGCCTTTCGAAGCGATGCTCTCGATGACGTCGCGCTGCAGCGCCGAGCGGTAGCCCTCGGGCTGGCCGCCCACCTGCATGTAGGCCACCGGGCAGCGCACCATGTCGTCCAGCGGCAACAGCGAAAGCACCGCCTCGGCCGCGCGCTGCACGCCCACGCCGGGCAGGCGGATCAGCGGCTTGCCGCCGGCCAGCGAGGCGGCGGTGAAGTTGGCGTCGGCCAGCACGATCTCGTCGCCGTGGCCCATTTCGGCGAGCACCTTCAGCAACTCGGGACTCAGCAGCGGGTCGATGTTCTTCAGCATGGCGCAGGCATCAATGGGCCAGGCACTCGGCGGGAATCTGTTCGGGCGGCATCGCGCCGGTCATCACCGCGACAGTGTCGCTCATGCTGATCTTCTTCGGGTTCAGCACCGCCGCCCGGCGGCCCAGTCGCGCCACGTGGATGCGGTCGGCGATCTCGAACACATGGGGCATGTTGTGCGAGATCAGGATCACCGGCAGGCCCTTGTCGCGCACGCGGCGGATCAGCTCGAGCACCATGTTGCCCTCCTTGACGCCCAGCGCCGCGGTCGGCTCGTCGAGGATGACCACGTGCTCGGCGAAGGCCGCGGCGCGAGCCACCGCGACGCACTGCCGCTGCCCGCCGGACAAGGTCTCGACGGCCTGCGTCATCGAGCGGATGCCGACCTTCAGGTCGTTCATGCGCGCGATGCTGATCTCGAGCATCTTCTTCTTGTCGAGCATGCGCAGCACGTTGCCGGCGAAGCCCTCGCGGCGGATCTCGCGGCCGAGGAAGAGGTTCTCGGCGATGGTCATCGCCGGGGCGACGGCGAGGTCCTGGTAGACCGTCTCGATGCCTTCGCGGCGCGCGTCGATCGGGCCCTTGAAGTGGATGGTCTTGCCGTCGAGCTGGATCTCGCCCTCGTCGGGGATGGTCGCCCCCGACAGGCACTTGATCAGGGAGGACTTGCCGGCGCCGTTGTCGCCGATGACGGCGAGGATTTCGCCGGCGCGCAGCTCGAAGTCGGCACCGTCCAGCGCGGTGACCTGACCGTAACGCTTCACCAGGCCCCTGGCCTGCATGACGATCTGAGTGCTGGCCATGTCAGCGCCCCCCCTTGCGAGACAGTTGATCGACAGTGACCGCCAGGATCACGAGGATGCCGGTGATCAGGACCTGGTAGACGGACGAAACACCCATCAGCGTGAGGCCGTTGCGCAGCACGCCGACGACGACCGCGCCGATCAGCGAGCCGAGCACGACGCCGCGGCCGCCGAACAGGCTGGTGCCGCCGAGCACGACCGCGGTGATGGCGTCGAGCGCCTCGGTCTGCCCGGCGTTCGGGTCGCCCACGCCGGTGCGGGCCACCGCCAGCAGCGAGGCGATGCCGTAGAAGACGCCCGACAGCGCATACACGCCGAGGATCACGCGCTCCGGCGGGATGCCCACCAGCCGCGTCGCCTCGGGGTTGTTGCCCACCGCATAGACGTGGCGGCCCGACGGCGTCTCGCGCAGCCAGAACCACACGCCCAGGTAGAGCAGGATCATCAGCACCGTGCCGTAGGCGACGTTGGCGCCGCCCACCGGGAAGGTGCCGCCCAGCCAGGTCATGAGCGCCGGCACCTCGGTCACCGTCTGCGAGCCGGAGTAGAGCTGGGTGATCGCGAAGGCGATGTTGAACACGCCCAGCGTGACGATGAAGGGGGGCAGCTTGACGCGCGTGACCAGCAGGCCGTTGAGCAGGCCGAACAGCGTCGTGACGCCGATGCCGGCCACGATGGCCAGCGGGGCGGGCAGGCCGAGGTCTGCGGCGAATTTCGTCATGACG
>CAZVLY010000036.1:0-21237 GCA_964628175.1 uncultured Piscinibacter sp. | reverse complement strand
GTCATCGGCAGCGTCATCGCGAAGATCAGCACGCCGAGCAGCCCCAGCCACAGGCCGCGCGCTTCGTCGTGGGCGGTGCGTGCCGCGTTCATGCGCCGAGCAGCCAGACGGCGGTGGCCAGCAGCACGGCCGCCATCACGCGGTTGAAGACGACGAGACGCCGGCCCTGCGCCAGCCAGCCGCGCAACAAGGAGCCGGCCAGCGCGTAGCTGAAGTTGCTGGTCAACGCGAAAGCCACCATCACCGCGCAGACGATGGCCAGCCGCTCGCCCGGGTTGGCTGCCGGCTGGCTGCCGGCGCTGGTCACCCAGCCGGCGGCCAGCGCCAGCGCCAGCATCCAGGCCTTGATGTTGAGGAACTGCAGGCCCACGCCCTGCCAGAAGCCGACATCGAGCTGCTTCGCGTTCACTTCGCCGAGCGTGCGCACCGCCGCCAGCTTCCAGGCCATCCAGACGAGGTAGGCGATGCCGCCGTACTTGACCGCCAGGCGCAGCGCCGGCACGGCCAGCACCAGCGCCGCCAGGCCGAGGCCGCACAGCAGCATCATCAGCGTCCAGCCCGCCGGCACGGCGACGATGAAGGGCAGCGCACGCCGCAGGCCCAGATTGGCGCCGAGGGCGGTCGACAAGGTCGTGTTCGGCCCCGGCGTGAAGCTCATCGCCGTCGCGAAACTCAGCAAGGCGGCGAGTTCTTCTGCGGACATGGGCACAGTCTAGGTGCACCACCAGCACAGTGGCAGTACACTTTTCAGCCTCTGCTCATCCACTGTACTGACGATCAGGCCAGCACAAGCCATGCTCGATGCCGCCGCCCTCCCGGGTGCGATTCGCCTGTCCCGCCAGGCCGACAGCACCCTGACCGACCAGCTCGCCTCGCGCTTCGCCGAGCGCATCCGCCAGCGCCTGCTGGCCCCCGGCGCGCGCCTGCCCTCGGTGCGCGAATGCGCCCGGCGGCACGAGGTCAGCCCGACCACCGTGGTGGCGGCCTACGACCAACTGCTCGCGCAGGGCCTGGTCGAGGCCCGGGCGCAGCGCGGCTTCTACGTGCGCGGCCCGCTGGCCGAATCGCTGCCGGAGCCCGGCCGCAGCCCGCCCGCGCCGCGCTCGCCCGTGCCCATCAGCGCCACCACGCTGATCCGCGGCATGTTCCAGCCGCCGGGCGCGCAACCGATGCCCGGCCTCGGCACCTTGCCTGCCGAATGGCTGGACCAGCCGCTGCTGGCCAGCGCCATGCGCAAGGTGAGCGCCCAGCTCGGCCGCAGCGCTCTGCAGTACGGCGAGCCGGCCGGCGAGCAGCGTCTGCGCCGTGCCCTCGCGAGCCGGCTGGTCGAACACGGCATCAACGCCTCGCCCGAGCAGATCATCACCACGGTCGGCGCCACGCACGCGCTGGACATCGTCACCCGCACCCTGTGCAAACCCGGCGACACCGTGCTGGTCGACGAGCCCGGCTGGTCGGTCGAGTACGCGCGGCTGGCGGCGCTGGGCATGCGCGTGCTGCCGGTGCCGCGCGGGCCGGACGGCCCGGACCTGGCCACCATGCAGCGGCTCATCGAGGCGCAGACACCGACGGCGCGACCGCGCCTGTACGTGACGGTCTCGGTACTGCACAACCCGACCGGCGCCTCGCTGAGCCTCCAGTCGGCGCACAAGGTGCTGCAGCTCGCGCAGGTGCACGACCTGGCGATCGTCGAGGACGACACCTACGCCCACCTGGCGCCTGCGCACCTCCCGCGCCTGGCCGCGCTCGATGCACTGGATCGCACGCTCTATGTGTCGGGCTTCTCCAAGATCCTCACGCCGAGCTGGCGCGTCGGCTACATCGCTGCACCGCCGCGGCTGGTCGATCGCCTGATCGACACCAAACTGCTCTCCACCTTGACCACGCCGTCGATGACAGAGTTGGCGCTCGCTCACTGCCTGGAGCAGGGCCTGCTGCGGCGTCATGCCGAACGGGTGCAGCGCCTGCTCGACGCTGCACGCGGCCGCTCGGTGGAGCTCGCACGCTCCCACGGCTGCCGTTTCGCCGCCGAACCGCGCGGCCTGTTCGGCTGGGTCGACACCGGCGTGGACACCGAGCGCCTGGCCCAGGTGATGCATGACGACGGCTGGCTGATCGCACCCGGCGCGCTGTTCCATGCCACGCATCGGCCCACGAACCTCATGCGAATCAATTTCGCCACCACCCAGGACGCCCGGTTCTGGCAGGCGCTGCAGCACGCCCGCGATACGCTGCAGCCCCTTTCGTGACCAAGCGTAACGAGGGACAATGCCGTGGTGATGAACAGCGAGTTGTTCCAGCCCACCATCCCGATCGGGGAGCCGGAGTTGATGCGCGCAAGCGCCTACCAGCGCTACCTCGATGAACTGCACGCCGACCCGGGCGGCATCAGCACGCGGATCTCGCAGCTCAGCCCCTCGCTGCGCGCCGATCTGCTGCGCTTCGGCCATGACGGCGGCGCCTCCGAGGTGGTCGAGGTCATGGCCGCCTGCGTGCGGCATGCCAAGCGCGTGACCATCCACCTGCAGTGCGGCGACCGCGTCGTGCCGCTGACCGTGTTCGCGCAGGAGCGCCTCGTGCACTGCCCGGTGCCGATGGACGAGCTGATCGGCAAGCACCTGCTGGACCTGCGCGTGATGCATGTCGAGCCGGCCCTGCTGCGCCCGCCCGGCGACGAGCAGGCGGCGCTGGTCGGTGCCGAGCACCTGCACCACGCGCTGGCGCCGCTGCTGTGGGAAATGGCGATGCGCGGGCTGCGTCGCGAATTGCTGCCCGAGATCGCCGGCCCGGCGGTCTACCGCGTCGCACCGAGCCTGGACACCTCGGCCCTGCCGGCCAGCGGCGCGGTGATGGCGGCCATCCAGCGCCTGGCGCGGCAGAGCGCCTCGCTGCGCGAACTGGCCGACTGGCCGGGCATGGACCGCGAGCGCGCCACCCGGCTGCTCAACGCGCTGTACCTGCAGTCGGGGCTGATCGTCAGCCGCTCGCACCCGGACGCGGTGCGCGACGGCTGGTTCTGAGCCTTACTTGGCGCCGAGCGCCTCCCAGCGCTCCAGCGCCGCCAGCAACTCCTCGTCGATCTGTGCGTGGCGCTTGTTGGCCTCGGCCATGCGCTGCGGATCACGCACGTAGGCCTCGGGGTCGGCGAGCAGTTCGTTGATCGCCTTCTGCTCCGCTTCCAGCGCCTCGATTCGCTTGGGCAATTCGTCGAGTTCGCGCTGCTCCTTGTAGCTGAGCTTGCGTGCCTTGGCCACGGGCGCGGCCACCGGCGCCGGCGCGGCCGCTGGCTTCGCCCTTTCCACCGGCGCGATTCGCGCCGCCTGCTCGCGCAGCTTCTGGGCCCGCGCACGCTGGGTGCGCCATTCCTCGTAGCCGCCTTCGTACTCGCGCCACAGGCCGGGTGACTCGTCGCCCTCCCAGGCGATCGTGCTGGTCACCACGTTGTCGAGGAAACGCCGGTCGTGGCTGACCAGGAACACCGTGCCGGCGTAGTTCTGCAGCAGCTCTTCGAGCAGCTCCAGCGTGTCGATGTCGAGGTCGTTGGTCGGTTCGTCGAGCACCAGCACGTTGGCCGGCAGCGCGAACAGGCGCGCCAGCAGCACGCGGTTGCGCTCGCCGCCGGAGAGCGTGCGCACCGGCGAGTTGGCGCGTTCCGGCGAGAACAGGAAGTCGTTCAGGTAGCTCATCACGTGCTTGCGCGCGCCGCCCACCTCGACCCATTCGCTGCCCGGGCTGATGGTGTCGGCCAGCGTCGCGTCGAGGTCGAGCACGCTGCGCATCTGGTCGAAGTAGGCCACCTCGAGCTTGGTGCCGCGACGCACCGTGCCCGAGGTCGGCTCCAGCTCGCCGAGGATGAGCTTGAGCAGCGTCGTCTTGCCCGCGCCGTTGGGCCCGATCAGGCCGACCTTGTCGCCTCGCAGGATGGTGGCGTTGAAGCCGCTGACGATGAGCTTGTCGCCGAAGCGCATCGACACGTCGCGCAGCTCCGCGACGATCTTGCCGCTGGGCGCGCCAGTGTCGACCTCCAGCCGCACCTGGCCGAGCGATTCGCGCCGCGCCTGCCGCTGGGCGCGCAGCACCTCCAGGCGCTGGATGCGCGCGACGCTGCGCGTGCGGCGCGCCTCCACGCCCTTGCGGATCCAGACCTCTTCCTGCGCGAGCAGCTTGTCGGCGCGCGCGCTGGCCTGCGCCTCGGCAGCGAGCTGGTCTTCCTTCGACTTCTCGTAGGCGCTGAAGTTGCCCGGGTAGCTGCGGATCGTGCCGCGGTCGAGCTCGATGATGCGCGTGACCACGTTGTCGAGGAAGGCGCGGTCGTGGGTGATCAGCATCACGCTGCCCTTGAAGCCGCGCAGCAGTTCCTCGAGCCAGGCGATCGAGTCGAGGTCGAGGTGGTTGGTCGGCTCGTCGAGCAGCAGCACGTCGGGCACGGCCACCAGGGCCTGCGCCAGCGCGACGCGCTTCTTCATGCCGCCGCTGAGTTCGCCGACGATGCGCTCGCCGTCCAGGTGCAGCTGGTGCAGCGTGGTGTCCACGCGCTGCTCCCAGTTCCAGGCATCGAGCGCCTCGATGCGCGTCTGCAGCGCGTCCAGGTCGACGCCCGGCGCATGCTCCTCGTAGGCCGAGCGCACGGCCTTGGCCTCGGCCACGCCCTCGCTGACGATGTCGAACACGCTGGCCGCCGCGTCGAACAGCGGCTCCTGCGGCACGTAGCGGATGCGCAGGCCTTGCGTGAGTTGGAGAAGCCCGTCGTCGGGCTTCTCCAGGCCGGCGACGATCTTCAAAAGCGACGACTTGCCGGCGCCATTGCGGCCGATCAGGCCGAGGCGTTCACCGGACTCGAGCGAGAACGCCGCGCCGTCGAGGAGGGCGACGTGCCCGAAGGCGAGGTGCGCGTTGGATAGGGAAAGGACTGCCATCGCCCGATTGTCGCTGCGGCGTAGGATGGCCCCATTCCCAGCCCTGCCCCACACGCCATGCTTGAACGACGCCCCTGGGTGCCTGCACCCTGCGAAGACCTGGTGCAGACCGTCGCCGCACAGACTTCCAGGCTCGATGGGCCGGCGATCTTCGACGAGATCGCCCGCCTGGTCGCCGAGAACCGCCGCATCCACGACGTGCACGGCATCAACCTCAACCCGGCGAGCAACGTGATGAACCCGCGCGCCGAGGCGATGATGGCCTCCGGCCTGGGCTCGCGCGCCTCGCTGGGCTACCCCGGCGACAAGTACGAGATGGGGCTGGAGGCGATCGAGCGGATCGAGGTGATCGCTGCCGAACTGGCCGCCGAGGTGTTCGACGCGAAGTACGCCGAGGTGCGTGTGGCCTCCGGCGCGCTGGCCAACCTGTACGTGTTCATGGCCACCTGCCGGCCCGGCGACACCCTCATCGCCCCGCCGGCCGACATCGGCGGCCACGTCACCCACCATGCGGCGGGCGCCGCCGGGCTGTACGGCCTGAACGTCGTGCACGCGCCGGTGCTGGCCGACGGCTACACGGTGGACGTGACGGCGCTGCGCGCGCTGGCTCGCGAGGTGAAGCCGAAACTGATCACCGCCGGCGGCAGCCTGAACCTGTTCCCGCACCCGGTGGCAGCGATGCGCGAGGTGGCCGACGAGGTCGGCGCCAGGCTGCTCTTCGATGCGGCGCACCTGTCGGGCATGGTCGCAGGCCGCACCTGGGGCAACCCGCTGGCGCAGGGCGCGCAGGTGATGACGATGAGCACCTACAAGAGCCTGGGCGGTCCGCCGGGCGGGCTGGTGGTGAGCAACGATGCCGGCCTGGCCGAGCGGATCGACGCGATCGCCTACCCGGGCCTGACCGCCAACTTCGATGCCGGCAAGGTGGCCGCGCTGGCCGTCACCCTGGTCGACTGGAAGCGCCATGGCTCGGCCTACGCGCAGACGATGTGCGACACCGCCCGGGCACTCGCGCAGGCGCTGCAGTTGCAGGGCCTGCCGGTCTACGCGGCGGCACGCGGCGCGACGACCTCGCATCAGTTCGCCGTCGAGGCGGCGCGCTGGGGAGGCGGCCAGGCCGCCGCGAAGCGCATGGCCCGCGCCGGCCTGCTCGCCTGCGGCATCGGCCTGCCGATCGCGCCGGTGGCCGGCGACATCAACGGCCTGCGTTTCGGCGTGCCCGAGATCGTGCGCCTGGGCATGAAGCCCGAGCACATGGGCGAGCTGGCCTCACTGATCGCGCGGGCGCTGGGCGACCGACCGGAAGACGTGGCGCGCGATGTCGAGATCTTCCGCCACCGCTTCCGCGAGCTTCACTTCATCAACTGACCCGGCGGGCGCTCAGGCCAGCCGCTGCATCGCCCACTGCGCGGCGGCCATCAGGCGATGGTCTTCGCCGAAGCGGCCGACGAGTTGCAGGCCCACCGGCAGCCCGGTCGATCCGGTCGCGAAGGGCAGGTGCACGCAGGGCAGGCCGAGCAGGCTCCAGGGCCGGCAGAAGAGCGGGTCGCCGGTGTGCTGCAGTCCCTCGGGCGCCTCGTCGACGGCGCTGGGCGCGAGCAGCACGTCGAAACGATCGAAGAGCCCATCCACCTCGAACCGCCAGCGCATCGCGCGCGCCCGGTGCGCCTCGACCTGCACGGCATCGATGCCGCGGCCCTTGTCGAGCAGGGCGAGCAGGGCCGGGCTGAGCAGGTCGCGGTGGCGGCGGTGTTCGTCGGCCAGCGCGGCGGCGGTCTCGTGCGCCTGCAGCGCCGCCTGCACCGCGGCCACCTCGCCGAAGTCGATCGGCAGCGACGCGTCTTCACAGCGCTGCGCCTGCGGCGCGAGCGCCTTCACGGCATGCGCCCAGGCGGCCTGCACGTCGGGCTCGGCCTCACCCCAGTCGGGCCCCTTCGCCAGGCCGATGCGCAGCGTGTCGGGCAGCGGCTGCTGGACGAGGCGCTTGTCGCCGGTGAGCACGGCGCCGAGCAGCGCCACGTCGGCCACCGTGCGACCGAAGCCGCCGACGGTGTCCATCGAGTCGGCGTTGGGCTTCACGCCGGCCCGCGGCACGCGGCCGAAGCTCGGCTTGAATCCGGCGATGCCGCAGCAGGCCGCCGGCCGGATCAGCGAGCCGGCGGTCTGCGTGCCCAGTGACAGCGGCACCATGAAGTCGGCCACCGCCGCTGCCGAGCCGCTGGATGAACCGCCTGGCGTGTGCGCCGGGTTGAACGGGTTGCGCGTGGGGCCGGCCGTCATGTTGGCGAGCTCGGTGGTCACGGTCTTGCCGATCACCACCGCGCCGGCCTCGCGGCACAGCGCCACGGCCGCCGCATCCACGCGCGGGCGGTGGCCGGCGAAGATCGGCGAGCCGCATTCGGTGGGCAGATCGCGGGTGTCGAAGATGTCCTTCACGCCCAGCGGCAGGCCGTGCAGCGGGCCGCGCAGGGGGCCGGCGTCGAGCGCGCGGGCCTGCGCGAGCGCGCCCTGCACGTCGAGGCAGACGAAGGCGCGCAGCTCGCCGTCGCGTTCGGCGATGCGCGCCAGGCACGCGCGCAGCAGCGCCTCGGCACTCAGTTCGCGGCGGGCGATCAGCGCCGCGGCCGCGCTCGCATCGAGCCGGCTGGGGTCGTCCATCAGGCGCGGCGCAGCGCTGCTTCCAGCGCGTCGATGAACATCTTCGGCACGTCGAAGCCGGTCTGGTCGGTGATCTCGCGGAAACAGGTCGGGCTGGTGACGTTGATCTCGGTGAGGCTGTCGCCGATCACGTCCAGGCCGGCGAGCAAGAGCCCGCGGGCGGCGAGGATGGGGCCGAGCGTCGAGGCGATCTCGCGGTCGCGCGCGCTCAACGGCTGCGCCACACCCTTGCCGCCGGCGGCCAGGTTGCCGCGGATCTCGCTGCCTTGCGGAATGCGCGCCAGCGAGAACGGCACCGGCTCGCCGCCGATGACGAGGATGCGCTTGTCGCCCTGCACGATCTCCGGCAGGTAGCGCTGCACCATCACGGTCTGCGCGCCGCCCTTGTTCAGCGTTTCGGTGATGCTGCCCAGGTTCAGCCCGTCGGGGCCGACGCGGAAGATGCCCATGCCGCCCATGCCGTCCAGCGGCTTGAGGATGATGTCGTGGTGGGTGGCGTGGAAGCGCTTGATCTCGTCCGCATCACGCGTCACCAGCGTCGGGCCGATGAACTGCGGGAACTCGAGAATGGCGAGTTTCTCCGGGTGATCGCGCAGCGCCGCCGGCTTGTTGAAGACACGCGCGCCTTCGCGTTCGGCCTGCTGCAGCAGGTGGGTGGCGTAGAAGTACTCGCTGTCGAAGGGCGGGTCCTTGCGCATCACCACGGCGTCGAGCTCGGCCAGCGGCGTGCTCGGCGTCTCGAGTTCGGTGAACCAGGCCGTCGGGTCGCTGGTCAGCGCAATCTCGCGCAAGCGGGCGCTCACCTTGCCGCCACGCTCCCAGACCAGGTGCTTCGGTTCACAGGCGTAGAGCGTGTGGCCGCGGGCCGCCGCCTCGCGCATCATCGTGAAGCTGCTGTCCTTGGCGATCTTGAAATCTTCCAGCGGGTCGGCGACGAACAGCAGGCGCATGGCGGCTTTCGGGGGGGTCGAATCTGCCGCCACTGTGGCACAAAACCCCCAAAGGTTTCCCTCCGGGGGTTTCGTGGCGAGGCCGCCCGGTGATCAGGCGGTGGCGGGCACCAGGCCGCGGCGTGCGTCGACGCTCACCGGGCCTGCGCCCAGGGCCGCGACGATGAACAGGCCGCCGGCGACCGACAGGTTCTTCATGAACATCAGCTGTTGCACGAAGGCCTGGTCGGCCGGAACGGCCCAGAACTTGTGGAACAGCAGGCTCGCCGCCAGTGTGAACAAGCCCAGCGCCAGCGCCGCCCAGCGCGCCTGGAAGCCGATCGCGATGGCCAGGCCGCCGAGCAGCTCGAGCAGGCCGACGACCACGGCCAGCACCGAGGCCATCGGCAGGCCGCCGCTGGCGATGTAGCCGGCGGTGCCTTCGAGGTTGGTGAGCTTGCCGAAGCCGGCGACGATGAACATCAGCGCCAGCAGGACGCGGCCGACGATGACCAGGGGGGTCTTGAAGGAATCAATCATTTTCAATGCTCCGTGTTTGAATCGAGGTCCCGAGGGCTCCTCGGGTGTCTTGTGCACGGAACGAACTTTAGGCCTGCCCCGGTAAACGACCGTGGCGCCTGATCTGAAGTCAACATTCTGAAAAGTTGATGGTCGCTCAGGCACCCAGGCCGCGCAGCACGTCGTAGCAGGCGCCCATGGTGTGGTAGTCGGTCTTGCCGGCCGGGCTCTTTTCATCGCTGAGCTTGCGGTTGTCGGGCCCGAGGATGCGGTACCAGGCGCCATGCTCGTGGTCGACGAAGTGCGCCCAGGCGTAGGCCCAGATGCGGTCGTACCAATCCCAGTACGCGGCGTCGCCGGTGCGCAGGGCCAGCAGAGCCGCGGCGGCGAAGCTCTCGGCCTGCACCCAGAAGTACTTGTCGCCGTCGCTCACCGCGCCGTCCGGGGCGAAGCCGTACACGAGGCCGCCGTGCGCGGCGTCCCAGCCGCGCGCCATCGCCGTGTCGAAGAAGTGGCGCGCGCGCGGCACCATCCACGCCGGCCGCTGCGCCTCGGGCAACCAGCGCTCGAGCTGCAGCAGCAGCTTGGCCCATTCGGTGAGGTGGCCGGTCTGGTAGCCCCAGGGGCGGAAGATGTTGGTCTTGTCGTCGCGGTTGTAGTCCCAGTCGAGCGACCAGCCACCGTCGGGTGCCACGCGGTAGTGCTCCCACACCAGGCCGTCGCCCAGCGCCGCGAGCCGGCCGGTGACGGACTCGGCCAGCGTCAGCGCACGCTGCAGGTAGCGCGGCTCGCGCGTCGCCTCGTAGGCGGCCATCATCGCCTCGCAGGCATGCATGTTGGCGTTCTGGCCGCGGTAGTCGCTGAGCTGCCAGTCCGGCGAGGCCTCGTCGGCGTACAGGCCGTTGCGCGGCTCCCAGAAGCGCTGCTCCATCAGGTCCCAGGTGGCCTCGAGCCCGACGCGCGCCACCTTCACGCCGGCCAGCAGCGCATGCGCGTGCGCGAGCAGCACGAAGGCGAGGCCATAGCAGTGGTTGGTGCCGTCCTGCACGGTGGCGCGGCCGCCGTCCACGTCGCCCTGCCAGTCGACCTGCCAGGCGAAGCCGCCCTGCGGCTGGGCGTGTGCGCGCTTGAGGAAGTCCAGCCCGTGGCGCACTGCGGCCTGTTGGTCGGCCTTGCCGAAGTGGCGGAAGGCCATCGCATGGTTGAAGACGAATCGCGTGCTGCTGACGAGGTGCCGCGTGTGCCGGTCGTAGACGGTGCCGTCGTCCTTGTAGAAGTGGAAGAAGCCGCCCGTCGGGTCGATGCAGCGGCCTTCGTAGAACGACAGCGTGTGGCGGACGTGGCCGAGCAGGAACTCGGGCGAGCGGAAGTCGGGCATGGCCCGAGTCTAGGCGTGCCGCCGCCAGGACTGCACACCCCAGGTCAAGGCCCCGGCGACAACGCCCCAGAAGGCCGAGCCGATGCCCGCCAGGCTGACGCCGCTGAGCGTGACGAGGAAGGTGATCAGCGCGGCCTCGCGGTGCAGCTCGTCCTTCAGCGCCACCGCCAGGCCGCCGCCGATGCTGCCCAGCAGCGCCAGGCCCGCCACCGCGACCACGAGCTCGCGCGGAAAGGCCGTCAGCACGCCGGTGACTGCCGCGCCGAACAGGCCGATGACGATGTAGAGGAGCCCGCAGGCCACCGCCGCGGTGTAGCGCTTGTCCGGATCCTCGTGCGCCTCGCGGCCCATGCAGATGGCCGCGGTGATGGCCGACAGGTTCAGCGCGAAAGCGCCGAACGGCGCGAGCAGCAGCGTCACCACGCCGGTGAGCGTGATGATCTTCGAGATCGGCATCTGGTAGCCGGCGGCGCGGATGGCGGCCACGCCCGGCAGGTTCTGCGAAGCCATGGTGACGACGAACAGCGGCAGCGCCAGGCTCACCGCCGCGGCGAGCGTGAACTCGGGCATCACGAACACCGGCACGGTGAGCGACAGCGACACGCCCGCGAGCTGCAGCTGGCCACTGGCCGCCGCGAAGGCCGTGCCGGCCGCCAGCACGCCGGGCACGGCGTAGCGCGGCCACCAGCGCCGGCCGGCGAGGTAGGCCAGCAGCATCAGCAGCACCAGCGCGAGCGCGGTGCGCGCGGCCAGGAAAGCGTCCATGCCGAAGCGCGCCAGCACACCGGCGAGCAGGGCGCTGGCGATGGGCATCGGGATGCGGTCCATCACGCGCTCGAATCCGCCGGTGGCACCGGCCAGCGTCATCAGCAGCGCGCAGACGATGAAAGCCCCGGTGGCCTGCGCGAGCGTGAAGCCGCCGGCCGCCGCCGCGGTGGCCAGCACCGCGGCGCCGGGCGTGCTCCAGGCCACCATCACCGGCTTGCGCAGCACCAGCGAGGGCAGCGCCGAGCACAGACCCATGCCCAGGCCCAGCGCCCACATCCACGAGCTGATCTGCGCCGGCGTGGCGCCCAGCGCCGTGGCCGCCTGGAAGACGATCGCCACCGAGCTGGTGAAGCCCACCAGCACGGCGACGAAGCCGGCCGTCGCCGCGGGCAGCGACAGATCGCGCCAGAAGCCCATTCAGATCTCGACCTTGGCGCCGAGCTCGACCACGCGGTTGGTCGGCAGGTTCAGGAAGTCGGCCGCGGCAGCGGCATTGCGGTGCATGCTGGCGAACAGCTTCTCGCGCCAGAACGACATGCCCTCGCCCAGCGTCGGGATGACGATGTCGCGCGACAGGAAGTAGCTGGTCTCCATCTCGTCGAGCTGCACGCCGCGGTCCTTCAGCAGGGCCAGCGCCTCCGGCACGTCGGGGTCGTTCTTGAAGCCGAAGTGCAGCGTGACCTGCCAGCAGTCGTTGCCCAGCGAGGCGAGATCGCAGCGCTTGTCGAAGCCGATCCACGGGATCTCGTGGTGGCGCACGGTGACGAACAGGTTGGTCTCGTGCAGCACCTTGTTGTGCTTGAGGTTGTGCAGCAGCGCGTTGGGCGTGCTGCCCTGGTCGCTGACCAGGAACACCGCCGTGCCCGGCACGCGCACCGGCGGGCTGACGAACACCGCCTCCAGGAAGCTGGTCAGGTCGATCGCGTCCTCGCGCAGCCGCTCGGCCATCAGCCGCCGGCCCTGCTTCCAGGTCATCAGCAGCAGGAACATCGCCGCACCGATCACCACCGGGAACCAGCCGCCGTCGAACACCTTGACCACGTTGGCGGAGAAGTAGATGAAGTCGACCACGAAGAAGAAGCCGGTGGCCGCCACGCACAGCCACCACGGGTACTTCCAGCCGTAGCGGATGACGAAGAAGGTCATCGTCGTGGTGATCAGCATGTCGATGGTCACCGCGATGCCGTAAGCCGCGGCGAGCTTGCTGGAGGAGCCGAACAGCACCACCGCAAAGACGATGCAGACGTACAGCCCCCAGTTCACGAACGGCAGGTAGATCTGCCCGGTGTCGCGCACCGAGGTGTGCAGCACGCGCAGCCGCGGCAGGTAGCCGAGCTGGATGGCCTGCTTGGTCACCGAGAAGGCTGCGGTGATCAGCGCCTGCGAGGCGATCACGGTGGCCGCGGTGGCCAGGCCGATGAGCGGGTACAGCGCCCAGGTCGGCGCCATTTCGTAGAACGGGTTCTTGGCGTTCTCCGGGTGCACGAGCAGCATCGCGCCCTGGCCGAAGTAGTTGATCACCAGCGCCGGCATCACCAGGCTGAACCAGGCCAGGCGGATCGGCCGCTTGCCGAAGTGGCCCATGTCGGCATACAACGCCTCGGCGCCGGTGACGCACAGCACCACCGAGCCGAGCGCGACGAACGCGATGCCGAAGTGCCCGGTCAGGAAGTCCAGCGCGTAGACCGGGTTCAGCGCCAGCAGGACGGCCGGGTTGCGGGCGATGTGCACCGCGCCCAGCACCGCGAGCACCACGAACCACAGCACCGTGATCGGCCCGAAGAAGCGCCCCACGCTGGCCGTGCCGTGCCGCTGCACCATGAACAGCGCGGTGAGCACCACCAGCGTGACCGGCACGATGTAGGCGTGCAGCCCCGGCGCCGCCACTTCGAGGCCTTCGACCGCCGAGAGCACCGAGATCGCCGGCGTGATGACGCCGTCGCCGAAGAAGATCGCCGTGCCGAAGATGCCGATCACCAGCAGCCGCTGGCGCAGCGCAGGCCGGTCCTTCACCGCCACCGAGGCCAGCGCCAGCATGGCGATCAGGCCGCCCTCGCCGTTGTTGTCGGCGCGCAGGATCAGCAGCACGTACTTCAGCGAGACGACGACGGTCAGCGTCCAGAACATCAGCGACAGCACGCCGTAGATGTTCTCCGGGCTCATCGGCACGTGGCCGTGGGCGAACACTTCCTTGAAGGCGTACAGCGGGCTGGTGCCGATGTCGCCATAGACGACACCAATGGCGCCGAGCGTCAGTGCCGCGAGGCTGGACTTGGAACTGGGCTGGCTCACGTGATACCGGTGGCGGGGGTCACCCCGGTCCGGCTCGTTCTTCGAGAGAGCGCCATTGTGCGCCCCGGTTACCCGCGGTCAAACCATGTTGCACCGCAGCAACGAGACTCGGGCTGGCGGCCCTACTCGTAGATCTCGGCGTCCGGGTCGGTCGCTTCCAGCTCGTAACTCGCCGCCACCATGGCCAGGCGCGCGATCACCCCATACATGTAGAAGCGGTTCGGCGCACTGGCGCCCGGCTTGGCGCCCGGCCGGGGCAGATGGCCGGATTCGGCGAAAGCCAGCGGCACGAAGCTCGCCCCCGGGGAGTTGAGGTTCTCGTCGATGCCGCGCTCGGCGTTGACGCGGTAGAAGCCGCCGACCACGTAGCGGTCGATCATGTAGACGACCGGCTCGGCCACGGCATCGTTGACGCGCTCGTAGGTCGGCACGCCTTCCTGCAGGATCACCTCGGTGACCTGCTGGCCCTCCTTGATGACGCTCATCTTGTTGCGCGTCTTGCGGTTCAGCTCGGCCAGGTCCTTCGGGTCGCGCACGGTCATGATGCCCATGCCGTACGTGCCCGCGTCGGCCTTGACGATGATGAACGGCTTCTCGTTGATGCCGTACTCCTTGTACTTGCGGCGGATCTTGCCCAGCAGCGCCTCGGCGTTGCTCATCAGGCATTCACTGCCGGTGCCGTCGCTGAAGTCGACTTCGCCGCAGCGCGCGAACATCGGGTTGATCAGCCACGGGTCCATGCCCAGCAGCTTGGCGAACTTCTTCGCCACTTCCTCGTAGGCCTGGAAGTGGTTGGTCTTGCGTCGCACGGCCCAGCCGGCGTGCAGCGGCGGCAGCAGGTACTGCTCGTGCAGGTTCTCGAGGACCTTCGGGATTCCGCCCGACAGGTCGTTGTTCAGCAGGATGGTGCAGGGATCGAAGTCCTTCAGGCCCAGGCGGCCGCGCGTGCGCAGCAGCGGCTCGAGCTTCAGGCTGCTGCCGTCGGGCAGTGCGACCTCGGTCGGGGCGGTGATGGTGTCGTCCAGCGTGCCCAGGCGCACGTTCAGCCCGGCCTGCGTGAAGATCTGCATCAGCCGCTGCACATTGGTCAGGTGGAAGGTGTTGCGCGTGTGCTTCTCGGGGATCGGCAGCAGGTTCTTGGCTTCCGGGCAGATCTTCTCGATCGCCGCCATCGCGGCCTGCACGGCCAGCGGCAGCATCTCCTCGGTGAGGTTGTTGAAGCCGCCGGGGAACAGGTTGGTGTCCACCGGCGCCAGCTTGAAGCCGGCGTTGCGCACATCGACCGAGGTGTAGAACGGCGGTGTGTGCTCCATCCACTCCAGGCGGAACCAGCGCTCGATGGCGGGCAGCGACTCCAGGATGCGCTGCTCCAGTTCGTTGATCGGGCCGGTCAGTGCGGTGATGAGGTGAGGAACCATGTCGGGGGCCCGGGGGAGCGCTGCGGAGACGGAATTCTAGGCATTTGAGGTCGCACCCGTGCTTGCGCAAGCCCCGGCTCGCCCATGAAAAAGGGCCACCTTGCGGTGGCCCTTCGTCCCGCCCGGGGGCGGAAGTGTCGTTCGACGCTCAGTTGTGATACGCCGTTTCGCCGTGCGAGGTGATGTCCAGACCCTCGCGCTCCTCGTCTTCCGGCACACGCAGGCCGATGACCAGGTCGACGATCTTGTAGGCCACCAGCGAGACCACGCCCGACCAGACGATGGTCAGCAGCACGGCCTTGAGCTGGATCCACACCTGCGCGCCGATGCCGTTGGAGGTGACCGAGGCCGTGACCCAGTCGCCCACCAGGCCGGGGCCGCCGAGCGACTGGGTGTTGAACACACCGGTCAGCAGCGCACCGACGATGCCGCCCACGCCGTGCACGCCGAACACGTCCAGCGAGTCGTCCGCGCCGAGCAGCTTCTTCAGGCCGTTGACACCCCACAGGCAGGCGAAACCGGCGACGAAGCCCACGACGATCGCGCCCATCAGGCCGACGTTGCCGGCGGCCGGGGTGATGGCGACCAGGCCGGCCACCGCGCCCGAGGCGGCACCCAGCATCGAGGCCTTGCCCTTCATCAGCGTTTCGCCGATGCACCAGGCCAGCACCGCCGCGGCCGTGGCCGAGAAGGTGTTGGCGAAGGCGAGCACCGCGCTGTTGTTGGCTTCGAGCGCCGAGCCGGCATTGAAGCCGAACCAGCCCACCCACAGCATCGAGGCACCGACCATGGTCAGCGTCAGCGAGTGCGGCGTGAACGCCTCCTTGCCGTAGCCCACGCGCTTGCCGATCATGTAGGCGCCCACCAGGCCCGCGACCGCGGCGTTGATGTGCACCACGGTGCCGCCGGCGAAGTCCAGCGCGCCCCACTGCCAGATCAGGCCGGCCTTGCCGTTCATCTGGTCGACCACTTCCTTCGTGGCGTAGGCGTCCGGGCCCATCCAGAACCAGACCATGTGCGCGATCGGCGCATAGCTGAAGGTGAACCACAGCGCCATGAACAGCAGCACCGCGCTGAACTTGATGCGCTCGGCGAAGGCGCCGACGATCAGGCAGCAGGTGATGCCGGCGAAGGTGGCCTGGAAGGCGGCGAACAGCAGTTCAGGGATGTAGACACCCTTGCTGAACGTGGCGCCCATCGCGAAGGTACCGGCCGCGGGATCGAACAGGCCCTTCATGAACAGGCGATCGAAGCCGCCCACGTAGGCGTTGCCTTCGGTGAACGCGAGGCTGTAGCCGTAGATGAACCACAGCACCACGATCATCGAGAAGGTGACCATCACCTGCATCAGCACCGACAGCATGTTCTTGCTGCGCACCAGGCCGCCGTAGAACAGCGCCAGGCCCGGCACCGTCATCATGATGACGAGCAGCGTGGCCACGACCATCCAGGCCACGTCGCCCTTGTTGGCCACCGGCGCCGGCGCGGCGGACGCCGCTTCGGCCACGGCAGAAGCCGCCGGCGCCACGGCCGCGGCCACGGAGGCCGCCGCTTCGGGCGCCGAGGCCGCCTGGGCCAGAACGGCCCCCGAGAAGCCCAGGACCGCGAGGCCCAGGGCAAGAGTCGCAATGAGTTTCTTCATGGTTGTCTCTTGTTGTGCTGCATCAGTCAGAGGGCGTCCTTGCCGGTCTCGCCCGTGCGGATGCGGACGACCTGCTCCAGCGACGAGACGAACACCTTGCCGTCACCGATCTTGCCGGTGCGTGCGGCCCCTTCGATGGCCTCGATGACGCGGTCGACGATGGCGTCGTCCACGGCCGCCTCGATCTTCACCTTCGGCAGGAAGTCGACGACGTACTCCGCACCGCGATACAGCTCGGTGTGGCCCTTCTGGCGGCCGAAGCCCTTGACTTCAGTCACCGTGATGCCTTGAACGCCGATGGCGCTCAGGGCCTCACGCACTTCGTCGAGCTTGAACGGCTTGACGATCGCGGTCACCATCTTCATGGTCATCTCCAATGGGGTGGGTTCAGAACACGTACTTCACGGACAGCACGCCCGAGGTCTTGCCGAGGAACTTCGTGCTGTTGGCCGCCGGCCCGGGGACGTAGAAGTTCTTGTCGGCATCGGTGCCGACCAGCGCGCCGCTGACGCTGAAGCCGTTGCCGAGGTCCTTGGTCACGGTCACCGAGTAGTCGGTGTACGAGGCGTTGTCGATCTTCACGACCTTCTGGTAGCCGATGTGCGGCAC
Source organism: uncultured Piscinibacter sp. (assembly GCA_964628175.1). Lineage (GTDB taxonomy): Bacteria > Pseudomonadota > Gammaproteobacteria > Burkholderiales > Burkholderiaceae_C > Piscinibacter. The sequence goes on along the minus strand of CAZVLY010000036.1, from coordinate 4,108 downwards.
GACCGAGAAGCCCGAGCCCAGATCGAAGGTGCCGCTCAGATCGAAGTAGTAGCTGCCCTTGCTGCTCTTGTCTTCGGCGAAGTTGTAGTTGCCGAACAGGTTGGTCAGCGCATACGACAGCTTGCCGGTCACCGGCCCGTAGGTCAGCGCGCCGTAGATCTCGGTGGTGTTGGCGTTCTTGTAGACGCCGCCGCCGAACGCGTCGGCCAGCTTGTTGCCCACGTAGGCGTACTGCAGCAGGCCGACATCGAAGCCGAGGTCCTTCTGGATCTCGCCCTTGTAGCCGCCGTACAGGTCGACCTCGACCCCGCCGGAGACGTCGAAGTCCTTGATCCACTTGATCGTGGAACCCCAGGCGCCGATGTAGAAGCCGCCGGGCAGACCGTAGTCCACGCCGCCCTGCACGGCCGGCTTGAAGCGCGTCTGCGTGATGCCGCGGTAGCGGTAGTCGGTGGTCAGGCTGACGTTGCCCGAGAACTGGGCGTACGAAACCGCGGGCAGGGACGTGAGGGCGACGAGCGCAGCCGCGGCGAACAGGCTTTTCTTCATGAGGTGGAGCTCCAAGGACGAGGACACGTTGGGGACGGTCCCGATCTGCAGCTTCTGTGCCAAGCACGAAGAACGCTCTGACGCACCCGGCGCGGGCCCGGGCGCGGGCAAAGGTGCGCCACTGAGCACCAAAGTGGTGTCAGCGCAGGCAATGCCCTTGTTTGGTGCGCCCGGGCGGGCGCCCCGCCCTCCCGACTCAGCCGATCGGCTGGTTGTCGAGCAGGAGCAGCCCGGCGGCCGTATTCGAGATGGGGATGTGGTAGTTCGAATGCAGCCGGCTCACGCGGCCGGTGAGTGCCGCGCGAGTGACCAACCACATCAGCAGCTCGATGCCTTGCGTGCCCGCCTTCTCGACCAGCTCGGGCACCGTGTAGCGCGTCGCCCATTGCGGGTCGCGCACCAGGCTGTCCATGAAGCGTTGGTCGAACTCCTTGTTGATGTGGCCGGCCCGCTCGCCGTCGAGCTGGTGCGACAGCCCGCCGGTGCCGACGACGACGACGCGCGCATCGCTGTCCCAGGCCTCGACCGCGCGGCCGATCGCCTCGCCGAGCTTCCAGCAGCGCCCCGCCGTGGGCAGCGGGAACTGCACCGTGTTCACGCACACCGGCACCGTGCGCACCGGCCAGGCGCCCTGGCCGGGCCACAAGAGTGCCATCGGCAGCGTGAACGCATGATCGACCAGCATCTCCTGGCAGGTGGTGACGTCGAACTCGTCGCGCACCAGCGACTCGATCAGGTGCCACGACAGGTCGAGGTCGCCCTTGAAGGGCGGCACCACCGGGATGCCCCAGCCTTCGTCGGCGTTGCGGTATTCGGGTGCCGCGCCCACTGCGAAGGTGGGCATCTTGTCGAGGAAGAAGTTCAGGCCGTGATCGTTGTAGACGATCACCGCCACATCGGGCTTCACTTCGGCCAGCCACTGGTGCACCGGCGGGAAGCCGTCGAACCAGGGTTTCCAGTAGGGGTCGCCCTGCAGGTTGCGGGCGATCGCGCGGCCGATGGCCGGCACGTGCGAGCTCATGATGCCGCCGACGATCTTCGCCATGGCTATCTCCCGGCGGCGACGAGCCGCGCCTTGAATGCGTCCTTGGTCATGCCGGTCTGCTGCGCGCCGAGGTCCTGCACGTCCAGCCCGAAGATGCCGGCAAGCTTGGCGAGGTAGTAGACGTTGCCGCCGGCCTCGATCATCTGCAGCACGTTGCGCGCCTTCACGGCCTCGCGCTGCGCCGGCGTGAGCTGGTAGCGCGCGCAGTAGCCCTCCTCGTCGCGCAGGAAGGCCTCGCGATTGGCAGCGTCGTTGAACGAGAAGCACATCTTGTTCAGTGCGTAGCCCTTGCGGGCCTGCGCGCCGTCGAACAGCGTCGTGCCGGGAATGGATGCGGGCATGCTGGTCTCCTCACCGCGAAAGGAACCCCGATTGAGCCGCGCCGCCGCCCGCAGGGTCTTGACCTGACTCAAACCCCGTCGGTTGCCGCGCGACTGGCGGGCGTGACACCGAGCCAACCGGCCAGCGCCGCGTTCACCGCGCCGGGCTGCTCCATCGTGCTCATGTGGCCGCACTGCTCGACGATCACCAGCCGCGAGCCGGCGATGTGCCGGTGCATGAACTCATGGCGCGAGGGCGGGCTCCAGCCATCGTCGCGCCCGCACAGCAGCAGCGTGGGCACGTCGATCGTGGCGAGCAGTGCGGTGGCATCGCGGCGCGCCAGCAGCGCCTCGATCTGCGCAGCAAAGGCTTCGACCGAATTGCGCTCGAACATGTCGAGCACCGCCTCGAACAGCGGCGTGCCGAGTCGGCCCGGGTGCACCATGCCCTGCGCCCATTCGCGCGCCATGGCGCGCAGACCGTGGCGCCGTGCGATGTCGAGCAGCGCGTAGCGTCCGCTGCGTTCGCGCTCGCCTTCGGAGCCCGGCGGCAGCGGGTGGTACGAGGTATCGAGCAGCGCCAGCCGTTCGATGCGCTGCGGCGCCTGCGCCCACATTTCGAAGGCGATGCGCCCGCCCATCGAATGGCCGGCCACGGCGAGTGGGCCGGCCGGCGCGTCGCGCAGCACCTGCGCGGCCATGTCCGGCAGCGAATCGAGGGTGCCGTAGTGCGGCACGATGCACTCGAAGCGCGCTCCGAATGCCTCAAGCTGCGGTGCCCAGGCGGCGCGGTCGCACATCAGGCCGGGCAGGAGCAGCAGCGTCGGCCGGGCCATCGTGTCGCTCAGAACTCTTCGGTGTCGACGCCGGCCTGGGCCGCCGTGTCGTAGCGGCCGCCGACGATGGTGTCACGGTTGATCAGCGCATCGAGCCGGGCCATCGTCTCGGCATCGAGCACCAGCGCTGCCGCACCGGCGTTGTCGCGCAGGTGCGCGATCTTCGTCGTGCCGGGAATCGCCACGACATGCTCGCCACGGGCCAGCACCCAGGCCAGCGCCAGCTGCGCCGGGGAGCAGCCGCGCCCGGCGGCGAGCGCCTCGAACCCCGCGAGGCGCTGCAGGTTGATCGCGTAGTTCGCCGGCTCGAAACGCGGCATGCTGCGGCGCAGATCCTTCGCATCCAGCCTGGCCACGTCGCGCAGTTCGCCGCCGAGGAAGCCGCGCGCCAGCGGGCTGAAGGCGACGAAGGCGGCGCCGATCTCGCGGCATGCCTCGAGCACCGCGATCTCCGGGTTGCGCGTCCACAGCGAGTACTCGGTCTGCACCGCGCTGATCGGGTGCACGGCGTGCGCGCGCTTCAGCGTGGCGGCCGAGACTTCCGACAGGCCGATCGTGCGGACCTTGCCCTCGCGCACCAGATCGGCCAGCGCGCCGACGCTGTCCTCGACCGGCACCGTCTTGTCCCAGCGGTGCAGGTAGAAGAGATCGATGTGGTCGGTGCGCAGGCGCTTGAGGCTCTGCTCGCAGCTCCACTTCAGGGTCTCGGGGCGGCCGTCGACGACGCGCTTGCCGTCGACGCCGTGCAGCCCGCACTTGCTCGCCAGCACGAACTTCGATCGGTGCGGCGCGAGCGTGCGGCCGACGAGGTCTTCGTTGGCGCCGAAGCCGTACAGCGCCGCCGTGTCGAAGAAGGTGATGCCGAGTTCGAGCGCCTCGCGCAGCAGCGCCTGCGCCGCGTCGTCCGGCGGCGGCGCGCCATAGGCGTGGCTCAGGTTCATGCAGCCCAGCCCGATGGCCGAGACCTCGAACGGGCCGACGCGCCGCGTCCGCATCTCAGCCCTGCGCCAGCTGCCGCTCGAGGTCGTGCAGTACCTCGTAGCAGGGCAGCACCTGCGCCGCGCTGGCGTTGGGTTCGCGGCCCTCGCGGATGGCGGCGAAGAATTCGCGGTCCTGCAGCTCGATGCCGTTCATCGACACGGCCACCTTCGACACGTCGATCTTCTCGTCCTTGCCGTTGTACAGGTCGTCGTAGCGGGCCAGGTAGGTGCCGGTGTCGCCGATGTAGCGGAAGTAGGTGCCCAGCGGTCCGTCGTTGTTGAAGCTCAGGCTCAGCGTGCAGATCGCCCCGCTGGCCGCTTTCAGCTGGATGCTCATGTCCATCGCGATGCCCAGCGTCGGATGGATCGGCCCCTGGA
>CAZVLY010000035.1:9465-21560 GCA_964628175.1 uncultured Piscinibacter sp. | reverse complement strand
CGCCGCCTGATGCTGGCCTACGGCGCGAGCTTCGTGCTGACGCCGCGCGAGAAGGGCATGAACGGCTCGATCGCGCGCGCCAAGGAACTGCTGGCCGAGACGCCGAACTCGTGGATGCCGCAGCAGTTCGAGAACCCGGCCAACATCGAGGTGCACGTGCGCACCACGGCGGCCGAGATCGCCGCCGACTTCCCCGACGGGCTGGACGCGCTGATCACCGGCGTGGGCACCGGCGGCCACATCACCGGCTGCGCGCAAGTGCTCAAGGCGAAGTGGCCGAAGCTGAAGGTGTTCGCGGTCGAGCCGAGCGCCTCGCCGGTGATCAGCGGCGGCAAGCCCAGCCCGCACCCGATCCAGGGCATCGGCGCCGGCTTCATCCCGGCCAATCTGCACACGCAGCTGCTCGACGGCGTGATCCAGGTCGAGGCCGAGGCCGCGCGAGAGATGGCCCGCCGCTCGGCGCACGAGGAAGGCCTGCTGGTGGGCATCTCGTCGGGTGCCACGCTGGCGGCGATCGCGCAGAAGCTGCCGGATCTGCCGGCGGGCGCGACGGTGCTCGGCTTCAACTACGACACCGGCGAGCGCTACCTGTCGATCGAAGGCTTCCTGCCCACAGAGTGAGCAAGCCCGCTGTCCTGATCGTCGAGGACGAGCCCGGCATCGCCGACACGCTGCAGTACGCGCTGCGCACCGACGGCTTCGAGCCGCACTGGGTGGCCACCGGTGAAGCCGCGCTGGCGCGCCAGCGCGAGGCGCCGGCAGCGCTGGTGATTCTCGACGTCGGCCTGCCCGACCTGAACGGCTTCGAAGTCTTCAAGCGCTTGCGCGACTTCAGCGAGGTGCCGGTGGTCTTTCTCACCGCGCGTGCCGACGAGATCGACCGCGTCGTCGGACTCGAACTCGGTGCCGACGACTACGTCGCCAAGCCCTTCTCGCCGCGCGAGCTGGTGGCGCGGCTGCGCGCCATCCTGCGCCGCGCGTCGCGCACGCCGGCAGCTGCCGAGGTACCGGTGCTGCCCTTCGCGGTGGACGAAGGCCGGCGGCAGATCCGCTTCTACGGCCAGGTGCTCGACCTGTCGCGCTACGAGTACGGGCTGCTGAAGACGCTGATCGAGCGGCCCGGTCACGTCTACAGCCGCGACACGCTGCTCGACAAGGTCTGGGACGAACGCAGCGACAGCCTCGACCGCACCGTCGACGCGCATGTGAAGACGCTGCGTGCCAAGCTCAAGCAGGTGGCGCCGCGGCTCGAGCCGATCCGCACCCATCGCGGCAGCGGCTATGCGCTGGCCGAGGACCTGCCGCCCCAGCCGTGAGCCGTCGAACCGTCGTCTTCGTCGGCATCCTGCTCGCCTACGCGCTGGGTGTCGGGCTGCTGATGTACCGGCTGCTCGCCGACATCGACCCGCGCTACCGCGAATCGGCCGAGGAGTCGCTCGTCGAGACCGCGCACCTGCTCGCCGCCACCGTCGAGCAGCACAGCGCCGAAGGGCGGCTGGACGCGGAGTCCCTGCGTCCGGTCTTCCGTTCCCTGTACGCACGAAGTTTCTCCGCACGCATCTTCGGTTTCGAGAAGACCGGCGTGGAGATGCAGGCGTTGGTGATCGGACGCGACGGCATCGTGCTGTTCGACTCGATCGGCCAGCGCGAGGGTGAGGACTTCTCGCAGTGGCGCGATGTGCGCGCGGCATTGCAGGGCGACTACCGTGCCCGCACCACGCCGAAGATCCCCGGCGACGAACTGAGCTCGGTGATGTACGTCTCCGCACCGGTGCGCTCGGGCGGCGAGATCGTCGGCGTGGTCAGCGTGGGCAAGCCGGTGCAGGGCCTGAACCAGTTCGTCGCCGCGGCACGGCGCAAGACCCTCGTCGTCGGCGCCACGTCGGTCGCCGCGGTGCTGCTGCTGGCGGTGATCCTGTCGCTGTGGCTGGTGCGGCCCTTCGGCCTGCTGGCCGACTACGTGCGCTACGTGCGCTCGCAGCGCTCCTTCAGCCTGCCGCGCCTGGGCCGGCGGGCGCTGGGCACGCTGGGGGCCGCCTACGACGAGATGCGCGACGCGCTGGCCGGGCGCAACTACGTGGCCGACTACGTGCAGACGCTCACCCACGAGATCAAGAGCCCGCTGTCGGCGATCCGCGGCGCGGCCGAGCTCCTGCACGAGCCCGGCATGCCGGCCGCCGACCGTCAGCGCTTCACCGCCAACATCGAACGCGAGACGCAGCGCATCCAGGAGCTGGTGGACCGCATGATGGAGCTGGCCGCACTCGAATCGCAGCGCCGCCTGCCCAAGGTCGAGCCGGTGGCGCTGCGGCCGCTGCTGGAGGAGCTGGTCGGCAGCGCGCAGGCCAGCGGCGCGGCACGCCTGCTGCGAGTCGAGCTCGCGCCGGGGCCGGCGGCCTGGGTCGAGGGCGAAGCCTTCCTGCTGCGGCGTGCCATCGGCAACCTGCTGGCCAACGCGCTGGACTTCTCGCCCGAGGGGGGCAGGGTGCAGGTCGAGCTGCAGGCGCGCTCGCGCAGCGTCGATGTCGTCGTGCGCGACCAGGGCCCCGGCATCCCGGAGTACGCCGACGCGCGAGTGTTCGAGAAGTTCTATTCGCTGGCACGGCCGCACTCGAACAAGAAGAGCACCGGCCTCGGCCTGCCCTTCGTGAAGGAGATCGCCGAGCTGCACCACGGCCGCGTGACGCTGCGCAACGGCGATGGCGGCGGCGCGGTGGCGACGCTCTCGCTGCCGGGCATCGAGGCGCCGCCCGCGGGCTGATCGCTGCGGCGAGGTATCCTGAAGTCCTGATCGGCGGGAGCAGCGTGGACGTCAAGACAATTGCCTGGGTGTTGCCCCACGAGGGCTACGACGACGATGCGCTGATCGCGGCGCTGCGGGCGCAGGGCTTTCGGGTCGTGCCCTGCCTGGTCGGCTCCACCCTGCCCGACGACGCCGAGCTCCGCGTGCTTCAGGCCGACCTGTTCTCCGACTCGCGGCGGCTGCGCCGCGAGTACGTGATGGATGCGCGGCCGACGCTGATCGTGGCCGGTACCGCCGAACAGGAAGTCGATGCGCTCGAGTTCCTCAAGTCGCGCGACGACGTCGTGCGCGGCACGCAGCCGATCGAACTGCTCGTCTTCCGGCTGCTGCGCCTGGGCCGAGGCGGCAGTACGGACGGGCCGCCCCAGCTTCGTGAGATCTCGGATGTGCTCACCGGGCTGCCCAATCGCCAGCGATGGGCCACCCAGCTCGAGCAGGTGCTCGCGCAGGAGCTGAGCGGCGAATGCCGCGCCGTCGTGCTGTTCGACCTCGACGGCTTCAAGCACGTCAATGACCGCCATGGCCACCTGGTCGGCGATCAGGTGCTGCGAGGCGTCTCGGCCACGCTGCTGGCCGACGCGGCACCGGGCGACCGCATCGCCCGCATCGGCGGCGACGAGTTCGCCGCGCTCTACACGCGCTACGACCGCGCCACCATCGTGGCCGACGTGCAGCGCGTGCTGCAGCGCCTGGCGCAGCGTGCTTTCGTCGTGCCCGCGATGGCGGAGGACGATGGCGCGGCCTGGGCCGCCGGCGATCCTTTCCGGCGCGCGCAGCAGCGCTTCGACGAAACGGCCCCGGCGACCCTGGATACCGACCACGATCAGCGCATTTCGGTGACCGCCAGCGCGGGCCTGGCATTCGTCGAACCCCGTGCCACCTTGCCGGAGCTGATGAACCAGGCCGATGTCGCCATGTACGAGGCGAAAGGCCGCGGGCGCAACCGCCTGGTGCTCTACGAGAGCCTGCAGGAAGGCGCCGGCCACGAGGACCGCGACCTCTACGTGCGGCACTTCGAGAACGTCACCCGCGTGATGACCGAGCGCATGACCACGCTGGTCACCAACATGGGACGCAGCCTCGTCGAGGCCGCACGCCGCGAGGCCAACCAGGATGCGCTGACGCAGCTGCACAACCGCCGCTATTTCGATGCGCGGCTGACGCGCGAATTCGAAACGGCGCGCAAGCATGGCCGGGCCCTGAGCATCGCGCTGATCGACCTCGACCACTTCCACGACGTCAATGCCACCTTCGGCTACCCGACCGGCGACCACGTGCTCCGGCGCTTTTCCGAGATTGCCCGCGGCAGCGTGCGGCTGACCGACTGGCTGGCGCGCTATGGCGGCGAGGAGTTCTGCCTGGTGATGCCCGACACCGACCTCGAGACCGGAGCGAGGGTGGCGGAGCGCATCCGCAGCAACGTGGCGGCGACGGTGATGCACAGCATCGACCAGCGCATCGTGCGGCTCACCGCCAGCATGGGCGTGGCGCAACTGGGGCCGGCCACCGACGACCCGCTGTCGCTCGTGCAGCAGGCGAGCGACGCCGTGCTCGCCGCCAAGCAGGCGGGCCGCAACCGCCTCGTGGTGGCCGCGGCCTAGAGCTTCCCATCTAGTTTGCTGCAGCGCAGCAAAAACCGCTTGCATTCGGCGGCCGGCGCACTATAGTCGAGTCATGCTGCAGTGCAGCAAAAGTGTTCCGATCCCGAACCCCCATCCACCCGACACCCCGGAGTCCATCATGCTGAACAACGACCAATTCGCCGCTGCCCAGAAGGCTCAACTTGCCACGCTGATGGGCCTGACCGCCACCGGCATCGAAGCCACCGAAAAGCTGTTCGCGCTGAACATCGAGACCGCCAAGGCCGCGCTGGCCGAAGCGCAGTCGAAGGCCGAGTCTGCTCTGACCGCCAAGGACGTGCAGTCCTTCTTCGCGCTGCAGGCCGACGTGCTGCAGCCCTCCGCCGAGAAGGCCGGTGCCTATGGCCGCAAGCTGTACGACATCCTCGCCGGCGTGCAGGCCGAAGTGAGCAAGGTCACCGAATCCGGTACCGCCGACGCGCAGAAGAAGTTCGTCGCGCTGGTCGAAGCCGCTGCCAAGAACGCACCGGCCGGCTCGGAGAACGCCGTGTCCTTCGCCAAGGCTGCCGTGTCGGCCGCCAACGATGCCTTCGACAACCTGCAGAAGGCCACCAAGCAGGCCGTCGCCGCCGCCGAAGCCAACGTCACGACGCTCAGCGCCGTGGTGTCCAAGCCGGCCGCCAAGGGCCGTCGCGCCGCCTGATCGGGCTGCCATGAGCCGACTGCGCTGCCACCCCGGCACGAGACGGCCATGAACACCCGCTGGAATCCGGGCCGTGACCGGCCCGGCGCCATGGCCCCCGGGCCATGGCACGCCGCGCCGGCGGAAGCCGACGACGGCTGGGTCGGCACGCGCGAGCTGCCCGGCTACCGGGCCGGTGCCGTGGTCGTGCGGTTGTCCGACCTGCCAGGCGTCGATGCCGCCCACCTGTACTTCGACCTGCTGCTGCTCGACGAGAGTGGCCGCACGGAAGAGACCCACTCCGGTCCCTGCCCGAGCCTGCGACGCGACCAGCCACTGGAGCAACGCTCGCGCTTCGTGCGCGTCGTCGCCGAACTGCTGCGTCACGCCCCCGATCCCGAGCGTGGCCTGGCCGGGCTGGGCGCGGCGCTGACCTACATCCGCGAGAACGGTGTCGAAGGCCCTCAGCTCGCCGCTGCCGCGCAGCGCGTCGACGCTGGATGCAGCGAAGCGGCCCTGGTGGCCAGCCTGTGCCATGTGCTCAAGCTCAGCTTCGGCGACCTCGATGCCGGCGCCAGCCTGGGCGCCGTGCTGGCGAAGGTCGCGCCGGGTGTCAGCACCTCCGGCGAGCTGGCGGAGCAGGTGCGCCTGCTGGTGCGCTGCGTCGGCAAGGCGCAGGCGCGTCGCCGACTGCGCGAGGCGACAGACTTCGAGTTGCTGCCCGGCCCCGACCTGCTCGGCGTGTGAGCACCTGCGGGTTTGCCCTCGGGGCCGCCGCGGATGAATCCCCCTACTGCCAACGTAGACCCCTCAGCGGGTGCCCGAGTGCGCCCGGCGGATCCGAAAGGGGGGCCGGAAGATGCCATGGTTCGTCGCCAAACGACCGATCGTCCAGGGGGGCGAAGCGACCGAGCAGTACGAATACCGGGTGGTCAGCGAAGAGGAGATCGAGTCGATCGAGCCCGACTGGGACTGGGCGTCCTCGGCGTTCGACACCCGCGAGGAGGCGCAGAACCTCGTCGACGACGAGTTCTGGAACGGCCTGGAGTGACGCGCCACGCGCTCAGCGCGTGCCGAACTTGGTCTCGAACTGGATGCCGACCTTGCGCAGCAAGGGTGTCGGCAACTCTCCTCCGGCACACACGATGACCGCCTGATTGGGCAGCGCCAAGGTGCGACCCTCATGCTCGATGTTCACCTGCCGCTGCTCGATGCCCTTGACCGTGGATGACAGCAGCACCTGCAAGGCGCCGGACTGCCGCAGTTCCTCCAGGCGGTCGCGGTTCTTCGCCTTGACGCGCGCGAAGGCCGCGCTGCGGTAGGACAGCGTCACCGTCGTGTCCGGCTGCTCGGCCAGCGCGATGGCGGCTTCCAGCGCACTGTCGCCGCCGCCGACCACCAGCACATGCTGGCCGCGGTACTGCTCGGCATCGACGAGCCGGTAGACCACCTTGGAGGCTTCCTCCCCCGGAACGTCCAGCTTGCGTGGCGTGCCGCGCCGCCCCATCGCCAGCAGCACCGAGCGGGCAGAGAAGCGGCCTCGCTCCGTCTGCACGACGAAACCGTCGCCATGGCGCTCGATGCCCACCAGCCGCTCGCGGAACGACACCTGCAGCCCGGTGCGCTTGACGACGTCCTGCCAGAACTCGAGCAGCTGCTCCTTGCTGACTTCGCCGAACTTGACCTTGCCCACGAGCGCCAACTGCACCGGCGCCGTCATGGCGATCTTGTTGCGCGGGTAGTGGTACACCGCGCCGCCGAGCGAATCCTCCTGCTCGATCAGCCGGTAGCGCAGCTTGTGGTGGATGGCGGCGAGCCCGGCCGACAGCCCGGCCGGCCCGCAGCCGACGATCAGCACGTCGAGGTCGTGCGTGCCGTTGGCGCGGCGGCGGATCGCGTCCATGGCCTGCCGGCCCTGTTCGGCGGCCTTGCGGATCAGGCCCATGCCGCCCAGCTCGCCGGCGATGTAGATGCCCGGCACGTTGGTTTCGAACTCCGGGCTCACGTGCGGGATGTCGATGCCGCGCTTTTCGGTGCCGAACACCAGCGTGATCGCCTCCACCGGGCAGGCCGACAGGCAGGCGCCGTGGCCGATGCAGGCCGAGCCGTTCTTCAGCACGGCCTTGCCATTGACGACGCCCAGCGCCTCTTCCGGGCAGGCGCGGGCGCAGGAGCCCGAGCCGATGCAGCGCGAGGGGTTGATCACCGGGTGCAGCGACGGCGGCTCGCCCAGGCCGGCCGCGAGGCTCTGCTTCAGCTCCTGCGCGTGCGCGTGCTGCAGGCGCCGGTGACGCCGCACGTACAGCGCGACAGCCAGCACGATGATGAACAGGTAGAGGTAGGTGTAGTCCATGGCAGCTCTGCGCCGCGCGGGCCTACCGGCCGACGGGCTGCGCGGTCCCGATTCTCGGCCCACCGGCCGCCTTGCCGGTGCCGGGCGAAGCAGCCGGTGCCGCGGCGCCTGCCAGCGCGCCGAGTTCGCGTGCCTGGGCGATGTTGGCCCGCATCGGCTCGACGAAAGGGCTGTCCGCCGGCGCGACCTCGAGCAGGTGCTCCCAGCGGGCCACGGCGGCCGCATAGTCCTTCCGCTCGAAGGCGGCCGTGCCGGCCAGCGAGAGGGCCTTGGCATGGTCCGGATCGAGCCTGAGTGCACGCTCGACGAGGGCCGCCGGCTCGCCGGCCAGGCGGCTCTCGCGCGTAAGCGCCAGTGCATCGGCATAGTCCGCCAGCAGCGAAGCATCCTGACCCTGCAGCGCGACGGCGCGCTCGTAGGCCGTCACCGCCTCGGCACGCCGGCCGAGCATGGTGTACGAGCGCGCGAGCATCGCCCAGCCCTCCGCATCCTTCGGGTCCGCCTTCAGGCGCTGGGCCAGCTTGCCCGCCATGTCCTCGATCTGCTTGAAGCTCAGGGCGTGCGGAGCCGAGGCCGGTGCGGCGGGCGCGCTGGAGCGACGCTCCGAGGCGGGCGGCACGGCGGTGGCCGTCGCCGGCGAGCGGGTCCACCAGTAGCCGGCTGCGGCGACTGCCAGCGCGGCCGCGCCCAGGCCAGCCAGGAGGGCGCGTGACGGACCCGCGGGCCTGCCGGCGGCGGGCGCCGCTTCGGGGCCGTCGCGCATCACCGCATCGAGCAGCTTGCGCTCGAGTTCGGCTCGGCTTCGTTCGTAGGCCTCGACGCCGAGTGCGCCCTCCTCGTGCAGAGAGTGCAGTTGCCGCAATTGCTGGCGCAGCCTCGCGATGTCGGCGTTCATGGCAGGTTCCGGGGATGGGGGCGGTGGCCGGCACCGGGTCGCGGCGCCGGCCGGATCACGCGCGCGACTCAGAAGTCGTAGCGCCCGCCGAGGTAGTAGAAGAGTCGGCTCGAGGTTTCGGTGCCGTTCGGCCCGCTGCTCTTGCTGTACTCGCCGCTGAGTTCCGATTCGATCGACAACTGCTTGAGCGCGCGGTAGGTCACGCGCAAGCCCGGGCTCCAGCGCGAGGTGCGTGCGCCGACCGAATCGGTCTGCAGGTAGTACTTCAGCGAGGGCTCGAGCAGCAGCATCTCCGTGACCTGCGACGAGTTGTTGTAGCTCAGCAGCGTGCCGTTGTAGCGAAAGGCGGTGTCGCCGGCGAGCGTGTAGCTGGTGCCGCGCTGCCAGGAGGCGCCGATCACATGGGTATCGCGCGCCGAGTACAGGTTGGTGCCGATCACCTGGCCGCCCACCGAGGTGTTGCGATTGCGGCCCTGGCCCGGGAACTGGATCGAGGGCACCGGCAGGATGGTGCCGATGTCGGTCAGGCGCACGTCCGCGCCGACCTGCCAGTTCTTGTTGACCGGGGTGGTGGCGCCGATCAGGCCCTGGGTGGTGTTCGAGGTGGTGCCGCGCACGCGGTCGCGCAGCGCCTCGAGCGTGGAGGTGGCCAGCAGGTCCTTCAGGCGCGTCGCCAGCAGCGGCTGGGTCGGGTCCTGGAAGAACAGCGCGTTGCCCAGCATCAGCAGCGGTGTCTTGCGGCGGTCGAACAGCACGTTGACGACCGAGTTGTCCTCCATCTGCCAGGTGCCCTGCAGCGAGGCGATGTTCAGCCCCTTGATCGCCTCGTCGTAGTCGAGGATGCCGTTGGCCGACACGCCGCCGCTGAAGAAGCGCATCTCGGTGCCGAAGGCGCTGCGGTCGACCTCGCCGTCGATCAGCTGGCGGTTGAAGTACAGGCTGCCGCTGATCTGCGTGGTCAGCGCATCGGCGTCGATCCACACGCCGTAGAAGCTGCGCTTGCTGTCCAGCAGCTTCTCGGCCGGGAGCCCCGCCGCGCCGTTGATGCGCCACTTCGGCGCGAAGGTGTAGCCGGCCTGCACGCCGTCGTAGCGCCCCAGGATGCCGCCGCCCGTGGGCGACTGCCGCCCGAGCCGCACCTGCGTGCCGGCCGACAGCGAACGGTGCTCGAAGTACAGCGCCGACAGCCGGTTCTTGCTCTTGTCGCTGGTCTTCAGGTCGGCCGAATAGGCGTCGCGGAAGACGAAGCGCATGTCGGTGTCGGCGTCGCGGTAGCGCCAGTTCACGTCGACGTTGGTCAGCAGCAGGCTCTGGTCGACGCCGCTGTCGTACAGCGGCTCGCCCAGGATCGGCGGCAGGCCGGCGATCTGCGAATCCTCGAAAGCCTGCGTGCGGATCTTCGACGCGCCGCCGTAGTAGAACTCCGACACCGAGCCCGCCAGGGTGGACGTGGGCTCGACCGTGGGCCTGGCCTTCTGCTCGACGATGGCGGCGGCCGCGGGTTTCGGCGCCGCTGCGGGCAGCTTGGCCAGCGCCGCGCGCACGCGGTCGGCATCCGGCCCGCTGGGGTAGAGCTGCAGGAAGGTCTCGTACTCGGCGCGCGCGCGCACCACGTCGCCGGTCTTGGCGCGGATGTCGCCGGCCAGGGCCTGCGCTTCGCGCGTTGTCGGATTGGCCGGCAGGTTGAGCAACTGGTTGAGCTTGTCGAGCGCAGTGACGCTGTCCCCCTGGGCATCGGCCGACTTGGCAGCCGCCAGCAAGGCGGCGGCCTGGGTCAGGACCTCGGCCGGTGTGGCCGGCAAGGCGGGTGCCGAGCCCGCAGACTCGGGCGCCGCCGCTGCCGCCGGGCCCGGCACGGGCGCGGGCGTCGCGACCGGTGCCGGTGCTGGTGCAGGTGCCGGCGGCGGGGCCAGCACGACGATGGCCGCGCCGGGGAAGCGCTTGCTCAGCAACTGGCGCGCCGACTCCGCCTCGACCAGCGTCTCGAAGTAGCCGAGATTGACCTCGTAGACCGTCTTGCCGCCGATCTCGCGCTGGCCGGTGAACACCTGGTAGCGCTGCAGCGCGGCCGGGATCGGCGTGTCGAGCTGGAGGTTGGGGCTGTCGGACTGCTGCAGCGAGATCTGGAAGCCCGAGGTCGGCGCCGGGGCGACGCGGCCCGACGGCGTGGCCGGGATCGAGCGGCCCAGGCCGATCAGCACCACCTCGATCGTGCGGTCGCCGCGGCCGGCGCGCACGCGGAACGGCACCGGCTTGCTCAGCCGCACCGCCAGCTTGCGGTTGACGTTCTCGCGCCCCGGGCTCTCGTCGGTGACGGTGATGTCGGGCATCGAGCCGCCGCCGCCGGCCAGGCGCCGCTCCGACGGCACCAGGCTGATGTTGTCACGCGCATTGACGACGTCGAACACGATCTGCACCGCATCGCCGGACTTCGCGATCAGCGAGCGGCGGTACTGCACCGGCGTCACGAAGCGCACCTGCAGCACGGCGTTGTCGCCCTCGCGGCGGAAGTCGACATCATCGATCAGCTGGGCCTGGGCGGCGGAAGCGGCCGTCAGCACGAAAGGCACGACGAGGTGCCGGAAGGAAATGCTCACCGTTCAGTCCCAGTTCGAGTAGGTGGACCCGCGCGTGCCCAGCGGCCGGTGGCAGCCGGACTCGGAGCAGTCGATCGCCGGCGGCGTCTTGGTCCGGTGCGTCAGCGACTTCTTCTCCATGCTGCCCAGGTAGGCGGTGCCGGTCTGGTGGCAGCCCTTGCACCAGCCGGCGCCGCCGCCCTGGCTGCCGTTGTGGTTCATGGTCGTCGTGCCCCAGGAGGTCGTGCTTCGGTGGCAGGCGTTGCAGTCCATCGCCGCGCCGTTGAGCAACTGCGTCGCCTCGGGAATGTGGTTGGTCGGCTTGGCCAGGGCGCCGGTCGTGCCCTCGCCGGTGTAGGCGCCGTTGTGGCAGGTCTTGCAGCTCGTCGCCGTGACCACCGTGTGGTTCATGGTCACCGCAGTCGCCCACGAGGCCTGCGAGCGGTGGCAGGAGTCGCACTTGGTCGGCCCGGTGGTCACCGGGATGTGCGTGGTCGACTTGCCGCGTGCCGTGGAGCCGTTGTGGCAGGTGTCGCAGGTGCCCGTGCCCACCGCGTTGGCGGCCGAGTGCGCGAAGGTCACCGTCCCCCAGCTGGCGGTGGACTTGTGGCAGCTCTCGCACACCGTCACGCCCGCATGCGTGGTGTTGTTGGGCTTGGCCACGGCCGGCGGGTAGCTGCCGGTGTGGCAGCTCGCGCACTGCGTGCTCACGCTGACCGAGCTGTGGAAGCGGGCGCCGGTCCAGGCCGTGTAGCCCTGCTTGTGGCAGCTGTCGCAGTTGGTGATCGCCACGCCGGTCAGCGTCTGGTACGGGATGTGGGTCACCGTCCGCCCGTCGGCGGGCGGGAAGGCGCCGCTGTGGCAGCTCGAGCACTGGTTCGTGACGACGACCTGCGAATGGTTGAAGGTCGTCGGTCTCCAGGTGGTGACGTTGTGGCAGCTGCGGCAGTTGGTCGCGCCCACCGGCACGTGGGTGGCCGACTTGCCGGTGGCGGTGCTGCCGTTGTGGCAGGTCGTGCAGTTGGTCGCCGCGGTGAAGGTGCTGTGGTCGACCCGCGCCGAGGCCCAGCTGGTGGTCGACTTGTGGCAGCTCTCGCACACCGTCACGCCGGCATGGATGGCGGTGTTGGGCTTGCCCACCGCGGGCGGGAAGCTGCCGGTGTGGCAGCTCGCGCACTGCGTGCTCACGCTGACCGAGCTGTGGAA
>CAZVLY010000035.1:0-9365 GCA_964628175.1 uncultured Piscinibacter sp. | reverse complement strand
GCCGGTGGCGGTGCTGCCGTTGTGGCAGGTCGTGCAGTTGGTCGCCGCGGTGAAGCTGCCGTGGTCGACCTTCGCGCCGGCCCAGCTCGTTGTCGACTTGTGGCAGGTCTCGCACACCGTCACGCCGGCGTGGATGGCGGTGTTGGGCTTGCCCACCGCGCGCGCGAAGCCGCCGGTGTGGCAGCTGGCGCACTGCGTGCTCACCGACACCGAGGCGTGGAAGCGCGCCGGCGTCCACGACGAGAAGCCGCTCTTGTGGCAGGTGTCGCAGTTGGTGATCGCCGCGCCGGCCAGCGACTGGTACGGGATGTGGTTGGCATTGCGGCCGTCGGCCGGCGGGAAGCCGCCGCTGTGGCAGCTCGAGCACTGGTTGGCCACGACCATCTGCGTGTGGTTGAAGCTGCTGGGCTTCCAGGAGCCGCCGGTGCGGTGGCAGGCATCGCAGCTCTGGCTGCCCACGGGAACGTGGGTGGCCGCCTTGCCGGTGGCGCGGGAGCCGTTGTGGCAGGTCGCGCAGCTGCCCGGCGTGACGCCGCTGTGGTCGAAGCCCGAGGCCGGCGTCCACCCGCTGGTCTTGTGGCAGGTGTCGCACGAGGCGGTGGTCTGGATGTGGCCGCTGTTCTTGCCCGGCGCCATGCTGCCGTTGTGGCAGCTCGTGCAGCCGCCCGGGCTCACGCCCGCGTGGTTGAACTTGGCGCCCGTGTAGCTTTGCGTGCCGTGGCAGGTGTCGCAGGCCTGCTGGGTGGGGAAGTGGTTCTGGTTCTTGACGACGTTGTTGCGCGACCAGCGCGTGCCGGACACGTGGCAGCTCGCGCAGTCACGCGGGGTGCCCTTGAAGACGCCGCCGATGTGGCACGACTCGCAACGCTCATTGGCGTGCTGGCCGGTCAGCGCGAAGCCGGTCTTGATGTGCTCGAAGCTGCGCGTGGCCGGAGCGCCCTGCGCCATCGCGAACGAGCTGCCGGTCAGCAGCAGCAACAGGAGCCAGCGGCGCAGCAGCGCGGCCAGCGGCCAGTCAGGGGCAGGGCGGTGTGTCATTGCAGCCATCCATTCGAGCCAGGGGCGCCGCCTGGCCGCGCGAAGCGGCTGGCCCGTCCCAGCAGGGCAGCGACCTGCGTCGCGTTCGTCTCCGCGTCGGGCGTGGCAGAGCCGCGCAGCACCCGGTTGGAGACCTTCTTCCAGTTGTCGCTCACGTGGCACTGCTCGCAGCGCGCACCGAAGCTGCCGTCGTGCACGTCGTCCTTGCGGTGGCAGGACAGGCAGTCGCTGCCCAGCGCCGCGAAGTCGCGGCCCACCGGCGCGGCCTTCACGTGGCAGGCGTCGCAGGCCAGCTTGCGGTGCGCGCCGTCGAGCTTGTACTTGCTGCGGCGGTCGTGGTCGAAGTCCCAGATCGCCCAGCTGCGCGCGTTGTGGCAGCTCTCGCACTTCACGCCGAATACCAGCTTGTGCTTGTCTTCCTTCTTGTGGCAGCCGTAGCACTCGCGCGCCGCATCCTTGTAGCGCGGCGTCGCATGGCAATCCTTGCAGGCCGCCTTGAGGTGCTTGCCCACCAGCGGGTAGCGCGTCTTGTCATGGTCGAAGCCCGGCACCTTCCAGTCACGGTCGGTGTGGCAGGTCTCGCACTGCTTGCCTTCCTGGCCCTCGTGCTTGTCGTCCTTCTGGTGGCAGCTGTAGCACTCGAGCGGCGTCTTGCGCATGCTCTTGAGGTCCTTGTGGCAGGCGTCGCACTTGAGCTTGGGCGCGGCATGCGCGTTGCGCAGCTTGAACTTGGTCTTGTCGTGGTCGAAACGGCCCTTGGTCGTCTTCCACTCGCGCTCGCCGTGGCAGTCGCCGCAGGCCTCGCCCAGCGTGCCCTCGTGCTTGTCTTCCTTCTTGTGGCAGCCGATGCACTGCTTGGGCGCTTCCTTGAACAGCTTGCTCTTGTGGCAGGCGTCGCACTTCGCATCGGCATGCTTGCCAAGCAGCGGGAAGTCGGTCTTGTCGTGGTCGAACTTGGCCTTCTCCTTCCAGTCCTTCTCGGAGTGGCAGGCGCCGCAATCCTTGCCCAGCGTCTCCTTGTGCTTGTCGTCCTTCTTGTGGCAGCTGTAGCAGTCGGTCGGCGTCTTGACCTTGTAGAGGGGGCCGGTGTGGCAGTCGCCGCACTTGGTCTTCACGTGCTTGCCGCGCAGCACGTACTTGGTGTCGGTGTCGTGGTTGAAGGTCGAGGGCTTCCAGGCCTTGGCGTTGTGGCAGCTGTCGCACTTCTCGCCGAACTGGCCCTTGTGGCCCTTGCTGCCGTCGTCGTCCTTCTTGTGGCAGCCCACGCAGGTGCGCGGCGCGTTCTTGTAGTCCTTGGTCTTGTGGCAGTCGGCGCACTTCGTGTCGACATGCTTGCCCTCGAGCGCGAAGCGCGTCTTGTCGTGGTCGAACTTCGCTTCCTTCCAGTTGTTCTCGGTGTGGCAGTCGGCGCACTTCGGCCCCAGCGCGCCCTTGTGCACGTCGTCCTTCTTGTGGCAGGCGTTGCAGTCCGTCGACGCGGCGCGCCATTTCTTCGCCGGC
The DNA here is from genome assembly GCA_964628175.1 of uncultured Piscinibacter sp. Classification (GTDB taxonomy): domain Bacteria; phylum Pseudomonadota; class Gammaproteobacteria; order Burkholderiales; family Burkholderiaceae_C; genus Piscinibacter. Next base: position 6,827 of record CAZVLY010000035.1, on the reverse strand, counting down.
TCGTGGCACTTCTCGCACTCGGTCTTGACGTGCTTGCCGCGCAGCGCGTAGTCGGTCAGGTTGTGGTCGAAGCGCTGCTTGTCGAGCTCGACGATCTTCGCGCCGCGTCCCTTGTGGTCGGTGTGGCACTCGTTGCAGGCCTGCGGCTTCATCCGGCCGTGGTAGCCGGCCTTGGCGCGCACGTCCTGGCCGACGTCCTTATGGCAGTCCATGCAGAGCCGATCCTGTGCGGCGCGGTCGAACTTGACGTGGCAGGCCTTGCAGTCGTCGTCCCACTTCAGGTGGCCCTGGATCAGCTTGCCCGGCGACAGCACCGACTCGATCGACTGCGCCCGTGCCGCCGCAGCCCACCCCAGCGCCAGGGCGAATGCCAGCAAGGCGAGCCAACGTGTCGCCAGCCCGAGGCTGGCGATCGTTCGTGCAGGGGCGGTCCATGGCACCAAGCCAGTCTTTCGGTCAGTAAGCGTGCACGGCGATCACGTGCACCACCGAACTGATCACCAGGACGTAGATGAACGGCACGTGCACCACGTGCCACAGCGCGAAGAGCCGCTCGTAGGCCGTGAACTGCGCCACCCGCACCACGCTGGCCAGATAGCGCCGCACGAGCTTGCGCGCGAGATAGCGGCGGCGCGACAGGTCCTCGGCGCTCCAGTGCCGGCGGCGTGCCAGTTGAATCAGCGGATGGCGCAACCCGGCCACGCAGTGCCAGTAGACGATCCACATCTGCACCGGCAGCACGAGCACCTGCCGCAGCCAGGTGCCCCAGTTCGCCGTGGCGCCCAGCTGGGCCTCGGAGAAGGCCAGCAGGCGCGCTTCCACCTCCGGCGCGAAGTGCAGCCGCGAGCGCGCCTCGGACTCGTCGAGCCCGGCGCGCGACTGAAGCTGCTGCAGGTTCAGCTTCTGCCCGGACAGGCCGCGATGCACACGCAGGTAGATGAAACGCCCGACCACGCCGCTGCCGGCCACCAGCAGCATGCTGTAGAGCGCCACCGCGGCATTGAGCGAGCCGACCTTGAAGGTCGAATGGATCAGGATCAGCAGCGGGCCGCCGATGCCCATCACCATGTGCGCGAGAAACCACCACTTCACCTTGCCCAGGCGGTGCAAGGGCCGCACGTACTTGCGCAGCGGGTAGCTGAACAGCGTGAGCATCATCACGCCGCCGGCCACGCCCAGCCAGTAGCCGATGTCGTCGCCTGCCTTGAAGTAGCCCTGGCGCGTGAGCAGCCAGGCGCCGCCGACGAGCGCGCCGATCAGCAGGTAGATCCAGAGGTCGCTCGACGAATGACGCCGCGGGCTCGCCTTGGCTGGCGCCGGGGCGGGCATGGTGGCTTCCAGGGTGCTGCTCATGAGGGGGAAACGAATCGAGAATGCTGGCGGCCATGCTATGGGAATGCTTCCCACATCTTTGCAACATTTCGTGCCGCGCCGGGCACTTGGCCGACACTTTTCCGCACTGCGGCGGGGTGCGGAAATGGTGCTCCTGCACAGGTGCGGCACGCTCTGCGCGCAGGCCCGAGGGCGGTACGTAACCGCCTGTGAGCGCGGCTGCCCGGCGCCGTTGTGGGCCATGGCCACGTGGGATAGCATCCCATTGCCCATCCCCTCTTCCGGCCGTCATCGCCCGCGCATGAAGCGAACCAGACCGGCCGGCGCCGACAGCCCCTCGGTGTCCGCCGTCCCCAGCGAAGAACATGCCGCGCTCGCCCTGCGCGAGGCGGCCGTGCTGCTGGCGCCCGTGGTGCGCTGGCTGCTGCGCAATGGCGTGTCGTACAACGCGCTGGCCAACCAGCTCAAGCCGGTGTTCGTGGACGCCGCGCGCGCCGAGCTCGAGCGCGGCGGGGTGCAGCCCACGGGATCGGCGCTGAGCGTGCTGTCGGGCGTGCACCGCAAGGACGTGCGCACGATCACCGAGGCACCTCGCGGTGCGGCGCCGGTGGCGCACCGGGGCGTGCCGCTGGCGTCGCAGGTGTTCACGCGCTGGATGACGGCGCGACGCTACCGCACGCGTGACGGCACGCCGCGCGCGCTGCCGCGCAGCGGCGCCGGCATCACCTTCGAGAGCCTGTCGCGCGAACTGTCGCTGGACGTGCATCCGCGCACGGTGATGGACGAACTGCTGCGACTGGGGCTGGTCACGCTCGAGGGCGACTTGCTGGTGCCGGCGAGCACCACTTTCGTGCCCAGCCGCCGGCTCGACGAGCTGACCGCGCTGTTCTCCGCCAACGCCGGAGACCACATCGCCGCCGCCGTCCACAACCTGACGCTCGATGCACCCCGTTACCTCGAGCAGAGCGTCTTCGCCGATGGTCTGGGCGCCGACTCTGTGGCCACGCTGCATGAACACGCCCGGGCGGCATGGAGCGATGCCTTCGCGATGATGGTCAAGCAAGCCCGCAAGCACGTCGCGGCCGATGCCGATGTGCCCGAGTCCGAGCAGCAACGCATGCGCTTCGGCGTGTATTTCTACAGCGAGCCGACGGCGCCAGCGCCGCGGCCTGGCAAGCCGGCGAGCACGCCCGCGCCGCGTGCGCCGCGCCCGCGCGGCAGGAGAACCCCATGAGATCCAGGAGCCTGGCCGCGTGGGCGGCGGCGTGGAGCGCGGCGCTCGGCCTCGCGGTGATGCAAGGCTGCGGCGGCGGTGTCGGCTCGGGCGGCACCGGCATGAGCGAGGGCGTGGCGCAGGGCACGGTGAACGGTTTCGGCAGCGTGATCGTCGACGGTGACCGTTTCGACGACAGCCGCGTTCCCACGCTCGTGGAGAACGAACCCGGTGTGCTCACGCAGACCGAAGCTCGCCTGGGCGAGCGGGTCGAACTGGAATACGACATGTCGGGCGCGGCGCGCCGGCTGATGGTGCAGTCGGCGCTGGTGGGGGCCGTGGAGACGGTTTCCGCCCCCGCGGGCTTCACCGTGCTCGGGCAGTCGGTGGTGGTCAACGCCGACGTCCGCCGCGGGCCGGTCACCCAGTACGCCGGCGGCTACACCGGCATCGGCTCGCTGCAGGCCGGCGAGCCGATCGAGGTGCATGGCTTCGTCGTGCGCGGGGCAACGGGTTTCTCGATCCAGGCCACGCGGGTGAAGAAGCGCGCGGCCCTGCCGGCCTACCTCAAGGTCACCGGCCTGGCCAGCGAGGTGCGCCCGGCGGACTTCCGCCTCGGCGCGCTCGTCATCGGCACGGCGACGGCCACGGTGCAGCCCGAGGGGCGGCCGCTCATGGGCGGGCAACTGGTCTCGGTGCTCGCCGCGGCCACGACGCTGCAGCCGGCACAGGGTGCCGCGCCGGCGCGCCTGCGCGCGGCACAGGTCCGCATCCGCAGCCTAGGCGACGCGGGGACCGAGGTCTACGTCAGCGGCGTGATCTCGGCGTTCGATCGGCTGAGCTTCAGCTTCGATCTCGACGGCACGCGCGTCAGCTACGCCGGCGCGCTGGTGTCGCCGTCCGGCAGCGTGCTGCTCGACGGCCTGTATGTCCAGGTGCGGGGGGTGTTGACGGGCGACGGCGAGATCCGCGCCACCGGGGTGAAACTGCGCGACGGGCGCAACGAGGCCGAGGCCGAACTCAAGGGCACCGTCGATGCCTACGACGCCGCCACCAATCGCTTCGTCGTGCGCGGCGTGAGCGTCGACGCCAGCCGGGCCGAGATCGAGGAATGTCCGGGCGGCCAACCTGCCGATGGCCTGTACGTCAGCGTCGAAGGGTCGCTCGACGCCACCACGCTGATCGCAAAGTCGGTGCACTGTGAAGGCGAGACGGACGATGCGACGGTGGAGCGCAAGGGCGTGGCGGAGTCCGTCGACAGCACGGCGCAGGTGTTCGTTCTGCGGACCGGCACGGGCACGCCGCTGAACGTGCGGTGGACCGCCACCACCTACTTCAAGAACGTCAGCGTCGCCACGCTGGCCGGCCAGAGCGTCGAAGTGCAAGGCAAGCTGGTCGACGGCGTGCTGGTGGCGCAGAAGGTCGGTGTCGACGGCGAGGAAGAGGACGACGAAGAGGACGATTGAGGGCGAAGCGCGAAGAAGTGCCGGGAATCCGGGGGTTCACTCGCGATTGCCCCTCGCGCCGGGGGTGATCTAATCCGCAGGACACCTCCGTCCTGCCGCATCGCATCGAGCACGCACCGCCCATGCCCGTCGTTGCCGTCGTCAATCGCAAGGGTGGCAGCGGAAAGACCACGCTGGCCACGCACCTCGCCGCCCGGTTCGCCAACGGTGGCCACGCGGCGATGCTCGGCGACGTCGATTTCCAGGGCTCCGCGCAGGCCTGGCTCAGGCGCCGCGCGGCTCATGAAGCCGCGCGAGGCAAGCCCATCGTCGGCTGGTCCGCCGACCCGCGCAACGTCTTGCGGCCACCGGCCGGCGTCACCCACGTGGTGCTCGACACGCCCGGCGGGCTGCGCGGCCTCGATCTCGCCAAGGTGGTCATGACCGCCGATGCGATCCTCGTTCCCGTGTGCCACTCGGTGTTCGATCGCGACTCCGCGGCCGACTGCTACGCCGAACTCAAGGCGCTGCCGCGCGTGGCCAGCGGCCGCTGCAAGGTGGCCGCCGTCGGCATGCGGCTCGATGCGCGCACGCGTGCCGACGAGGTGCTGCGCCAATGGGCCGACAGCATCGGCCTGCCTTTCATCGGCGTGATCCGCGAGACGCAGGGTTACGTGCGCTGCGTGGAGCAGGGGCTGTCGCTGTTCGACATGCCGGCGTCGAAGGTGCAGCCGGACCTGGACCAGTGGAATCCCATCTTCGAATGGCTGGATCCGGTGCTCAGGCCGGCGCCGGTGGTGGCTCCCCCCGCAACCGTGCAGCGGGTGTCGCCCGCGCCCGCACCCGCTGCCCTGCCGGCAGCGCCGGCGCCCTTCGCGCGGCCTGTGCCTGTGCCTCGGCCCTCGGCGGTCCAGGTGCCGGCCGGCGTGCTCGAGGGCCCACCGAGGCGCGAGGGCCTGGCGACACGGGTCGGCGCCTGGCTCGGCCTGTCTCCGCTGCGCCGCCTGCGCCCCCGCGACCTCTAGCCGGCTCGGCCGCGTTCAGCGCGGCGAGCTCGCCTTGTCCGTGAGCGTCAGCAGGATGTCGGCATACCAGGCGCAGTTCAGGCCCAGCGACTCGTCGGCGACCAGGTCGCGCCCTCCCATGTCCATGCGCGCGGAGTGCACGCCCAGCAGCTTCCAGGGCAACGTGGGGCGATCGCCGGCGGTCGGCGTGCCCACGCGCATCAGCACCGGGGCGCCGCTGGTGCCGCGGTGCGTGCGCGCGTCGGTGAGGAAGAAGCCCTGGCCCTGGAAGCGCAGGCCGAAGGAGGAGGCGACGATCGCCTGGCGCACCACCGGCAGGTGGTGCAGGGTGTCATGGAAGCCCAGCGGGAAACCCACCACCACCAGCGACATGCCGACCTCCACCGCCTCCAGGTCGGCCTGCAGGTGGCTGCTGTCGAAGGCGCGGTAGACGGCGTTGGCCGGCAGCGCCGCGCGATCGAGCTCGATCACGGCGACGTCGATCTCGCCCTGCGAATCGCGCCCCTGCCGCCACAGGCTGCGGCCGTCGCGATAGAGCGGGATCGACCAGCGCAGCGAGCCGGTCAGGCGTTTGGCGTCGGTGTGCAGCTCGATCTCGATGCGGTCGGGCAGGTGGCCGCTCGGCTCGTCGATCAGCACGTGGCGGCTGGTGACGAGGAACAGACGCTCGTCGCGCGTGAAGAAGAAGCCGCTGGCGTGCGTGAGCGCGCCGCTGCCGAGAAAGGTCGACACCTGCGTGGCGGTGAAGAGCACGGCCTCGATCATCCCGGGGCATTGTGCCCTCGGCGCCGTCGAACAGCGTACGATGCAGGCGTGGATCTGCCTGAGACCGCTTCCTGAACTCGTGCCGTGCAACGCGCTCGCGCGCTGCACGATCGATCCCGTCAGTCGCTTTCTTGTGTGCTTCTGCGCTGCGCCGGCATGTGCCGCGCATCAACCGACGAAAGAGATCGACATGACGACACAGACAGGCATCGTGAAGTGGTTCGACGAAGGCAAGGGCTACGGGTTCATCACGCCCGACGATGGCGGCAAGGACCTGTTCGCGCACTTCCGCGAGATCAAGGGCGACGCCGGCTTCAAGACGCTGGTGGAGCGGCAGCACGTGCAGTTCGAGGTCACGCAGGGCCAGAAGGGTCCGCAGGCGTCGAACATCCGCCTGGTCTCGGTCTAGGCGGCCCCGCCATGTGGCTGATGGTGCAGGTGGCCCGCGGGAGCAAGTACTTCGATCCCGATTCGCGGGTCGACAACCGTGTGCTCATCTGCGACAGCAGCGAGCTGACGATCTCGGGGCGCTCGTCGGGTGACGGCGCCTACCGATTCGAGGCGCGCCGCGGCACCGAGAACTTCTCGTTCGCCGACTTCAAGGGCCTGGCTGCGGGCGCGTCGCTGGTCGACGAGTTCGAGGCGCTTGCACGGCGGCTCGACGCCGTCGGCGCGCCGCCGACGGCCTGAAGCCGCGGCGCCTGGCGCCGCCGTCTGGGTCGGTCCAGAATGCAGCTGTGCCGGGTTCGACCCGGCCGCTGCAGGAGATCGCCATGACGAAACAGCGCACCTTCGCCATTCTTGTCCTCGCCGTTGCGGCGCTTGCCGCCACGTCGGCGCAGGCGCATGGCCGCCACGGGCGTGTCTGGGGCGGCGTGAGCATCGGGATCGGCGTGCCCTTCTACTACGGCCCCTACGGCGGGCCGTGGTATTCCCCCGCGCCGGTGTACGCCGTGCCACCGCCGGTGATCTATGCCGAGCCGCCCGAACAGAGCGCGCCGCCGGCGAAGGCGCCGCCCGAGCCGATCTTCTACCCGCGCAACGGCC
>CAZVLY010000034.1:17245-21806 GCA_964628175.1 uncultured Piscinibacter sp. | reverse complement strand
CGTGCTCGGCTCGGCGCAGGTGCGGCTCGAGCACGGCGGGCAGGTCTGGGTGGCTTCGGGCGACTACTTCGTCAGCGGCGCCGGCGACGACAACCGCACCTGCGCGCCGTTCGAGCCGGTGCGCTGCGACTGCTTCATCACCGAGTCGACCTTCGGCCTGCCGGTGTACCGCTGGGCGCCGCAGCGCGAGGTGTTCGCCGCCATCGACGACTGGTGGCGCGCCAACGCCGCAGCCGGCCGCGCCAGCGTGCTGCTCGGCTACAGCTTCGGCAAGGCGCAGCGCATCCTGGCCGGCGTGGATGCGTCGATCGGGCCGATCCTGGTGCACGGCGCCGTCGAGCCGCTCAACGAAGCCTATCGCGCGGCCGGCGTCGCGCTGCCCCCCACGCAGCTCGCCACCGAGGTGAGCGACAAGGCCGTGCTGCAGCGCGCGCTGGTGGTGGCACCGCCCTCGGTGCTGGGCTCGGCCTGGATGAAACGTTTCGGCGACTGCGCCGACGCCTTCGCCAGCGGCTGGATGCAGCTGCGCGGCGCACGCCGCCGCCAGGGCGTGGACCGCGGCTTCGTGCTCTCCGACCATGCCGACTGGCCGGGGCTGCAGCGCGCCATCGGCGCGACCGGCGCCTCGCGGGTCATCGTCACCCACGGCTACGAGGCGGTGATGGTGCGCTGGCTGGCCGAGCAGGGGCTCGAAGCGGGATCGTTCCGCACCGAGTACGGCGCCGAGGATCCCGCCACCGACGCCGAGGCCCCGGCATGAACCGCTTCGCGCGGCTGTTCGGCGAGCTCGACGCAAGCACCGCGACGAACGCGAAGCTCGCGGCACTGCAAAGTTACTTCGCCGAGGCGGCGCCGGCCGATGCGGCCTGGGCGGTGTACTTCCTCGCCGGCGGCAAGCCGCGCCAGGTGCTGCCCACCGCGGCCCTGCGCACGATGGCCGTGCAGCGTGCCGGCATTCCCGAATGGCTGTTCGAGGAGTGCTACCAGGCCGTGGGCGATCTCGCCGAGACCATCGCCCACGTGCTGCCGCCGCCCACCACGCGCAGCGACGTCGGCCTGGCCGACTGGGTGCAGCAGCGCCTGCTGACGCTGCGCGGCGCCGATCCGGCCGATCAGGCGGCGCGCATCGCGCAGTGGTTCGACGAACTCGACGCCGCCGGGCGCTTCCTGCTCGTCAAGCTGATCGGCGGCGGCTTCCGCGTCGGCGTGAGCAAGCTGCTGGTGCAGCGCGCGCTGGCCGCGCAGGCGGGGCTGGACGCCAAGCTCGTCGCCCAGCGCATGATGGGCTACACCGATGCGAAGGCGGCGCCCGATGCGCAGGCCTACGCGCGGCTGCTGGCGCCGGCCGGGGAGGGCCGGGTCGAGGCCGGCCAGCCCTATCCCTTCTTCCTGGCCCATGCGCTGGGCGCAGGACCGGCCGAGTTCGACGCCAGGCTCGGCCCGAGCGGCGACTGGCTGGTGGAGTGGAAGTACGACGGCATCCGCGCGCAGCTGGTGCGGCGCGCGGGGCAGGTCTGGATCTGGTCGCGCGGCGAGGAGCTGGTGACCGAGCGCTTTCCCGAGATCGTGCAGGCCGCGTCGGCGCTGCCCGACGGCACCGTGCTCGACGGCGAGATCGTCGTCTGGAAGGACGCGCGGCCGGCGCCCTTCAACCTGCTGCAGCAGCGCATCGGCCGCAAGACGCTGAACAAGCGCGTGCTGGCGGAAGCGCCGGTGGCCTTCATCGCCTACGACCTGCTCGAGTCGCAGGGTGAGGACCGTCGCGATCTGCCGCAGCACGAACGCCGTGCCCTGCTCGAAGCGGCGCTGCGGGGCACGACGCTGCCGCTCTCGCCGCTCGTGCAGGCGCCGGACTGGGCCGCCTTCGCCGCGCTGCGCCGCGAGTCGCGCGAACGCGGCGTCGAGGGCTTCATGCTCAAGCACCGCGAAGCCCGTTACGGCAGCGGCCGCAGGAAACAGGAAGATCTGGCCGCCGGCACCTGGTGGAAGTGGAAGATCGAGCCGCTGTCGGTCGACGCCGTGCTCGTCTACGCGCAGGCCGGCCATGGCCGCCGCGCCAGCGTCTACACCGACTACACCTTCGCGGTGTGGAACCGCGCGCCGCGCGACGCCGCCGAGGCGCAGGGCGTGCTCGAGGCCATCGAGCGCCGCGAGCCGGCGCAGCCCGGCGCGCTGCAGCTGGTCACCTTCGCGAAGGCCTACTCGGGCCTGAGCGACGCCGAGTTCGCCGAAGTCGACCGCGTGATCCGCCGCACCACGATCGAGAAGTTCGGCCCGGTGCGCAGCGTGCGGCCCTCGCTGGTGTTCGAGCTCGGCTTCGAGGGCATCAACCGCAGCCCGCGGCACAAGAGCGGCATTGCGGTGCGCTTTCCGCGCATGCTGCGCATCCGCGCCGACAAGCCGCTGCACGAGGCCGACACGCTGCAGTCGCTGGAGGCGCTGCTCGCTGCGGGTACCATCACCGCCAGGGAGAGCCCACCATGACGAGACCGATCCTGGCCCTGCTGGCCGCACTGACCCTCGGCGCCTGCGGCAGCATCGAGGAGAGCGACCCGAAGCCGCGGCTGGAGGCGATCGGCGCGGCCGGGACGGACTACGGCAGGACGCTCGTCGGCACGCGCAAGCAGCTCGACTTCCTGCTGAGCAACAGCGACGCGGGGTTCGCGAAGGTGAAACCGCTGGAAGTGACCGGCCTCACGGTCACCAGCGGCACCCTGACCTCCACGAGCACCTGCGCGTCCTTGCCCTTCACGCTGAACGAGGGCGAGAGCTGCCACATCTCCGTGTACTGGCAACCCGGCGCCGCCGGCCCGTTGACCGGGGAGATTCGCGTGACCAGCAACGCGAAGGAAAGTCCGCAGGTGCTGGTGATCACCGGCACGGCGCAGAACCCGCTCGACCCAGCGGCCGGCGTGATCGCCTTCGTCGGCACGCCGGTGGTCGATTTCGGCGAGGTGCCCCGCGGCTCGTCGCAATCGCTGCCCTTCATCGTGCGCAACATCGGCAATGCCGCCGACACGCTGAACATCTCCCCGCCTTCGGCGACGGGGTGGACCGCCACCGACGATTGCCCCGATTCGCTGGCGGTGAACAGCCAGTGCACCATCACCGTCACCTTCGCGCCGACCGAGGCCGGCCTGTCCGTGCCCTCGGCGCTGCTCGTCACCGACCCGTACAACGCCAGCTACGGCGGCATCTCGCTCAGCCTGCGCGGCACCGGCCGCTAGGGTCAATCGCCGCAGGGCCCATACTGCGGCTCCACCACCTCCACCGAGGCCCTTGACGCGGGTTTCGCTCCCGCGCCCATGCCCGGCTACCAGACCAAACAAGAGCACATCGCCGTGCGCGGTGTCGACGACCTCGTCATCCGCTCGCTGCTCGACCGCCAGCAGTTCAGCGACCCGCTCGGCGATGCGCTGGAGCAGGGCATCTCGTCGGCCGCCTGGCCGCTGTTCGGGCTGCTGTGGCCCTCGGGCGCGCAACTCGCCGCGCGCATCGCGCTGCACCCGGTGACCGAAGGCGAGCGCATCCTCGAACTCGGTTGCGGCCTGGCGCTGGCCAGCCTGGTGGGGCACCGCCGCGGCGCCGACATGACGGCCAGCGACTGCCATCCGCTGGCCGAGGGCTTCCTACTCGAGAACCTGCGCCTGAACCAACTCGGGCCGATGAAATACCGTCACGGCCACTGGGGTGGCCACGCATCGGCACCGTCGCGCAGCGAGCTGCCGGCCAGCGCCATGCTCAGCGGCCGCTTCGAGCTGATCATCGGCAGCGACCTGCTCTACGAGCGCGACGACGAGGGCACGCTCTCGGGCACCATCGCGCGCCATGCGGCGCCGGGCGGCGAGGTGTGGATCGTCGACCCCGACCGCGGCAACCGCGCCGCTTTCCACAAGCAAATGATCGCCGCCGGCTTCAGCGGCCGCGAGGAGCGGCTCGACCGTGCGGCGGCCGGCTTCCAGCTCGGCTACAAGGGCCGCCTGCTGGTCTACACCGCGCCGGCCGCGGCCTGAGCGCCCAGCGCGCCGCGCAACGCCGCGCTGGCGCGCAGCCGGCCGACCTCGGTGCCGTTCCAGTTGCGCAGCGTGAGCTCGCTGAGCGAGCGCAGCAGCGCCGGCTCGTCGCCCTGCAGCGGCACCAGCGCCTCGATCACCGCGGCCATCACCACCTCGGCGGCACGCGCGTTGTTGCCGTCGTCGACCTTGATCGCCACGCCCAGGCCCTGCGCAGGCAGCGCGGCGCAGTACACCCCCTCGGCGCCGACCTTGCAGAAGACGCGTTCGCCCAGCCGCTCCATCACCCGCGTGTCGAAGCGGCCCGTGCCGGCGACCATGAAGGGCGCTTTCGCCACCGCTTCGCGCAGCCGCTTCGCCGCCTGCGCATGCTCGCTGGCCAGGCCACGGCCGGTGGCCACGCGGGCGAAGCCGAGCGCCAGGTGGCGCAGCGGGATCGCGAAGGTCGGGATCGAGCAGCCGTCGGTGCCGCGCGGCGCAGACGCGAGATCGAAGTCCGTGGTGGCCTGCAGGGCGGCCGTCACCTCGCGCATCACGGCATGCTCCGG
>CAZVLY010000034.1:0-17145 GCA_964628175.1 uncultured Piscinibacter sp. | reverse complement strand
TGCAGCACCTTCACCGCCGAGCGCGGGAACACCGGCCGCTCGATGTCGCCCAGCGACAGCACGCTGCGGCCCTCGGCATCCACCACCGCCAGTGCGCCGCGGTGCATCGATTCGAGCGCCGTGCCGCGCAGCGCCTCCACCATGATCGGGTTCATCGTTCGTCGGTCGCCGTTCGGGGATCGGGCACCGATGATGCCAGCGCGCGCTGCACGAAAGCGTCGACCATGCTGTTGGCCATGCGATCGAACACCGGCCCGGCGGCGCGCGTCACCCAGGCGCTGTCGAACTCGTAGTCGAGCGTGAAGGCGACCTTGCAGGCGTCGGCGCCGAGCGCGCCGAGCCGCCACTCGCCCTCGAAGCGGCGGAAGGGCCCGTGCTCGAGGTGGATCGCCATGTACTCCGGCCGGCGCTTCGGGTTGCGCGTGCGCATCTCGAAGGTCCGGCCGGCCCAGCGCACGCGCAGGTCGGCCGACACCAGATCCTCGTCGCGGCTGACGATGGTGGCGCCGGTGCACCAGGGCAGGAACTGCGGGTAGTGCTCGGCGGCCTCGATGAGGTCGAACAGCTGTTCGGCGCTGCGGTCCACCAGCGCGCTGCGGCGCACGATCATCGGCGGCCCTACTCGCCGAGGAAGCGCGGCGCGCGCTTCTCCTTGAAGGCGCGGATGCCTTCGCGGTAGTCGTGGCTGTCGTAGACGAGCCGGCGCAGGCCCTGGATGCGCTCGAAGCCCTGCGGCGACATCGGGTGCGCGCCGGCGAGGATGCGCAGCTGCTCCTTCATCACCGACACCGACAGCGGCGCATTGGCCGCGATGTCCTGCGCCATTGCCATGCAGAAGGCCTCGAGCTCGCCCGCAGGCACCACGTGGTTGATCATGCCCAGGCGCTCGGCGCGCTCGGCGCTGATCGGCCGCGCGGTGAAGGCCATCTCCTTGGCGATGCGCATGTTCGAGGCGTTCAGGAAGGTCAGCATGCCGCCGATGTTGTAGGGCACGCCCAGGCGCGCGGGCGTCACTGCGAAGCGTGCGTCAGGCGAGGCGATCACCAGGTCGCAGGCGAAGACGGTCTCGCAGGCGCCGCCCCACACGCCGCCCTCGACCATCGCGATCACCGGCGCCGGGCACAGCTCGATCTCCCGGATCAGCTGGCGCAGCGGGTCGTCCCAGCCCAGCGGGTCGCGGCCGGAGTCGGGCAACTCGTCGACGTCGTGGCCGGCCGACCAGACCGTGCTGCCGGCGGCGGCGCGCAGCACCACGGCACGCAGGCGCTCGCGCCCGAACCCGACCAGCGCGGCGACGATGCCGTCGACCATGGCGCGGCTGAGCGCGTTGCGGCGCAACGGGTGGTTCAGCGTGACGATGCCCACGGCATCGCGGCGTTCGGTGAGGACGAGCGTCATGGGGTCGGCGGCTACAGGCGGGCGACGCGGCCTTCGCTGACCAGCGGCGCATACAGCGCGACATCGGCCTCGATGCGCGCGCGCAGCGCCTGCGGCGTCGACGGCGTGATCTCGAAGCCGGCCTGCTCGGCGCGGGCGCGCACCTCGGGCGTGCCGAGCGCGCCGACGATGTCCTGCTGCAGCCGCTCGATCACCGGCGCCGGCGTGCCCGCCAGGCCCACCAGCGCGGCCCAGGGATGCATCTCGACGGGCGGCCCGCCGGCTTCGGCCAGGGTCGGGATGTCGGGGTGGCTGGCCAGGCGCTGCCGCGAGGCCACCGCCAGCGGCCGCAGCTTGCCGCTGGCCACCAGGCCGGCCACGGTGTTCATGCCGATGGTGGTGAAGTCCACCTCGCCCGAGGCCACGCCGGAGAGCAGCGTGCCGGTGTCCTTGAACGGGATGTGCAGCATCTGCACGCCGGCGGCGCGCGCAAAGGTCTCGACCGCCACGTGGCTCGCATGGCCGTTGCCCAGCGTCGCGTAGCTCACGGCGCCGGGCTGGCGGCGCGCCGCCTCCAGCATCTCGGCGACGCTGCGCAAGCGGTTGCCGCGGCCGACGAAGATCAGGAAGGTGGCACGGAACAGCAGCGTCAGCGGCACCAGGTCGCGCTGCGGGTCGTAGGGCAGGTCGGTGTGCAGCAGCGGGTTGACGGCCAGCGTGGCGGTGTCGGCCAGATACAGCGTGTGGCCGTCGGCCGGTGTGCGCCGCACCTCGCCGAAGGCGACGATGCCCGAGGCGCCGGGCTTGTTGTCCACCAGCACCGGCTGGCCCCAGCGCTGCGACAGCCGCTCGGCCAAGCTGCGCGCGACCACGTCGGGCCCGATGCCCACGGAGTAGGGCACGACGATGCGCACCACCCGCTGCGGAAAGACCGCCGGCTGCGCCGCGCGCGCCCTCGGCGCGGCGACACCGACCAGCGTGCCGCCCAGGCTGCCCGCGACGCCGGCCAGCCATTCGCGGCGCGTGAACTGCAGCCTGCCCATCAGCCCCCCATGCGGCCGAGCAGCGCGCCGGCCGACAGCAGGGCGGCGAACCAGAGCTCCAGCCGGAAGGTGCTGAACAACACCTCGTTGAAGGCCGTGCCGCGCGGGCAGGTGACGAAGTCGTGGCGCAGCCGCCAGGCCGCCGGCAGCAGCAGCATCGGCAGCACCAGACCGGCCGAGTGGCCCCAGGCCAGCATCGGCGCGAGCAGCACGAAGGGCAGGAAGAGCAGTGCCGTGAACAGGCGCCGCGAGCCGGCCTCGCCGAAGGTCACGGCGAAGGTGCGGCGGCCGACGAGCCGGTCGTGCGCGATGTCGCGGTGGTTGTTGACCGCCAGCGCCGCGGCGGCCAGCGAGCCGATGGCCACCGAGGCCAGCGCGCTGACGAGGCCGACGTTGCCGGTGAGCACCCAGTCGGTGCCCATCACGGCCACCAGGCCGAAGAACACGAACACCGTCAGTTCGCCGAAGGGCGTGTAGGCGATCGGCTTGGGGCCGCCCATGTAGGCCAGCGCCGCCAGCAGCGAACTCACGCCGATGGCCAGCACGGGCCAGCCGCGGTAGGCCACCAGCGCCAGTCCCAGGCCGGTGGCTGCCAGCGCGACGACGACGATGCCGGCGCGCACGTGGCGCACGCTGAGCCAGCCGTTGGCGGTGGCGCGCGGCAGGCCGGTGCGCGTGCCGCTGCGTTCGCCGCCGCGCACGGTGTAGCCCACGTCGTTCTGCATGTTGGTGATGACCTGCATCAGCAGCGCCGCGCCGAGCACCAGCAGCGTGGCCAGCAGGTCGATCGCGCCCTGGCGGGCGAAGCCCAGCGTGCCGCCGACCAGCACCGGGCTGATCGCCACCAGCAGGCTGCGCGGCCGCACCGCGACCGCCCAGGCACGCAGCGATCCGGCACGCACCGGGTGGAGGTCGTTGGCAGAAACTCGTTTGACGGTCATGACGTCTTGATTGTCGAAAGGGAAGGTGCCGGCCCGGCTTGCGCAATGTCAAGCCGTCGGACGCGTTCCGGTGTGGATGCAGGCGATGCCGAAGCTGAGGTCGCGCCAGTGCACGTCGGCGAAGCCGGCGTCCTCGATGTGGCGCGCGAACGTGCCCTGGTCGGGAAAGCGCCGGATCGATTCGACGAGGTAGCCGTAGGCCTGCGGTGAACGGGCGATCCAGGCGCCCAGGCGCGGGATGACGGTGAAGGAGAACAGGTCGTAGAACGGTCGCAGCCAGGGCCGCGGCGTCGAGAACTCCAGGCACAGGAAGCGCCCGCCCGGCTTGAGCACGCGCCGCGCCTCGGCGAGCGCGGTGTCCAGGTGCGTGACGTTGCGGATGCCGAAGGCGATGGTCAGCGTGTCCACCGATGCGTCGGCCAGCGGCAGCCGCTCGGCCGCGCCGAGTTGCCAGTCGACATGAGCCAGGCGGCGGGCGCGCCCGGCGGCCATCATCGCCTCGCTCGGGTCGATCACCGTCACTTGCCGGTCCGGCCCGGCCAGCTGCGCCGCCACGTCGCCGGTCCCGCCGGCAAGGTCGACGATGCGCTGCCCCGCCCGCGGCGCGGCGAGCGCGACCAGGCGGCGCTTCCACAGGCGGTGGATGCCCAGGCTCATCAGGTCGTTCATCAGGTCGTAGCGCGGCGCGACCGATTCGAAGACGTTGCGGATGCGGCGCTCGCGTTCGCCTGCCGCCACGAAGGCGTTGCCGAAGCTGCGCGAGAGAGGGTCGGGTTCGGGCATGTCGCTCCAATCTGTTGCGGCCGACGTGCCGGTCCGGTCCGCGATGCGTCACGAGAGACTGACGGTTATCGTGTCACGATTCGTTGACGGCAGTCAACGATGAGACCGCTGCCGCGGCCTAAGGTCATATGGACACGGCCTCTTCGGCAAGTGTCCGGGGGGGAGTGCAAGATGAGAATCTCTTTGAAGCCGTTCTGGCGTCGCGAAGCGACGGCCGGCGCGGACGCAGACCCGGCCCTGGCCGGTGCGGGAACGATCCGCTGGCTGCGCACGGGGGCGGCCGCGCCTGCGCCCGAGCGGGAGTGGCCCGATACCGAACCCCATGCCGATGCCGAGAACGCGCTGGCGAACTACGAGTCGGCGCTGCAGTCGCTGGCGCAGCGGCCGGGCGAGCCGGTCGCCCTGTCGATCCGGCTGCCGTTCTGCGCCGCGCATTGCCTGTTCTGCGACCGCGACATCCATGCGGCCCAGCCGAGCGACGTGATCGGCCGCTACGCCGAGGCGCTGGCCGACGAGGCGGCCTTGCTGGCCACGCACATCGGCGGCGACCGCGACGTGCTGCAGCTGCACCTGGGCGGCGGCACCGCCAACGAATTGAGCGATTCGCAACTGGCCGGCCTGGTGGAGTCCTTGCAGGCGGCCTGGCGACTGCCGTCGGATGCCGAGATGTCGGTCGAGTGCGATCCACGCCGTGTCACCCGGCAGCACCTGGAGATGCTGCGCGGTCTGGGCTTTCGGGATGTCACTTTCGGCGTCGCCGACCTGGACATCGCGGTGCAGCAGGCGATCGGCCGGCGCAACTCGCAGGCGCTCATCGACGACGTGTGTGCAACCGCCCGCGATGCCGGCTTCGAGCGCATCCAGCTCGAACTGCTGATCGGGCTGCCCCACCAGAACGCTTCGGGCTGGCGGACCACGCTCGATCGCCTGATCGCGATGGCGCCCGACCGCGTGGCGCTCTCGTGCTACCAGCACCGGCCCGATCACGCGCCGGCGCAGCATGCGATCGACAGCGCGGCCCTGCCCGACGGCGCCCTGTGCTCCGAACTGCGCTCGATGACGTCGACGGCGATGCTGTCGGCCGGCTACGCCCCCATCGGGGCCAGCCAGTTCGTGCTCGACGACGACGAGCTCGCCCTGGCCCGGCCCGAAGGCCGGCTGCGCCGCAACCTGATCGGCTACACGGCCACGCCCGCGGTGCCCCTGCTCGGCCTGGGCGCCGGCGCCATCGGCGAGATCGACGGCAGCATGTTCTGGAACCATGCCGCCTTGCCGGACTGGCACGCCGCCTTGCGTGCGCAGCAGCTGCCCGTGGCGCGCGCCCGCATGGCCTGCGCCGAAGCGTCGCGGCTGATCAGCGACGCGGCGGGGGCCAAGCCGCGCTGGTTGTCCTGAACCGGGGCGGCTTCGCGCCGGGGGCTACGCCGGCGTCTTCAGCACCCAGGTGACGAGGGCCTTCAGATCGGCGTCGTTCAGGCGCGCGGGCGGGGTCGGCGCCATCGGCACCTCGCCCCACACGCCCTTGCCGCCCTTGCGGATGCGCTCTGACAGCAGCACCACCGCATTGGGCTGACCCTTGTACCTGATCGCGATGTCGCGGTAGGCCGGGCCGACCAGCTTCCTCGCCGCGGCATGGCAGGCGGCACAGCCGGCCTGGATGGCGAGCTTCTCGGAGGCCGGCGCGGCGCCGCTCGCGACCAGGCCGAGCAGGGCGGCCGCCAGCGCCGCGGAGAACGGGTACTGCATCGTCAACTCCAGGGATCCGACCTGGAAAAGTCTAGGTCGCAGCCAGCCGGCCCCGCTTGCGCGTGCGCAAGCAGCCTGCCGTGCTCAGCGCCCGAGCAGCCCCTTGATGACGCCGCCCACGCCCTCGACCACGCCGCCCAGGCTCACGCCCAGCGTCTCGGCCAGCCCGCCGGCGAGCTTGGTGGCGAGGTTGTCGTTGATCGAGAAGGCCGGGTCGTCGATGCGTCCGTCGAGCGTGAAGCCGACCTCGATGCGGCCGTCGCGTTTCATCGCCGCCAGCACGGCCTGGCGCGGCACGCCGCCGAAGGTGCCGAGCAGGCCGTCGCCGCCGGCCAGCTCCAGCCCGATGAGGGTGACGCGGCCGGGTGCGTGCAGCCGCTTCGCCTTCACCGTGGCATCGAGCGTGAGGTCGAGCGAGCCGCGCCTGACGCCGCCCTCGTTCACCTTCAGCAGGTAGGGCTGCAGCGCGACCAGGTCGACGCCGTGCACCGCCGCCTTCAGTTTCGCGTCCAGCGAAGCGATGCCGATCTCGCCGCGGATGCCGATGCGCCCGTTGCGCTGCGGGCCCCTGAGCGTGGCCTGCAGGTCGATGTCGGTGGTCTCGTCGAAGGCCGGGAAGGCCAGCGGCCCGACCGAGGCCTCGAGCGATTCGAAGCGGATCTTGTGCGTGCCCTGGCGCACGCTGGCGTCGTGGAAGTCGATCGCCACGTCGTGCAGCAGCACCTGCGCGATGCGAACGCGCGGCGCGCCGCCGGCCTCGGTGCCGCTGCCTCCGCCGCCGGGGGCGGCGGGTTTCTCCAGCAGCGCGGGCAGGACGCGCAGCTTCCCCTGGCGGCTGCGTTGCATCGACAGGTAGCCGTCCTCGACCTCGATGCGGCCGACATGCCAGCCGCGCGACCACAGGTTGGCCAGGCCCGGCCGCAGGCTCACGCGGCGCGCCACCAGTTCGTCGGCGGCGGGCCAGGCACCGGGCGCGGCACGGATGCGCAGGTCGGTGACCTCCAGGCCGGTCAGGCCCAGGCGCACGGCACCGATGCTGGCGCGCGGGCCGAGCGCTTCGCGCAGGCTGGCCTCGAGCTGGCGCGAGGCGGCGCGCAGGCCGAGCAGCGCGCCCAGCGCGACGAGGGCCAGCAGGCCGGCGAGGAGAACGAGGCGGCGACGGTTCACGCGATCGATTGTCGCGGCAGCCCTTCGGCCCGCGCTCGCGTGGGGTGTCTCGGCCGTGACGGCGGTCACGCCGGGCTCGCCGACAATCGGCGCCATGCCGCTGTCCGCCCTCGCGCTCGTGCTGGCCGCGGCCTTGCTGCATGCGCTGTGGAACATCGTCGCCAAACATTCCGGCGGCGACCAGCGCTTCGCCTTCATCGCCGCCGTGCAGCTCAGCGTGATCTGGGCGCCGCTGGGCCTGTGGGTCGGCGGGGGTGTGGTGAACCTGTGGGGATGGCGCGAATGGGCGGCGGTGCTGGCCAGCGCCATCGTGCACCTGCTGTACTTCACGACGCTGCTGCGCGGCTACCGGCTGGCCGACCTCACCGTGGTCTATCCGATCGCGCGCGGCACCGGCCCCTTGCTCAGCGCCGCCGGCGCGGTGCTGCTGCTCGGCGAACACCTGTCGCTGGCGGGCATGCTGGGCGTGGCCGGCGTGGTGGCGGGCGTGTTCCTGATCGCCGGCGGGCCGGCGCTGTGGAGCCAGGCGCACGACCCGGCCCAGCGCGAGCGGGTTCGGCGGGGCATCGGCTACGGCGCGCTGACCGGCACGCTGATCGCCGGCTACACGCTGATCGATGGCTACGCGGTGACGGTGCTGATGGTCTCGCCCATCCTGGTCGACTGGTTCGGCAACCTGCTGCGCATCCCCTTCCTGCTGCCCGGCGCGCTGCGCGACCGCGCTGCCCTGTGCGAGGCCTGGCGCACGCAGTGGAAACACGCGCTGGTGGTGGCCGTGTTCGGCCCCATCGGCTACGTGCTGGTGCTCTACGCGATGCGGCTGGCGCCGCTGTCGCACGTGGCGCCGGCGCGCGAGGTGTCGATGCTGTTCGCCGCGCTGATCGGCGGTCGCCTGCTCGGCGAGCGCGACCGCGGCCTGCGCGTGGCCGGTGCGCTGTGCATCGCCGCGGGGGTGGTGTCGCTGGCGGCGTGATAGCGTGCCGCGATGCAGTACCCCCCGATTGCCGGTATCGACTTCACCAGCCGCCCGACGCGGCGCAAACCCATCACCGTGGCGCTGGGCGAACGCAGCGGCGCCGTGGTCAAGCTGGTGCGCGTCGAGGAACACGTGCAGTTCGACGGCTTCGCCGCCTGGCTGCGCACGCCCGGGCCCTGGCTGGGCGCGTTCGACTTCCCCTTCGGCCTGCCGCGAGAGCTGGTGGTCACGCTGGGCTGGCCGACCGACTGGCTGCCGCTGATGCGCCACTACGCGGCCCTGTCGCGCGAGCAGATCCGCGCCACCTTCGCCGCCTTCTGCGATGCACGGCCGGTGGGCGGCAAGTTCGCGCACCGCGCCTGCGACCTCCCTGCCGGCTCGTCGCCGTCGATGAAGTGGGTGAACCCGCCGGTGGCCTACATGCTGCATGCCGGCGTGCCGCTGCTGATCGACGCCGGCGTGGACCTGCCCGGCCTGCACCCGGGCGATGCGGGCCGTGTCGCGCTGGAAGCCTACCCCGGCCTGCTGGCCCGCGAGCTGATCGGCCAGCGTTCCTACAAGAGCGACGAGAAGGCCAGGCAGACGCCCGAGCGGCTGATCGCGCGCAAGGACCTGCTCGAGGCGCTGGAGCAGGGCCGCACGCGCCTGGGCCTGCGGCTGCGCCTCACGCACGCGCAGCGCGATGCGCTGGTGGCCGATGCGTCGGGCGACCGGCTCGACGCGGTGCTGTGCCTGCTGCAGGCGGGCTGGGCGGCCGGCGAGCCGAACCATGGCCTGCCGGCGAAGGTCGACCCGATCGAGGGCTGGATCGTCAGCGCAGCCAGCCCGCTGCCCAGCGCAGCGCCGCGGCCAGGTTGCTGAGCGCGGCCTCGCCCGGCGGCTCGCCGAGCTCGAAGCGCTCGCCGCGGATCGCCAGCATCGTGCAGGGCGGTGGCGCTTCCGACCGCAGCTCCACGTAGACCTGCAGCAGCGCCGCCGGCGACATCGCGTGCGTGGTGAACGTGCGGTCGCGTTGCGCCTGCACGGCCGTCGCCTCGAAGGGCGCCGCGCAGCCCAGGCTCGCGTCGACGAAGAGCACGCGCTCGCGGCCGACCAGGTCGAGCGCGTGCTCCACCTGCAGCTGGTAGTCGTCGAGGAAGTCGATGCGCGCGAGCTCGGCCGGTGCCAGCCGCTCGCGCAGCCGCTCGATGAACAGCGGCCCGAGCGCGTCGTCGCCGCGGCTGGCGTTGCCCCAGCCGAAGACCAGCAACGGCGCTGTCACACGCTCAGGCCGACAGGCCGACCGGCGCGGCGAGGTCGCGCTGCAGCGAACCATCTTGCGACCGGAGCACATGATCGAGCACCGAGCCGTCGGCGTCGAGCAGGGACACGTCCAGCGGCATCTGCCCCAGCGCGTGTGTCGCGCACGACAGGCACGGATCGTAGGCACGGATCGCCACCTCGATGCGATTGAGCAGGCCCTCGGTGATCTCGTGTCCATCGAGGTACTCGCGCGCCACCGAGCGCACGGCCTCGTTCATCGCCTGGTTGTTGTGCGTCGTCGAGACGATCAGGTTGCACATCGTGACCAGGTCGTCCTCGCCGACGCGGTAGTGGTGGATCAGCGTGCCGCGCGGCGCCTCGATGACGCCCACGCCCTCGCCGACGCGCCGGCCGCTCGCCATCAGCTCGCCGGAAAGGATGTCGGGGTCGGCGAGCAGCTGCTCGATCACCTCGGCCGCATGCAGCGCCTCGATCATGCGCGCCCAGTGGTAGGCCAGCGTGGCGTGCACCGGCGCGCCCTGGCCGCGGGCGACGAAGGCCTGCCGCTGGGCCTCGGCCAGGGGCGTCGGGATGAAGTCGCAGTTCTGCACCCGGGCCAGCGGGCCGACGCGGTACCAGCCAGCCTCGCGGCCGAGCGACTTGAGGTGCGGGAACTTCATGTAGGTCCAGGGCCGCACTTCTTCCTCGATCAGCTCGAGGTAGCGCTGGTCGCTGGCGCCGTCGAGCAGGATCCGGCCGGCGGCGTCGCGCGCGCGCAGGCCGCCGTCGTAGAGGTCCATCGCGCCGTCGGCGCGCACCAGCGAGAGCATGTTGGAGCGGAAGCTGCCGAAGCTGTCGTACAGCGCCGCGTTGCTCTCGTGCAGCTGCCTCGCGATGGTCACGGCGTCCTGCGCCCAGGCGATGGTCTGGCCGATGTCGCGCTGCAAGCCGTCGCGGTCGGCGCGGCTGACGTGCTTGTTCATGCCGCCGGGCACCGAGCCGGTGCCGTGCACGCGCTTGCCGGCGGTGACGCGGATCACCTCCTGGCCGAACTTGCGCAGCATCACGCCCTTCTTCGCGATGTCGGGGTGCTGCTCGATCACGCCGACGATGTTGCGCTTCTGGACCTCCGAGTCGAAGCCGAACAGCAGATCGGGCGACGACAGGTGGAAGAAGTGCAGCGCGTGCGATTGCAGGATCTGCCCGTAGTGCATCAGCCGGCGGATCTTCTCGGCGCTGGGCGTGACCGGATAGGCACCGAGCACGCGGTCCATCGCCTTGCTCGCGGCCAGGTGGTGCGACACCGGGCAGATGCCGCACAGGCGCTGCACCATCACCGGCACCTCCCAGTAGGGCCGGCCCTCGATGAACTTCTCGAAGCCGCGGAACTCGACGATGTGCAGCCGCACCTGCTGCACGCGGTTCGCCTCGTCGAGCAGGATCGTCACCTTGCCGTGGCCCTCCACGCGCGACACCGGATCGATGGCGACACGACGCAGCCCCTCGGGCACGGCGGCGGTTTCGAGGTCGAAGGCCATGGTTCAGTCGTAGTGGATGAGCCCGTGGCCCAGGTGCGGCGTGCGGCCGGCCATCAGGTCGGTGAGGAAGCTCCAGAACGCATCGGCCGAGGGCGGGCAGCCGGGCAGGAAGTAGTCGACGTGCACCACCTCGTGGATCGGGTGCACGTGGTTCAGCGGCAGCGGCAGCTCGGGATCGTTCGGCACCCGGCTGCCCTCGGTCATGCCGGGGCGCTGGTGGTACACGTCGTTGAGCAGGGTGGCCAGGTCGAGGTGGTTGCGCTGCGCCGGCAGGCCGCCGTTGATCGCGCAGGCGCCCACCGCCACCAGCGTCTTGCAGTGCGCGCGGAACTCGCGCAGCACCTGCACGTTCTCCGAATTGCACAGGCCCCCTTCGATGAGGCCGAGATCGCAATGGCCCACGGTCTTGATGTCGGTGAGCGGCGAGCGGTCGAACTCGATGTGCTCGATCAGCTCGAGCAGCCGCTCGTCGATGTCGAGGAAGGACATGTGGCAGCCGAAGCAGCCGGCCAGCGACACCGTGGCCACCTTGAGCTTGCGCGGGCCATGCGCGGGGTAGGGCGTGAGCGTCGAAGTCACGAGGCCTCCTGGCGGCCCGGTTCGGACACGCTGTCCTGGTCGTAGCGGCGCGCGCCGATCGGGATCACGAAGCCGCGCCGCTTGGGCAGGATCACGCCGACCGGGCAGATGGACGCGGCGCGGTCGGTGCGCGCCATGTCGGTGTCGCCGAGTCGGCCGCTGTCGCTGTCGATCACCAGGTGCGTGCCGATGCCGTGGCCGGCGATCGCGAAGATGTTCTTGCCGTCAACCTCGTGGCTGGCGCGCACGCACAGCTCGCACAGGATGCAGCGGTTGAAGTCGAGCAGGATGTCGGGGTGGCTCGCGTCCACCGGCCGGTCGGGATAGAACTCCTCGAAGTGCGGGCCTTCCATGCCCATCTGGTAGGCGGTGGCCTGCAGCAGGCAGTTGCCGCTCTTCTCGCACGAGGGGCAGAAGTGGTTGCCCTCGATGAACAGCATCTGCAGCAGCGTCTTGCGCTGCGCATCCAGCTCCTCGGTGTGGTTGTCCACCGCCAGGCCCTCGCTGGCCTGCACGGTGCACGCCGCGGCCATGCGGCCGTTGACCTTGACGGTGCAGATGCGGCACGAGCCATGGGCGCGGAAGTCCGGGTGCCAGCACAGGTGCGGGATGTAGTGACCCGCGCGGCGCGCCGCCTGCAGCAGGGTGTCGCCGGGCACGAAGGGCACGTCCTCGCCGTCCAGCGTGAAGCAGGGCTCTCTCATTCGGCCGTCTCCAGGTGCGAGGCCGGGTCGTCGCGCCCGGTGATGCGCCGCGCCACCGACAGCTCGGCGTCGAGGTCGAAGGCGGGCTCGAAGTACAGCGACTTCAGGTGCCGCTCGTAGGCCGGGCGGAACTTGGCGATGGTGTCGCGCAGCGGGTTGCAGGCCGTCGCGCCCAGCCCGCAGTGGGTGGCGCCGTGCATCAGCTTGTCGAGCTCGTAGAGCACGTCGACGTCGTGGCGCGAGCCGTGGCCCTGCGCCAGCTTGTCCATGCGCTTGACGACCAGCGCCGTGCCCACGCGGCAGGGTGTGCAGAAACCGCAGCTCTCGTGGGCGAAGAAGTGCGCGAAGTTGCGCGCCACCTCGAACATGTCGCGCGAGCGGTCGAACACCATGAAGGCGCCGGCGGTGGGCACGTCCTCGAAGGCGATGCGCCGGCCGAACTCGAAGGCCGACAGGCACACGCCCGAAGGCCCGCCGACCTGCACCGCCTGCGTGTCGCGCGCGCCGCAGTCCTCGAGGATGCGGCCGATGCGCGTGCCGAAGGGGTACTCGTACAGGCCCGGGCGCTCGCAGTCGCCCGACACCGAGTGGATCTTCGTGCCGGTGGACTTGGGCGTGCCGATGTCCGCCCACCACGCGCCGCCCTGCACGGCGATGTGCGCGGCGGCGCAGAAGGTCTCGACGTTGTTCACCGTGGTCGGCCGACCAAGGTAGCCCTGCTGCACCGGGAAGGGCGGGCGGATGCGCGGCGTGCCGCGCTTGCCTTCGAGCGACTCGATCAGCGAGGACTCCTCGCCGCACACATAGGCGCCCGCACCGACGTGGATGTCGATGTCGAAATCGAAGCCTTCGTGACCCTGGATGGCGCTGCCCAGCAGATGGGCATCGCGGCGCTGCTGCAGCGCCGCGCGCAGCGGCTCCAGCAGGTAGCGGTACTCGCCGCGCAGGTAGACCAGGCCCTGGCGTGCGCCGATCGCGGCGGCAGCAATCGTCATGCCCTCGAACACGAGGTTGGCGTGGCGGCTCAGCAGCACGCGGTCCTTGAAGGTGCCGGGCTCGCCCTCGTCGGCATTGCAGACGATCACGCGATCCGTGCCCGGCGCCTCGCGGCACAGCGCCCACTTGGTGCCGGTGGTGAAACCCGCGCCGCCGCGGCCGCGCAGGTTGGAGCGTTTCATCTCCTCGAGCATGGCGGCGGGGCCGCGCGCCAGCGCCGCGGCCAGCGCCTGCCCGGCGGCCAGGGGCTGGCCCAGCAGCACGTCGGCGCGGCGCACGTTGTCGTCGATGCGGAACCACTCGGCCGGCCACGAGGAGGCTGGCGTGTCCGACTC
This sequence comes from uncultured Piscinibacter sp., assembly GCA_964628175.1. Classification (GTDB taxonomy): domain Bacteria; phylum Pseudomonadota; class Gammaproteobacteria; order Burkholderiales; family Burkholderiaceae_C; genus Piscinibacter. The sequence goes on along the minus strand of CAZVLY010000034.1, from coordinate 3,718 downwards.
GATCAGTTCGGCGATGCGCGCCACCCGTCGCGCATCCAGGCGCGTGATCACGTGGTGGTGGTTGATGAGCAGTGCCGGGCCCTGGTCGCACAGTCCGGTGCAGGAGGTGGTCGCCACGCTGACGCGGCCGTCGGCGCGCAGCTCGCCAGGCCTCACGCGCAGGCGCTCGCACAGGTCGGCCATCAGCGCCTCGCTGCCGAGCAGGCGGTCGGTGATGTTGTCGCTGAACAGCACCCGCCAATGCCCCACCGGCCGCAGGTGGAAGAAGCGGTAGAAGCTCGCCACGCCCTCGACCTGCGCCAGCGACAGCCCGAGCTCGCGCGCCAGGTCGGCGAGGAGAGGGCGGGGCAGCCAGCCGTGCTGCTCCTGCGCTTCGCGCAGCAACTGCACCAGCGAGTTCGGGTGGCGGGGGAATGGCGGCATGGGCACGACGATGGTGTGGCCGGTGCCCGGAATCAGACTTGATTTGCGGCAAACGCGCAAGGCGGATGCGCGAGGGGCTCCGCGCGGTCGCGATGCCGTGAAGGATGACGCTGCCCGACGCGAAACAGCCCCGACGCGCCTCAAGTCGCCGCCCCGGCGACCGAAAGATGACGAATCCGCGGCATTTCCTCCCTCCGCCATCGACTGACGTGACCGCTCCAGCCGCCCTTCCCCCTGCAGGTCTTCCCTCGTCGGTCGAGGCCACTGCATCTCACGCAGCCGCTGGCCATCTCCGCCGTGCGATGCGCACGCAGACCATGGTGCTGTCGTTCTACCTGGTCGACGCGCTGTTGATGGCCGGGTATGCGGCGCATGGGGCACTTCCTGCTTCCGCCCCGCTGACCTTCGGCCTGGCCGGCATCGGATTGACGGGCCTGTTTGCGGTGATGGTCCGCCTGGGCCTGCACCGGCGCATAGGGGGCGCGCGGTTCACCACGATCCAGTTGCTGAGCGCGTGCGGCCTGATGCTCGTCACCGCGGCATGGTTGCCGCAGATCGGCGTGCTGCTGCTGCTGACGCTGATCATCGCCCTGGCCACGGCCGCGCTGCAGTTGCCCCTGAAGCACGTGCTGGCGGTGTCCGGGCTCATCGCGGCGTTCTCGCTGGCCCTGCTGTGGTCGCACGGCAACCGGTTCCGCATGCCGCTGGACGATGGCTGGCTGCGTCTGCTCAGCGGCCTCTGGTTCGCCGTGATGCTGGCCAAGATCGTGGCCATCAACCTGATCGGCGCGGAGATGCGCAAGGCTCTTTCAGCGAGCAATTCCCGGCTCGAGGCCGCACTGGCCCAGGTGCGCGAGCTCTCGGAGCGAGACGAGCTGACCGGCCTGCAGAACCGGCGCAGCATCCTGGCGCTCCTGAACGAGGAGAGAGCGCGGTTCTCGCGCGGTGGCCTGGCGTTCGGGGTGGCCATTCTCGACATCGATCATTTCAAGCAGGTCAACGACCGCTTCGGCCATGCCATGGGCGATGAGGTGCTGCGTGCGTTTGCGAAGATCGTGGCGGGCAGGTTGCGCAGCACCGATCGAATCGCGCGGTATGGCGGCGAGGAGTTTCTCCTGCTGCTGACCAACAGCCCCGAAGCGCCTGCCGTGCGCCTGGCCACCGAGCGCTTGCGCTGTGCCGTCGACGAACATCCCTGGTCCGAGCTCGCTGCGGACCTCAGGGTCACCTGCTCCATCGGGGTGACGATGAGCTCTGCCGGCGAAGGTGTGGCCGAGATGCTCGAGCGGGCGGACGCGGCGCTGTACCGCGCCAAGTCGGAAGGGCGCAACGCCGTGCGCGTCGGATGAGGACACCGGGCCGGCCCTTGCCCTGAGGCGCCGGCAGGGCCTTGCTGCACACTCGCATCGATGCGAGAGATGCCGCCCCCTGCGCCTGACGACGAACCCGCCCGGCGCTGGTTCGCCTCGCGCGGCTGGTTGCCCTTCGACTTCCAGCGCGAGGTGTGGGCGGCGATGGCGGCGGGCCGCAGCGGACTGTTGCACGCCACCACCGGGTCGGGCAAGACCTACGCGGTGGCGCTCGGTGCGTTGCAGCGTGGCCTGGCCCGCCCTCGGCCCGCGCGCGGCGCGCCGCCGCTGCAGGTGCTGTGGCTCACGCCGATGCGTGCCCTGGCTGCCGACACCACCCGCGCGCTCGCGCTGCCGCTGGCCGATCTCGCGCCCGACTGGACGCTGGGCCAGCGCAGCGGCGACACGCCGGCGGCCGAGCGGGCGCGGCAGGACAAGCGCTTCCCCACCGTGCTGGTCACCACGCCCGAATCGCTGAGCCTGATGCTCACGCGCGAGAACGCGGCGCAGGAGCTCGGTGGGGTGCACACCGTCGTGGTCGACGAATGGCACGAACTGATGGGCAACAAGCGCGGCGTGCAGGTGCAGCTCGCAATTGCCCGGCTGGCGCGCTGGAACCCGGACCTCGTCGTGTGGGGCCTGTCGGCCACGCTGGGCAACCTCGACGAGGCGATGCGCGTGCTGGTGGGCGCGCGCGAGGCCACGCTGGTGCGGGGCCGCATCGACAAGACGCTGGTGATCGACACGCTGCTGCCCGCGAACCCGGGCCGCTTCTCCTGGGGCGGGCACCTGGGCGCGCAGATGCAGCTGCCGGTGGTGGCCGAGATCGAGCGCAGCAGCACCACGCTGGTGTTCACCAACACACGCTCGCAGGCGGAGATCTGGTACCAGCTGCTGATCCAGGAGCGCCCGGAATGGGCGGGCCTGGTCGCGCTGCACCACGGCTCGCTCGACAAGGCCGTGCGCGAGTGGGTCGAGCTGGGGCTGAAGGAGGGGCGGCTGAAGGCGGTGGTCGCCACCTCGTCGCTGGACCTGGGCGTGGACTTCCTGCCGGTCGAGCGCGTGCTGCAGATCGGCTCGCCCAAAGGCATCGCCAGGCTGCTGCAACGCGCCGGGCGCAGCGGCCACGCCCCGGGGCGGCCGAGCCGCGTCACCATCGTGCCGACCAACACGCTGGAGCTGGTCGAGGCAGCCGCCGCGCGGCGCGCCGCGAAGGCCGGGCGCATCGAGCAGCGCGCCTCGCCCGACAAGCCGCTGGACGTGCTGGTGCAGCACCTGGTCACCGTGGCGCTGGGCGGCGGCTTCGAGCCGGAGTCGCTGTACGCCGAAGTGCGCGGCGCGCACGCCTTTCGCGAGCTCACGCGAGTCGAGTTCCAGTGGGCGCTGGACTTCGTCGAGAAGGGCGGCGCGAGCCTGGCCGTCTACCCCGAGTACCACCGCGTGGCCCTGGTCGATGGCCTGTACCGCGTGCCCGACCGCGGCATCGCCAAGCGGCACCGGCTGCAGGTGGGCACCATCGTCGGCGACGCGGCGATGCAGGTGAAGTACCTCAGCGGCGGCAGGATCGGCACCATCGAGGAGAGTTTCATCGCGCGCCTGCGCCCGGGCGACTGCTTCGTCTTCGCCGGCCGCGTGCTGGAGTTCGTCCGCACGCAGGACATGGCGGCCTACGTGAAGAAGGCGACGAAGAGCCGCGGCATCGTTCCCTCGTGGGCGGGCGGGCGCATGCCGCTGTCCACCGAGCTGGCCGACGCGGTGGTGGAGCTGCTCGCCGAGGCCGCGCAGGCGGATTGGGTGCGCGACGCCGACGAGCCCGAGATGCAGGCCGCCGCGCCCATGCTCGCCACGCAGGTGAAGCTGTCGCGCCTGCCGACGCCGAAGACGCTGCTGATCGAGCGCTACCGCTCGCGCGAGGGCGAGCACCTGTACCTCTATCCCTTCGCCGG
>CAZVLY010000033.1:7820-22322 GCA_964628175.1 uncultured Piscinibacter sp. | reverse complement strand
CGGGCTTGATGATCTGGTCGTACTGGCGCACGCCGCTGGCGTCGATGCGCGAGCCGCGCGTCGGGCCGCGCGAGCTGAAGTTGGTGACGACGTCGTCCTTGCGGCTGACCGTGCCCTTGAGGTTGACGGCGCCGACGGTCAGCGCGCTCGGCTCATGGCCCGGCGAGCTGATCGTGCCGTAGGTCTGCTGGCCCGCAGCGTTCAGGCCGAAGTTGCCGGCCGCGACCACCACCACCATGCCCTGCGCGACGGCGTTGCGCACGGCGCGCGCCAGCGGGTCGGTTTCGTAGGACTCGGTCGAGTCGGCGCCCAGGCTGATGTTGATGATGCGGATGTTCTTGAACTTGCCGTAGTACAGCACCCAGTCCAGGCCGGCGAGCACGTCGGAGAGCTGGCCGTAGCCGTTGTCGTCGAGCACGCGCACGTCGAACAGGTTGGCATTCGGCGCGATGCCGGTGGTGTCCAGCGCCTGGTAGGTGCCGCGGCCGGCGGCCACGGCGGCCACGTGCGAGCCGTGGCCGTAGCGGTCGGCCTTGGGCGCGAAGCCGTTCTGGACCTTGCCCAGGTAGGTCTGCATCGTCGGGCTGGCCGGGTTCAGCGTGCCGGAGACGTCGATGCCCGGCGTCCAGTCGGTCACGCCGGCGCGCACCGCGTCGCCGGCCTTGGTGAAGTTGACCGACTCGCGCACGCGGCTCTCGCCGCCGTCGCCGACGAAGTTGGCGTGCTGCCACGAGATGCCGGAGTCGAGCACGGCGATGCCGATGCCCTTGCCGCTGTAGCCGCTGATGCTGCTGTACGAGGTCGTGCCGGTGGTGCGGACGGCCGACGTGCCCGTCACGCTCTCGACGGTGCTGGCCGAGCGCGTCATCAGGCGGTTCGGCGAGATGCTCTGCACATCCGTGCGTGCGGCCAGGCCGCCGACCTTGTCGGCCGGCACCAGCGCGGCCAGGGCGAGCACCGAGCTGTAGCGGTAATAGATGGAGCCGCCGGCGGACATCACCGCCGAACGCAGCGCGGTCAGCTCGGCGTCGTCGCTGTTGCTGACGATCAGCACCTTCACGTAGCGGCGGCCGTTGATGTCGCGCGCCCAGTTGATCGCCGGCGTGGTGGCGGCGGTGAGCACCGGCTGCAGGTCGCGGGCGATCTTGGTCGACGTGGTCTGCGCCGAAGCCGCAGAGGCGGTGGCCAGAAGTGCGGCAGCCAGCAAGGCGTGTCGCGTGGCACGTTCGACGATGCCGATGAAGCGGGGGAGCGAGGCCATGGCGGTCATTTCTGCTGCGGATGACGAAGCATCGCAGCAACACCTCGATACAGGTGGGGGTTCCATCTGTGCGTGTGACCCAGTTGGCGTGCAAAAACCGCGCGCCGGTCGAGCGGTCCGGAGGCTCGGCAGGGCCGGTCGCAACTTGAGCGCCACTTTCGTGAAGAAGGGCACACGCGGTGCATGCCGCAGAATCTCGCCTCACTCATCCGCGGGATTCCCATGCAAGCCGCCTTCTACGAACGCACCGGCGCCGCCGCCGAGGTGCTGCAGCTCGCCGAGCTGCCCGACCCGCAGCCCGGCCCCGGCGAAGTGCGCGTGCGGCTGCGCTGGTCGGGCGTGAACCCCTCGGACGTGAAGTCGCGCGCCGGGTTGCGCAGCAAGCTGCTGGCCTTCGCGCGCATCGTGCCGCACAGCGACGGCATGGGCGTGATCGACGCGGTGGGCGAGGGCGTGCCGGCCGCGCGCCTGGGCGAGCGCGTGTGGATCTGGAATGCGGCCTGGGGCCGCGCCTTCGGCAGCGCGGCGCAGTTCGTCGTGCTGCCCGCGCGCCAGGCCGTCATCCTGCCCGAGGGCACGAGCGACGAGGCCGGCGCCTGCCTGGGCATCCCGGCGCTGACGGCGCTGCATGCGGTGCTCACCGGCGGCGGCGTGGCCGGGCAGACGGTGCTGGTCGCCGGTGGCGCCGGTGCCGTCGGCCACTATGCCGTGCAGTTCGCCCGGCTGCTCGGCGCCGCCACGGTGCTCGCCACGGTGAGCAGCGCGGCCAAGGGCGAGATCGCGCGGGCCGCCGGTGCCGATCTGGCGATCGACTACCGCACGCAGAACGTCGCCGAGCAGGTGCGCGAGGCCACGGCGGGCCGCGGGGTGGATCGCATCATCGAGGTCGACGTGGCGGCCAACGCGTCGCTCGACCTGGAGCTGCTGCGCGCCGGCGGCGACCTCGTCGTCTACGGCAGCGGCCAGGGCGAGTTCACGCTGCCCTTCTTCCCGCTCATCGTGAAGAACCTGAACCTGCGCTTCTTCATCGTCTACAACCTCGACCCCGCCGACCGCGAGCGCGCCGTGGCCACGCTCGATGGCTTTCTGCGCCGCGGCGTGCTGCAGCACCTGATCGCGCAGCGCCTGCCGCTCGCGCAGATCGTGCAGGCGCACGAACTCGTCGAGAGCGGCCGCGCCGTCGGCAACGTCGTCATTTCCCTGCCTTGAGATCCCCCGGATGAAGACCCTGGACACCACCCGCATCGACGACGTCCGCATCGGCGCCGTGCGCCCGCTGATCAACCCGGCGCTGCTGCAGGAGCGCGTGCCGCTGCGCGACGACACGCTCGAACTCGTCGAGCGCAGCCGCCGCGCCATCGCCGACGTGCTGCACGGCCGCGACGACCGCCTGATCGTCGTCGTCGGCCCCTGCTCGATCCATGACCACGACCAGGCGATCGACTATGGCCGCCGCCTGAAGGCCGAGGCCGATGCGCTGGCCGGCGAGCTGATCGTCGTGATGCGGGCTTATTTCGAGAAGCCGCGCACCACCGTCGGCTGGAAGGGCTACATCAACGACCCGCACCTGGACGGCAGCTTCGCCATCAACGAGGGCCTGGAGATGGCGCGCCGGCTGCTGCTGGACCTGACCACGCTGGGCCTGCCGCTGGGCACCGAGTTCCTCGACCTGCTCAGCCCGCAGTACATCTCCGACCTGGTCGCCTGGGGCGCCATCGGTGCACGCACCACCGAGAGCCAGAGCCATCGCCAGCTCGCCTCGGGCCTGAGCTGCCCGGTCGGATTCAAGAACGGCACCGACGGCAGCATCAAGGTGGCGGCCGACGCCATCCTCGCGGCGCGTGCGCCGCACGCCTTCATGGGCATGACGAAGATGGGCGTGGCGGCGATCTTCGAGACCCGCGGCAACGACGACTGCCACGTCATCCTGCGCGGCGGCAAGTCGCCCAACTACGACGCCGCGCATGTCGCCGCGGCCTGCGACACGCTGCGCAGTGCCGGGCTGCGCGAGCAGGTGATGATCGACGTCTCGCACGGCAACAGCAGCAAGCAGTACCGCCGCCAGATCGAGGTGGCGCAGGATGTCGCGAAGCAGATCGCGGCGGGCGAACGCCGCATCACCGGCGTGATGATCGAGAGCCATCTCGAGGAGGGCCGGCAGGACCTGCAGCCCGGCGTGGCGCTCAAGCCCGGCGTGTCGATCACCGACGCCTGCATCGGCTTCGCGCAGACCGTGCCGGTGCTGCAGGGCCTGGCACAGGCGGTGCGCGCGCGGCGCGCGCTGAAGCGTGCGGCCTAGGCGCGCTGCTTGATGCCCACGGTGTAGCTGCCGGTGGCGGCCGGCGTCTTGTGCCGCACCGTCAGCCAGTACTCGCCCGGTTGCAGCTTGCGAACGATGCGCGCGTTCAGGCCCCGGCCACGGTCGTCGTCCCAGGTGAGCACCGCGCCGGGGTCGCCCGGGCCGTGCAGCGTCAGCACGGTGTCGGTGGCGCCCTCCGTGCTCATGATGTGGGTGGCGGCGCTGGCCACGACGAAGTGGTAGCTGTCCACCTCGCCGGCCGTGGCCAGGTCGGCCGCGACGCGCGCGCCGCCGACCACGAGCTCGGCCTGCGCCGGCGCACGCTTCGGGTACTGGCGCTTCATGAACTCGATGTCCAGCGCCGAGAACTCCGTGTTCCAGCCGATCGCGTAGGAGCCCAGGGTCAGCGAGTCGGGCACCGCGTACTCCATGATCGAGGTCGGGTCGAAGGCGGTGTGGTTGGTGCTGTCTTCGGTGTAGAGCTGGAAGATGTTGAAGTCCACGTCGTCCTTGTCCCAGCCCTGCTGCGCGTAGTAGGCGTAGACCTTGGGCTTGTCCCAGGGGATCTGGCCCTGCGCCGCCGGGTTCTGGTGCTCGTGGATCATGCCCAGGGCATGGCCGAACTCGTGGCGCACCACGCGCTGGTACTCGCGCAGCGAGGTGTCGGGTTCGAGCCAGCCGTAGTTCATGGTCGGCTTGGTCGATGCGACGGTCAGCGCATCGGTGCCCACGGTCGACCAGGAGAAGCCCTTCTCCGCGAAGCTGATGCGAATCTGCGCCGAGCCGGTGCTGACGAACTCGAGCGTGAGGTTGGCCAGCGACTCCCATTCCTTGGCGATCGCCTGCACCTTGGCCTGCACGGCAGGCAGGCCGTCGAGGAACTTCACCTTCAGCGTGCGGCCGTTCTCCCACAGCTTCAGCCGCTCCACCGCGGCACGCGCGCGGCCGGGGCCGCTGCGCATCGGCGTGATGCGCAGGTTGTCGACGCGCTCGTGGCTGGCCGCCTCGTCGCTGGACGCGCGCCCGGCATCGCCCGTCAGGCCGGGCACGAAAGGTGAGCAGATCTTGCAGGTGTGGACCATGGTCTCTCCGTCGGTTCAGGGCCAGTTCTTGATCATCTCGTCGAGCACGCGGTAGATCGGCTCGGAGCCCAGTTCGTCGGGCACGTTCTGCCAGACGGCGAAGAAGGGCGTGCCGTCGTTCTTGCGGTTCAGGAAGGCGGCCTCCGACTGCACCGAGCCGACGAAGGCGGAGCCGCTGCCCGAGTGGCCGACCTTGGCGCCATCGTCGGTGAAGGAGAAGCTGGCCTTGTTGGGCAGCGTCGACAGCCACGCGCCGCCGGTGCGGAAGATGCCGCGCATGGTGGTGCTGGCCGCGGGGCTGATCAGCAGGCCGCGGTGCATGTGGGCGAACAAGTTGGCCATGGCCAGCGCCGTCATCGCCGCGGAGGACGTGCCGTTCTTCGGAGGGCGGGCCGAGTTCTGCGTCGACACCGGCACGTTGAAGTCCTGCCAGTCGCCGTAGTCGGTGGCCATCCAGATGCCGGTCTCGGTCTGCGGGTCGAAGAAGCCGGCGGCGTCCAGCGCCCGGTTCACGTAGCAGTAGCCGAGCCGGTGCATGGTGTCGCGCGGGCTGATGTTCTGGTTCTGGTCGGTGAAGATCTTGCGCAGGTCGGCCTCATGCTTCGCGCTCAGGCTGACGCGGAACTGGTTCGGCCCCGAGGCCGTGGCCGTCAGCGCCTGGTCGAACGAGACCTTGCGCCAGGCGCCCGGCTTGATGCGCGGCACGGCGTTCTCGATCTTGCCGGAGAAGTCGCGCTTCACCTTGTCGAGGAACTCGGCCGCCGTGGCGGCGGTGATCGAGGCTGCGAGTTCGTTGACCCGCGCCACCAGCTCGAAGCTGGCGTACAGCAGCGACACCTTGAGCAGGCTCGCCGAGAAGAACATCTGCGTCTCGCGAACGCCGGCGTAGTCGATCGCGCCGCTCGGCGTGAGCTTCAGGACCATCAGCGCGGCCTTGTCGAGCCGGGCCTGGTTGGCAGCCGACAGGCTGGCGCGCACCGTCGACAGCGCCGTGGCCAGGCGTGCGTTCTGGGCTGCGCTGGGCAGCAGCTTCGGCGCCGTCGCATCGTTCGCGTCGGGGTAGAGCCGGGTCGAGAACGGACTCGTCGACGAGCCCTGCGCGACGCTGAAGCCCTCGACACGCAGCGAGCGCACCGCCACGTTCGGCGAGTTCATCGCCAGGTGTTCCAGCGTGTCGGCGGTGAGCGCGATGTCCGCGCCGGAGCGGATCACCGCCACCAGCAGCACCACGGTGTTGTGCTTCAGCCCGGCGAGGTTCAGGTCGAAGCTGGCGATGCCGGGGTGCAGCGCGTCCAGCGTCTGCCCCGCCAGTGTCTGGCGCCGCGTCGCCAGGGTGCTGCCGACGTAGCTCCAGCCGCTGCCCAGTGCGGGGCCCGCCGCGACCGTGGCGGCGTTCAGCGTCGCGTTGACCGCATCCGCCCAGGGCACGGGGCCGCTGAACCAGGTGCTGCTGTCGCTCCAGCTGGCCTGGCTCTGCGCGTTCGGGTCGATCCACTTCAGCAGCGTGACCCGCACCTGCGCGCCGTCGGTCGGCGCGAGGCCGCGATGGTGCACGAGGATGTCGACCTTGTTCGCGGCCGCCGGCAGTTCGCAGGACGTCCGCTCGCGCACGCCCTCGTCGATGCCGGCACTGAAGTCGAGCAGGTCGGCGTGCGTCGGCCGCGGTGTGCTCCAGGGCTCGGCGGTGGCCGCCGCGCCTTGCACGAAGCGCTCCCAGAAGGCCTTGTCGAGCCGCACGGTGGCCGGCGCCACCGTCGGCGCGCCCAGGTCGCGCATCACCTCGTTGAACCAGCCGTCCCAGCGGCCGGTGGCGCGCACGCGCAGGTCCGGCACGCCGGCGCGCAGTGCGCTCTGGAAGCGCCGCAGCGGCTCGGCATCGACGCCGGGGCTGCTGGCCGACCAGGGCAGTGTGGCCGGCGCCGCGATGGCCAGCGGCGCGCGCCGCGGCCGCACATCGGGGCTGCCGTGCCAGGAGCGCGGCGTGACGCCGTCGCGCTGCACGGCCACCGCGGGCAGCGTGTGGCGCAGGTCGTCGTCGTGGGCTCTCAGGTAGATGCGGTCCTCGAGGTCCGGCTGATCGAGCCGCAACTCCCACACGCCGCGTGCGGCGATGGCGGCGCGCAGCAGGCGCAGGCCGCCACGGCTGAAGATCGCCAGGTCCTCCACGGCGGCTTCGGGCAGGCCGTTCAGCCGCGGGCTCCAGGTCCAGGCCGGCGCGGCGTTGCCCAGTTGCGTGCGCAGACCGCGCCACACGCCGATGGTGGTGCCGACGTAGACCTCGTCGGGAAAGTCCGGGTCGCACACGATGGAGGTCACCGGCGCGGGCACACCGTCGCGGCGCAGCCCGGTGGCGTGCCAGCGGTCCGTGCCGTCGAACCACCACAGCGTGTCGACCTCGGTGTTGTCGGCCTTGCCGGTGGTGCCCAGGTAGAGCGCGCCGCGCGTGCCACGCGGGGTGCCCGGCGCATCGAGGTTGACCGCGATGTCGGTCCACACCGCGGCGTCGCGGATCGGGCCCTCGGTGTTCGTGGTGTCCTTCTTCGCCTTGACGCCCTTCTCGACGATCACCTCGGCCGTCCAGGTGCCCGGGCCGGCGGCGGTGTCGCTGCCGGCACTGCGCGCGTAGCGCTTGAGCCGGCCCTCGCCCAGCACCCAGGCCACCTCGCTGCCCTGCCAGCGGCACACGGTGATCTTCTGGCCGAAGCCGTCGTGGTCCAGCTTGCCGGCCGGCGGCGCGCTGGCGCCGGGCAGCGTGACCCAGGTCTTGCCGAAGTCCTCGCTGTACCACAGGCGCGAGGCGCCGATGATCACCTGCGTCACGTCCTGCTGGCCCGCCGGGGCGGCCGGGCGGTTCTTCTTGACGGCGGCCGGCGTGGAATAGAAGGCGCACAGGTCCTTGGTGTTCTCGGCCGCAGTCAGCTTGAGCGAGAAGGTCCCGTCGGACGAATCCCAATCGCCTCGGAAGTACTGACGCAGGTAGCGCGTGCCGTCGAGCGGGTCGAAGGCGATGCCGCCGCCATCGCCGTCGCCGTCGTGGTTCCATACCGCGCCGGAGCGCAGGCTGATGACGCCGTTGTCCTGCAGGCCGACCGCCACGCGGCCTTCGCACAGCGGGTGGCAGGCGATGTAGTTGGCTTCGATGACGCTGAGGCCGTCGTTCATCGCGGCGAAACCCACCTGCTGGTCGGGGCGATCGGAGCGGTACACGCCGCCGTCGCAGGCTGCCCACAGCCGCGCGCCGGCCTTGGCGTAGACGAGATCGTGCACGTCGGCATGCACGCCGGCGCCGACCATCTTCGGCGCCGCCGGCTGGCCGAAGGTGAGCGTGCCGGTGCCATCGACGGCCACGTCGGCCGCGACGATGGCGCCGTCGTCGGTGTTGCCCGAGTTGAGCAGCGTGTTGCCGCTCGGCGTCACCGCCGGGAAGGTGCTGCCACCGACCACGACATGGTCCTTCTGCGCCGGGTGCACGGCCAGCGCGATGTCGTAGAAGCCCTGCGTGCCCAGCACATCGGGCACGCCCGCGACCAGCGTGGCGCTGGGGGCGGCGGCGCTGGCGCAGGCGACGCGGAACAGCCGCGGCGCGCCGTTGCCGCCGTCGTCGCTGAAGACGTAGATCTGGTCCGGCGAGACCGGCGGCTGCGCTTCCGCGGCGGCCAGCACGGCGCGCCGCGGCAGCGCCTGCGGCGGCGCGATCACGCGCGTGAAGTCGGTCTGGCCGGTCGCGCGCACCCACAGGCCGACCTGCTCGCCCTTCTGCACCCAGACCCACAGCCGCTCGGGCCGCGTGCCGTCGCCGCGGGTCCACAGCACGTCGGCACACTTGTCCTGCAGCGTGGCGAAGGGCACGCCCGTCACGCGTGTCCAGGCGGTGTCGGCACCGGCGCCGGCGGGTCGCTCGAACAGGCCGGCGGTGGTGGCGGCCACCACGCCGCTGCCGCCCGGCTGCAGCGCGATGCGGCACACGCCCTCGCCGAGCAGGTGCGGCGCCTCGCGCACCCAGGGGTCGGGGCCGGCCGCGGTGGCCGGGTGCTCGCTGCGCAGGATGCCGATGCCGCCCAGCGACGCGCCGGGCTGCGCGCTGCGGCCATGCGTGGTCTCGCCGGTGCCGACGTAGACCACGTCGTCGGCCTCGGTCGCGCCCCAGGCCACCGCGATGGCGCCGCAGGCGTGGCGCTGCGCGGGCCGGTTCACCGTGCCTGGCGCCGGTGTCGAGGCCAGGCCGCCGAGCGAGCGCCATTGCACGCCGCCGTTGCCGGAGTACCAGACGCCGCCGTTGGCCGAGGCGGCGTAGACACGCTCGCCGTCCGGGTGCACGGCGAGCATGTTGATGCGCCCGGCGATGCGCGTGGCCCCGATGGCCTGGCCGCCGACCACCGTGTCGGGGCCGAGCGGCTGCCACAGGTGCGCGCGGCCGCTGACCGGCGCACGCGGGCGGGCCACGCCGGGCTGGGGTGGCGTGCCGCGCGCCAGCGCGCGTGCGCCGGCCGGGTCGAACTCGACGCGCTGGCGGCCGAAGAACTCACCGCGGCCGCCGGGGTCGTCGTCGCCCTCGCCGCGCTGCGCGATCGGCCACTGATAACGGCTCATGACAGCCCCTCGTCCGACGAGTACGCCGGCCGATCCCCCGAGGGGATGCGGGCCGGCTTGGGAGCGGCCCGGCGCTCGGCCCGCCGCGCTGCAGTGGACGCAGAGTGGATCATTCGCTGCCCCCCTCCACCTTCGTCGGCGCGACGCGGATCCAGCCCTCGCGCAATTCCGCCGGCGCGTCGGGCAGCAGCGCGGTCTGCGTGGCGGCGAGGATGGCGTCGGTGCGCCAGGTGGCCGGCGTGTCGCGCCAGAGGAAGTTCTGGTCCTTGCCGAACACCGAGACCTTGGGCAGGCGCACCTGGCCTTCGCTGTCGAGGTCGGTCTCGACCAGCACGGGCCCGGTGCGCAGCGAGGGCGCGATCGCGGCCAGGCCCGGGCCGACCCAGTCGCGCGCCAGCGCCAGCGCCTTGCGCGGCAGCACGCCGGAGGTCAGCGTGGCCTTGCCCGAGGGGTGCATCAGGATCGTCAGCGTGACCGTCTGGCCGATGTGCAGCAGCAGCGTGTCGGCGTCGTCGGTGCCGGCGATGTAGGGGTGCGTGATCGCACTGGCCGGCGGCAGGCCGGCGCTCTTCTCGAACACGCCGAGCTGGCCGCGGCTGCGGCCGCCGTCCGCGGCGGTGGCGGCGATCACCTTGTCGACCAGGCGGAAGCGCGAATAGTCGTCATCGACGAAGAAGCCGAGCACGCCGTCGTCGCTGCGCGTGAGCTCGCCGATGCGCACCGGGAAGGCATGCCGCGCCGCCTCCTGCTCGACCTGTGCCCATTCGGCCGCGCGCTGTGCGTCGCTGAGGTCCACGTCGACGGGCGGGCGAAGTTCGAGCCGCAGCTGCGCACGCACCACCGCGATCGGCCGCCCCACCAGCCCGGCCACGTGCTCGCTGCCCAGCGAGGCGAAGCTGTCCACCGTCCACAGCGTGGTGTCGATGGCGCGCAGCAGGGCGGACAGTGCGCTCTCGCGCGCCTGCTCCTGCTCGCGCGAGGCGTCCAGCGGCGCGCCCTGCCGCGCGGCGGCATCGGCGGCCACCAGCGCGGCGGCAAAGTCGCCCAGCGCCTTCTGCGCCGGCGCCAGGCCATGGTGCGGGCCGGCATCGGCCGGGCCCTCGCGGCCGGCGGCGATCTCCCACATCACGCCGCCGCTGACGGGTTCGTGCAGCAGTTCGCCGATCGGCGCGCCGTCGATGCCGAAGACCTCCAGGCTCTCGTCCAGGTGATCGGGCATCACGAAGCCGGCCACCGGGTTGACCTGCAGCGCGGGTTCGACCTGGTCGACCCGTGCCTCCGTGCCCTCGGCGCCGACCGGCGTGGCCGCGTCGACGAGGCGGAACAGCCAGCGCGAGGGCCGCAGCAGCCGCGGGCGCAGCTGCAGCGCCCCGGGCCGCGCGGGCAGCGAGGCGCGCGTGGGCGTCGTCACGTTCGCCAGCGGCACGTCGAGCGTGCGGCCGAACACGTCGAGCAGGCGGGCGCGGGTGAGCGTCACGCAGCCGGCCAGCACCGCATGCGGCGGCGCCACCGGCGCGGGCTCGCTGACGCTGCCGGGCTCGCCGGGGCGGCGCAGGCCATCGCTGACCGGCAGGCCGAGCAGCTGCGCGCGCAGGCCGTCGAGCGTGGCCGTCATCACGTCGAGGTGGCGCACCGCCTCGTCGAGCGTGCGGTAGGCCTTCTCGGTGTCGTCGTCGACGAGGCCGGCGTTCACCGCGTCGAGCGCATCTTCCTTGGCCAGCCAGTCGGTGATGGCGTCGTGCAGCGTCGCGGCGGCGCCGGCGGTCAGCTGCGCGCGGCCGCGCAGCGTGGTGGTGCCACCTTCGATCGTCGCGCTCGTCGTCTCGAGGTCGAGCGCGCCGAGTCTCCAGGCCTGCAGCGTCGGTGGATCCAGGCCCTCGACCTGGGCTTCCCACTCGATCCACATCGGCACCCAGGGCTGCGCCCAGGTGGTCACGCCGACGAGGTCGGGGTCGGCGCCCTGGTAGAGCGAGAACTTGCGCAGCTCGTCGGACACCAGCGTCTGCTGCTGGCGCATGCCGGGTTGCAGGGGCTGCTGGGCCGCCTGGGCGCGGCGCGCCTTCGGCGTCCTGGCGACGTTCGGGTTCAGCGCCACCGTGGTGCCGTCGTAGGTGCCGTCGTGGCCGAAGCGCAGCACCGACTCGGCCTTCAGGCGATTGAGCAGCGTGGTGCGGCCGCTGCCCGGCGGCGCCAGCGCGGCGGCGATCCATTCGTCGTGGTAGGGGTCGTGCAGCAGCGCCTCGCGCGCCAGCGTCAGCGCCTCGGAAGGGATGGCGCCGTTGCCCAGAGAACCGATGAAGCGGTCCTTCGCGATCACGCCGGCGACCTCGGTCACCACATGGGTTGGCCAACGGCAGGTGAGCTTGCCGTCGGCCGAGCCGCGGCCGTCGTTGCCGTGGCGCAGGCTGCGGCCGCCGCCGCGCAGCGCCACCATCGGTTCGGCGGGGAAGGTGAAGCGCGATGCCGGCCGCTGCACCACGCGCGGCTCGGTGGCCGTGAGCACCTCGCCGACACGCGAGCGCGCCAGGTCGTTGATGAGCGCGGCGCTGGCCTTCACCAGCGTCGGCTTGCCCTGGGTGGCGAACAGCATGTCGGCCTGCGGGCTCTGCGCCTGCGCGCCGGCCGCGCCGCGCGGCGACTGGCTCGCCACGGCGCTCTTGGCGGCGTCCGCCACGGCGCGCTTGCGGCCGATCCCCAGGCCGCCCACGCCACCGGTCTGCACACGCTGCACGAAGCGGTCGGTGCCGGCGATGCCCGCGGGCAGCGAGGCGAAGGCCACGGCGTGCTCGTGCTCCTCGAGCTCCACCGCGCCGTCGGCCGCGCCGAGGCGGTTCACCTTCTGCGCGGTGAAGGCCGCGAGCAGGCGCTCGGTGGCGCGGCGCTGGTCGGGCGTGGCCTGCGCCGCGGCGAAGGCGGCGAGCAGGTCGTCGTCGTGCAGGCCGAGCGCGACGGCCACGCCGCTGGCATCGGGCCGCCGGTCCAGCGCCGGCGCGCCGCGCACCGGCACGCCGTAGATCGCGCCGTGCAGCAGCGAGGAGCGCAGTTGCCAGGGTGGCGCGACGTAGCGCTCGATCGCCTCGCTGGCGAAGGCCGATACCGCCACGCGCTCCTGCTTGGCGAGGAAGGTCTTGTCGATCGGCACGAAGGGCGTGCCCGCGGCAGAGGCGCGCAAGGCGGCGGTGGCCACCGGCCGGCTGCCCGACCAGCGGTCGGTGGTGGTGAGGCCGAGCGCGCGGCGCAGTTCGGCCTGCGCCGCGTCCTGCTGCTGCGACCAGGCGGCATCGCCCCATTCATAGAGCAGCCGCCAGCGTTTGCGATCGAGCAGCTCGTGCAGGCTGTCGCTGCTGCGCGCGGCGTCCAGCGGGTCGAGCGCCGGGTCGCTCCACCAGCCGGCCACGACGTAGGCGGCGCAGTCCTCGTCGACCCCCTGCGGCGCCAGCGTGGCCAGGTCGGCCAGCGGGTCGTGGAAGGCGAAGCGGTTGAGCACCGCGTCGTACACGCCCGACCAGCTCACCGCGCCGCCCACCGTGCCGGTGAGCTGGTCGCGATCGATGGCGGCGCCGGCGGGCGTGGCGCCCTGCGAGGCGCTGCCGCCTTCGCTCCACTGCGCCAGCGGCACCGCCACCGCACGATCGGCCTCGATCACCCAGCCGGTGGTGACGGGCATCGTGGCGCCGCGCGGCAGCACCAGGCGCAGCACCACCCAGCGGTCGGGCAGCGGCGGCAGCGCGAGGCGATTGCTCGCGCCGTCGCCCGTCTGCCTGAAGCTGCCGCGCAGCAGGGCGTCGGGCATGGCCCAGTGCAGGTGCACCCCAGGCTCGCGCGGCGCGCCGGCGTCGAAGGGGTCGGGCATGCCGTCCTCGGCGTTCTCCACCGTCTGGCCGTCGGCGCCGGCCACCAGCATCGGCAGGCGCACCATCGGCTCGGTGCTGCCCGCGGGCACGTACAGCGCCTGCACGTCGATCGGCACCAGCAGCCGCTGCTCGCGCAGCAGGTACTTGTCCCAGGTGGCGATCTCGCCGAGGTCGAGCGCGGCGCGGTCGGCGGCGAGGAAGCGCTTGCCGCGCACCAGGCTGCGGATGGCCTCGGGGTCGAAGGCGGCGCGCGGCGCGGCGGCCTTCACGCCGGTCTTCGCAGCAACGGGCTTGCGCTTCGTGCTCATGGATTCACCTTCGCCAGGCTGGTCGCGACCGTGCTCTTCCACGTCGTCAGCGCCACCTTGGCCTTGAACTGGTCGAGCGCGTAGAAGCGTTCGCTCTCGGTCTGGTTGTCCGGATCGCCGAACACCTGGCGGAAGGGGAAGCGCAGCATCTGCAGCGCGTACTCGTTGGGCTCCAGCGTGCCACCGCTGTTCGGCGCCTTCGCCGCTAGCCGCGAGCGCAGCGCGGCCATGTTGATCACGCCCGGCGCGTTGGGGCGGAAGGGCACGTCGACCGAATTGGTGGTCGTGAAGGCGTTCTCCGGCGGCACCGGGTCGCCGGTGTTGCAGTCGCGCACCTTCACGCGGCGCTGGTTCGGCGGGCCGTCGGGGTCGATGCGCACGCCGAACTGGATGCCCTGGCGCGGCTCCTCGATGTGCACCACCGCGGGCACGCCGTCGAACAGCACCAGCAGCACCGCCGGTGCGAGGCGCTCCATGCGCAGCACCTTCATGCGGCTCGGGTCGGACTCGGCGGCGGTGGTCAGCGCATCGTCGGCCACCACGTCGCGCGAGTAGGCGCGCACGTGCAGGTTGGGCCAGCCCGACACCGCGCGCGAGCGCAGGATGAAGCCGGTGATCGTGCCGCTGCCGGCCTTCAGCAGCTCCTCGCCCCTGGGCTGGCGGATCGTGCGCTCGGCCTCGTCGACCTCGGCGCGGATGTGCGGGTACACCGCCTCGAGCTGCGTGCGGTCGGCGCTGCTGATCGTGCCCACCGACAGCGCGCCCTGCACCAGCGCGTCGGTCCAGGCGCGGTCGATGTAGAAGAAGCGGATCGACTCGATCGGCAGCAGCTTCGCGTCGGGCACCAGGTAGCTGAACGGCACGCCGTGCAGCAGGCGCAGCCGCGCCAGGAAGCGGCGCAGCTCGCCGGGCACCACGTGCTCGCCGTCGTCGGGGTCGCGGTCGGTGACGATGTCGGCGTAGTTCTGCGCCGCCGACACGGCGGCCTGGATCGCCACTTCGGCGTTGATGAGGGCTTTCATGACCGGTCCTCTTCGTCGTCATCCGCCGGCGCACCGGCGATCAGGGCATCGAGCGCATCGGGCGGCGGCGTGGCGGCACGGCCCCG
>CAZVLY010000033.1:0-7720 GCA_964628175.1 uncultured Piscinibacter sp. | reverse complement strand
ACGCCCAGCGTGCGCTGCAGCTCGCCCTGCAGCGCAGCCTGCAGCGCCGACACCACGAGCTTCTCGTTGGGCGACTGGCCGGGCTTCAGCGCCACCGGCACGCTCGTCTGCTCCAGCGCCGAGAGCACGCCCACCGCGTCGGCGCGCTTGCGCAGCGCGGCGAGGTCGAAGCCCAGGCCGGTGGCGATGACCTGGTCGAGGTCGCCGCTGACGCGCAGCGGCCGGCCGGGGTCGGCCACCGGGCGGCGCGGGCCGATCATGCGGTCGGTGTTCTTCGAGAGCACGTTCAACACTTCCAGCGCGACGAAGCGGCCCATGTCGACGCGCTCGCCCGCGAGGCCCGGCAGCTCGAAGGGCAGCAGCTGCGCCAGCACCTCGCGCACACGCCCGGCGCCGAACTGCTCGCCGCGGAAACGCAGCAGCGCCGACACCACCGACAGCTGCGACAGCGCGAGCAGCCGGCCGATCTCGAAGGCCGCGGCCAGTGCCAGGTCTTCGCGGCCGTCGGGGATCACGCGGCGCAGCTGGTCGGCCGAATGCGCCAGCGCGAGCGGCTCGTCCTTCGAGCTCGAATCGCGGGCGGTCGGGAAGGGCACGCAGGGCCCGCGGTACCAGGCCTGCACCGGGTCGCCGCGGCGCGTGCGGTGGCCGAGGCCAATGTGCCCGGTCTGCACCACCTCGGGCCGCGCGCCGGCGGCGGGCGTGTCGGGCGGCGCCTCGGCGACGCTGCCGAGCAGGCCGACGTCGAGCTCCTGCATCAGCTTCTCGAAGGTGGCGCCTTCGTTGGTGGTGAAGGACCAGTGCGCCAGCACCGGGAAGCGAAGCACCTTCTCGATCGCATAGGCCTCGATCGGCAGGCGGAAGCCCTGCGCCATGGTGTCGCGCACCAGCCGCTTGGCATCGGGGTCGAGCGCCACGGCGGCCACCTGCTGCGTGGCCGAGCTCCACTGCTTGCCCACCGGGGGCTGAGCCATCTTGGCCGCGCCGTCGATCGATACCACCGGCTTCGCCTGCGCTGCGCCCGCCGCCGCGAAGGTGGCACCCGCCGCACCCGGAGGCCGCTGGCCCTGCAGCCCGGCCGCCGCCGGCAGGACCACGTTGCCGAGCTGTGCATTGCCCAGCACCTGCACGTCGGGCCCGCCGCCCGGGCTGGCGCTGGCGAGCACGCGCCAGTCCTGCGCCAGCACGAACTCGAAACTCGCCACCGGCGGCAGGGGCTTGGGCAGCGCCTCGAGCTGGCCTTCGAGGTTGACGAGGCAGGCCATGTAGCGCACCGCCTTGCCCGCTGCGTCGTCGAACACCGGCAGGCGATTGGCCAGCACGACGGCGAGCCAGCCATCGTCGTCGCCGTTGGCGAGCTCGGTGTCGTTGACGTCGACCTCTCGCACGTGCGCGAGCAGCGGCAGGTCGTCCTTGCAGGGGAAGATCTTCTTCACCACCGTCTCGGTGACGGCGAGGTACAGGCCCTGCTCGACGTCCTTGTCGTCGGGGTCGAGCAGCGTCGTGCCCGCCGTCACGCAGTCGCGCACGGCGGTGGCGGTGGACAGCGTGGCCTCGCCTTCGGCGACGACGACGAGCGCGAGCCACGGCGTCTCGGAGGGCTGCACCTGCCCGGCCGGGTTGCGCTCCCAGGGCAGGGTACGGCGCTTCAGCACGATCTGCGGCAACCGGTCGCCGAAGGCCCCCTCCGCATTGGCGGGCGGGAAGCTCGACAGGATCTGGTCGGTCGGCATCGTGTAGCGAGGCGCCGCGATCTGCACGTGCGTGTGTTCGGGCTCGACGTCGAAGGGCAGGTCGACCTGCTCGGTGACGAGCTCGTAGCGGCCGGCCGTGACCGGGGGCATCACGTTGCTGTGCAGGATGAAGTGGCCAGTCTTGGGCATCAGCGGCGTCCTCCGGTCTTGCGTGCACTCGTTGGCGCCGTGCTCCTTGCCGCCTGCCGGCGCATCAGCGCCGCCACGGCCACGCCGCCCTGCGCACGCGCCTTGGCGGTGGTGCGCTCGTCGCGGCTGCGTGTCGGGCCGATCCAGGCCAGGCGGCTCGGCGGGGCCGCCTCGGTGGCGCTGGTGGTGGCGAAGGGCTGCAGCGCGGCATCGAGCCCGCGCGACGAGATCAGTGCGACCGCGCCGGTGGCATCGACCTCGGCGCTGGCCATCACGCCCACCAGCGACCAGCCGTCCTGGCTGGCGATCGTCACCACCACCGGCGCCTCGCCCTCGGGCACGATGTCGTAGGCGAGCACGCTGCGGTTGTCCATGGACAGCAGCACTGGCGGCTTCTCGCGGCCGGCGCGGTCGAGTGCGCGGTGGGCGCCGTCCAGGCCGAGCAGCAACTGGCGACCGTCGACCGGGCCGCCGGCCGACGCCGGGTCGTCGAGCACGACGACCACGGTGCGCGGCGTGCCGGCGAAGGTCGTGCTCAGGGTGCTGATGCCGCGTGCGAGTTCGGCGCCGTTGACCCAGCCGGCGTCGAGCCGCTCCGTGTGCAGCGCGAGGCGCTCGCCATTGGCGTGCACCACGCAGCCCGGGCCGAGGGCGGTGGCATGGCCGGCGTAGGGCATCTGCAGCCCGGCGTGCCAGCCTGCCAGGCCGATGCGCGAGGCCGGCGCCACCGCGCCCTGGCCGATGGCGACGATGCGCTCGGTGCCGCGCGGCACCTCGATCGTGCTGGCCGCCGCACCCGGGCCGAGCAGCGTGTCGGCCAGGCGCCGGCCAGCGTGGCCGAGCATCACCACGCGTGCCGGCGCGCCGGCGACGGCGAGCTTCGGCCGCTGGCCATCGGGCAGCGCATCGGCGTGGGCGTTGGGCAGCTTGAGCACCACCGTCTGGCCGGCGGACAGCGGCGCGCCGGCATCGGCCGCGCGGGCGGCACGGGCGTCGCGGCCCACCGAGAGCGCCGCGTTGAAGTCGGCCAGCGGCGCCGCCAGCGCGGCACCGGCGCGCGCGACCAGCGCCGTCGCGCCATGCGCCACGGCGGTGGGCGGCACGTTCTGCGCGGCCACCAGCGTGCCGCTGCGCGCGATGCGCTCGTTGCGTGCCGTGGGCTGCGCCGGTGTGTCGGCGAGCACCAGGCGCGCGGCGATCGAGCGGCTGCGCTGCGCTTCCACCCCCGCCAGCGTCGGCGGCGCGGTGCGCCAGGCGCGCTCGCTGCCCTTCACCGTGGTCTTCGCCTTCGCGGCCACGGCGATGCCGACCGTCGCGCCGGAGAGCAGGCCGACGGCGATCGGCGCATCGATGAAGTGGTCGTACACCTTGGCCGGCGGCCGGTCGGCGATCTCGGGGATCGTGGTGGCGGTCGGCGTCTCGATGCCTTCGGTCAGCGTGCCCAGCCGCGGCGGCGCCTGGCGCTCCCCGCGCAGCGCGGCCAGTGCGGTGGGCGTGGCACGGGTCTTCAGGAACTTCGTGGCCGCCTCGAAGGCCGTGGCGGTGTCGGCCGCCGGCGCGAGCAGCGTGGTGACGTCGTTGGCGAGCGTGCGCAGCGTGGCCACGTCGAGCGCGCTGCGCGTGAAGGGCAGCGGCAGGCGCTTGTTGATCTCGACCTGGTAGTACGGAATCTCCGGCCCGCCGCCCGAGGGCGTGGCGCGGCAGACGAGGTCGAGCTCGCTGAGCGCCTCCAGCATCTCGGCCTTGGGCACCTGGCGGTTGTTGGCGTCCTGCGGCGGGCCCCACACGCCCACCGGGAAGCGGCCGAAGGGCCGCACCGTGTCGATGAAGGGGTAGGGCTGGGCCACGCCGCCGCGCAGCCAGGTCAGGCGGATCGTGGGCACCACGTCCGAGCGCTCCATCGGCGCCACGCCGATGGCCCGGCTCGGCGCGTGCGTCGTGGTGGTGATGGCGGCCGGCGCGAGGGTGCGGTTGATGCGCGTGGCCGGCACCGTGCTCGTGAAGGTCATCGAGAACTCGACCACCACCACGAAGGGCCGCGACGACGAGCCGTCGGGTGTCGAGTCCTCGCCCTTGGCCGGCAGCGCGCCGGTGTTGGTCATCAGCGCATGGGGGCGCGCCTTGCCGCTGTCGGCGGCCTCGAGGTACTTGGTGATGAACGCGTCGGCGCTGATCGGCTGCTTCTGGGCCTTCTCGGATCCGCCGAACTCGAAGGTCAGCTCGATCGGGCCGACCTCGAAGGTGACGCTGCCGCGGAACTCCGGCCCGAGCACGTGGATGCGCGCGCCCAGGCTCACCGAGATGGTGATCTCGCCGAAGATCCAGGTGTCGATCGTCACGCCCGCGGCGATGCGCGCGTAGGCGCTGACGTCGTAGTGGAAGGGATCGAAGAAGACGATGCCGTGCGCCCCGAACTTCACCTCGGCCCAGGCCGGGCCGAAATGCGCCGAGGCCTCGAAGTCGCCGCCGGCCATCAGCGCCTCGGGGGTCAGCGCGAAGTAGCTGCCGGCCTTGATGACGATGTTGTCGCCGATGCTCCAGCGCAGGCCCAGGCGCGGCACCACCGGGTAGCCGTCGCGGTGGAAGTCCGGGTGGTAGCCGCCCATGGTGAGCACGAACTCGCCGGACTTCTCGCCCTTGAACCAGATCACGTAGGCGAAGCCGCCGGTGAGCTTGATGTCCTGGTAGAGCAGCCAGGAGTTGTCGGTGAGCTGGCCCTGCACCCACAGCACGCCCTCGCTGCTGGAAAAGCGCACCAGCAGCGCGAGCTCGATGGACACCAGCGCCACCTGCGGCCGCGGCAGCGCCATGCGCGCCAGGCCGAGCAGGTTGATGTCCAGCCCGTCGCCCACCTGCACGCCGACCACCGCGATGCCGTCGACCAGCGCGAAGCTGTTGAACGACAGCCCGGCGGCGAACCAGAAGGTGCCCTTCTGCATCGGGAAGTAGCTGCCCAGCGCGCGCAGCTGCGTCATCGGGTCGCTGGGCGTGGCGGCGATGTCCAGCGCCTGGATCAGCGGGTAGTCGCCGAAGTTGGAGAGTTCGGTGGGCACGACCAGCCGGCGGTTGATGCCGAAGCCGCCGCCGATGCCGGTGAGGAAGAAGGCCGGCGGCCCGCCGATCGGCCCGTTGACCGCGCCGATGGCGAAGAAGGCGGTGAACTTCTGGCCGTTGCTCTCGCCCTCGCCGTAGCCGCCGTACACCGTCAGGCCATAGACCGCGAAGCGGCCGAGCAGCATGCCCAGGTACTCGATGCCCTGCGGCGTGGTCTGCTTGAGCAGGCCGCCGGCCAGCGTCACGCCGGCCATGTCGGCCGACACCGCCAGGCCGGCGAGATCGATCGCCCAGCTCGCCGGGTTGAAGAAGTCGTTGTTGCCGACGATGTAGGTGATCTGCAGGTCGTCGACGGCGCAGGTCAGGCCGAACATCGACACCGAGCCGTCCATCAGCAGCGAGATGCGCTCCAGGCGGCCCTGCGGGTTGGTGACGCCGAAGCCGATCTGCTCGAGGTAGAGCGGGCCGAAGCCCTTCTGGATGGCGATCCACCAGGGCCCGGTGCCGTCGCCGGCGGACAGCGACACCTGCACCGGCCCGCCGTCGTGCACCTGGATCGCCAGCGCCGGCGAGAAGGCCGGCTTGGGCGGCGTGGGCCCGGTGTCGCGCATGATGCCCTGCGCGATGCCGTTCTCGCCCTGCGCGCCCGAAGCCGACACCGCGAGGTTCGCGAACTGCAGCTGCACGCCGCCGCTCTTCGCGCCGCTGCCTTCGATCGCTGCGTAGACATGCAGCGCGATCGACTCCAGCGTGATGCCGGCATCGAGCAGCGGGCCGGAGGACTTGCCCACGCGCAGGCCCAGGCCGTTGACGACCAGGCTGGGCGTGAAGCGCAGCGGCAGCGTGGTCGGCAGGAAGCCGACGAACAGGCCGCCGTCGTCGCTGTCGCGCGGCGAGATCCAGCGCACGTCGTTCTCGAGCCAGAGCATCACGTCGCCGCTGAGCAGCTCGAAGCGGTCGACCACGCCGACCTGCAGTCCGACGACATCGTCGACCTCGGTGAGGCTCAGGCGCAGGTCGGCGACGTCGAAGGACAGGCTCGCCCCGGCGAGGTTGACGAACAGCCGGTGGATGCGCGCGAGCAGCGTGCCGGGATTGAAGACGTTGGCGATGAGCTGCGTCGGGTTCGGCACGTCGGCGAGCACCACGCCCTGCAGCAGGAAGCGCACGTCCTTGCCGGCGTGGCCCACGTCGGTGTCGAGCAGGTCCTTCACTGCCTGCTGCGCCATCGCGACGGCGGCCACCAGGTCGGCCACCACCTCGACGATGCGCAGCGCCACCTGCGCCGGGTCGGCGGTGGCGATGGCCGTGGCCAACGCGCCGTCGCTGGCGACGAGGTCGAACTGCGCGCTGTCCAGCGTCCAGCGCGCGGCGAAGTGCTGCGTGGCGTTGGCCGACAGGCCGACCATCACGCGGCGCCCGCCGGCCGGGTTCAGGCCCGCGGCGACGCTCGCGAAGGGCCGCAGCATCACGCCGCCGGCATCGATCTCGGCCGGGCCGATGGCGATGCTCAGTTCGTCGAGGCCCGCGGCGCTGATCGCCAGTGTCGCGCCGAGCGTCCGGATGCCCGGCACCGCGATCGCGGGCGCGGAGAGCGACACACGCCCGGCCGAGGGGTTCCAGGCCAGCGTCACGCCTTCGACGGTGATCGAGATCTCGTTGGACGAGGCGGCAGCGCTCACGCCCGCGGGCAGGAAGTCGTCGACCAGCGGTGCCAGCGTCGCCAGACCCGTGCTGACGATCGAGGGCACGGCGGCGGTGAGCGCGCCCACCGGATTCGCCGCCCAGGCGCGCAAGGCATCGGCGTCGAACTTCTTCGTCGGCGAGCCCTTGCGCAGTGCGAGCGCATCGCCCACGGCGCGCACCAGATCGCCCGGCGTGCCGGCGATCTCGGCCAGGCGGTCGAGCAGGAAGGGCAGCGCGGCCGCAGCCGCGTCGGACAGCGAGCCGAGGCCGGCGAAGGGCAGCAGGCGGATGTCGGCGCCGGTGGCGGGGCGCAGGAAGACCTCGAGCCCTGCGCTGCCAATGCGTGCATAGACCGCCTGCCGGCCGGGCGTGTCGCCATCGAGGCCCACGTGTGTTTCGAGCCCGACGCTCGGCGCGCCGCTCGGTCCCACGGTGAGGCTGGCGCCGATGCCGCCGGACAGGCGCGCGGCGACGCCGTTCGGCGCCGTCCAGGTGCTCGGATCGACCTGCAGCGTGAGCCGCGCGCCGGGGCCGTCGGCGGCCACCGCGAGGCTCACGCCCTTGGCGAGCGCCAGGGGCTGGCCGTTCGCGGGCAATTGGCCGATCAGCGCGCGCAAGGCATCGAACAGCGCCTGGATCTTGACCGGGTTGGCGGCCAGCGAGCCGGCGCTGCGCAGCCAGCCCGCCGGGTCGGCGACCAGGCCCGCCAGCGGCCGCAGCGCGCGCTCGGTGTCGCTGGCCACGCCGGCGAGCAGGCCCAGCGCGTCCAGCGCCGCGTCGATCGCCGGGCGCGCGGTGGCATCGGCGCGCCGCATGACCTCCAGCGCCACATGCGCACCGAGGCTGGGCGCCGCCTGCGCCAGCATGCGCGCGAGCGCCTGGCCGTCGGGCGCGGGCCACAGCGCGGCGACGTCGCTGCCGCCGCCGCTGCGGTGCCAGTGCAGCGAGACGCGCAGCGGGTTCAGGTCGAGCTGCAGCTGCAGGCCGCCCACCGTGGGCAGCGCGGCATCGGGGCCGAAGCGCAGCTGGCCCGCCAGCGCGCTCGGCGAGGCGCTCACATCCGCCTGCCAGCCGAAGCGGCCGAGCGCGCTGCCGCC
>CAZVLY010000032.1:0-22892 GCA_964628175.1 uncultured Piscinibacter sp. | reverse complement strand
CGCTGACCGAATGCCTGAAGGACACGGTGGCGCGCGTGCTGCCCTACTGGAACGACACCCTCGCGCCGGCGATCCGCTCCGGCCAGCGCGTGCTGATCGCTGCGCACGGCAACAGCATCCGCGCGCTGGTGAAGTACCTCGACGGCATCTCCGACGACGCGATCGTCGGCCTGAACATCCCCAACGGCATCCCGCTCGTCTACGAGCTCGACGACGCGCTCAAGCCGATCCGCAGCTACTACCTCGGCGACGCGGAAGCCGCGGCGAAGGCAGCCGCCGCCGTGGCGAACCAGGGCAAGGCCTGATCCCGGTCATTCGGGCAGGCCGAACAGCCGCTCCGGCGGCACGCGCAACACCAGGTTCTTCTCGGCGGCGAGCGCGGCGATGGCGAACTCGGGCTTCGAGGTGTCGCGCACGACGGTGTTGACGTTGGGCATGCCATGGCGGTCGGTGATGGCGGCGGCCAGCGGCGTGCTGGCATTGGCGCCGCGGCGCACCACCACCGCCATCTCGCCGGACTTGAGCTGCACGAACTCGCCCGGCGGGTAGATGCCGAACTCCTTGATGATCGCCGCCGACGCCGGCGCGCCGCCCGACTCCTGGAACAGCTGCCGAGCCGCCAGCTGCGGCGACAGCGGCGCGCGCAGCGCCCGCGGCGCCATCTTCGCCATGAAGACGTCGATGTAGCGCAGCACCGTGGCCAGTTCGCCCGCTTCGCGCACGCCAGCCGGGTAGCCCGTGCCGTCGGGCCGCTCGTGGTGGTGCGCGATGGTGTCGAGCCAGGCCGGGTCGTCGATGCCGGCGGCCTTCAGCATCTCGACGCCCTGCGCCGGGTGGACGCGGATCATGTCCATCTGCGGCGGCGTGGGCGGCACGCCCTGCGCGGCCATGCGGCCCTGCAGGTCGAGGATGGCGATGTTCATCGTCAACGCGGCCTTCATCAGCGTGTGCGCGGCCGCGTCGTCCCAGCCGAGCCGCCGCGCCATCAGCAGCGACACCATCGCGCAGTGCACGGAGTGGGCCAGCGCATAGATCGTCAGGCGCTTCGGGTCCTGCCGCACCGTCAGGTAGATCGCGATGTCGGGGTCGCGCAGGGTCAGTGCCTCGATGCGCTGCACGAGTTCGTTCACGCGATCGCCGAAGCCCGGCTCGGCCTGCACGCTGCGCAGCGTGCGATCGAGCTGCCACAGCACCTGCTCCCACTGCGCGAACAGGCTGGCAGGGCGCTTCGCCTCGGCCTCGGCACGTGAGGCCGCCGCGCGCACCTCTTCGATGTCGACGCTGGCACCGCGTTCGAGCAAGGCGGCGAGCTGCGCCTCGTTGGCGATCACCTGGCCGCGGGCCAGCAGCAGCTTGCCCTGCTGGTCACGCACGCCCCAGGGCAGGGGTTCGCCGAGCTTCACCTGGCTTTGGATCAGCCTGAGCAGATGCATGGGCCCCCTTCGCGGCGATGAAGCCCAGTATGGGAGGCGTGCCCATTCAATCGCAATCCGCGATTGCCCTCGCCAGCAGGGGCGCAACCGTGACAACGTTGCTCGAATGGGGCACGGCGTCGGTGCTCCACACGCGGCGGATGCCGGTCTGCATCAGCCGTTCGATCGCATCGCCGCCGAACAGCGCATGGACCACGGCCACGTCGATCGAGGCCGCGCCCCGTTCGCGCAAGGCCTTGGCCGCCTGGACGATCGTGTGGCCGGTGCTGGCCACGTCATCGATGATCACCACGTCGCGGCCGGAGAGATCCTGTCCCGGCAGCTCGACCGTCACGTCGCGGTCGCCGCGCCGCGTCTTGCGGCAGACCAGCCCCTGCAGGCCGGTGTGCTCGCCGGCTGCGCGCACCCATTGTTCGGCCTCCTCGTCCGGCCCGACGAGCAGCGGTGGTAAGTCCGTCGGCCATTGCGAGGCGATCCAAGCGCCGAGCAGCGGCGCGGCCGTCAGGGCCACGCCCCGCGAGCCCGGCATCACCTCGTCGAGCGAAGCGATGCGGTGCAGGTGCGGATCGATGGTGATGACGCGATCGAACAGGCCACCCAGGAAGCCGACGACGATGCGCTGGCTCACCGCCTCGCCGGGCTGGAAGGCCATGTCCTGCCGCATGTAGGCCAGATAGGGCGAGGCCAGGGTGAGGTGGCGCGCCCCCAGCTCGCGCGCGGTGCGGCCGGCCAGCAGCAGCTGGACCAGGCGATCGTTGGGCTGCTGCAGGCCACGCAGCATCACCACGCGCGGCGGCAGCGCCGGCGGCAGGCGCAGCTTGATCTCGCCGTCGGGGAAGCGGTGCGTCTCCACGAAAGCGAGTTCGCAGTCCAGCTCGCGCGCCAGCGCGTGGGCCAGCGGGCTTTCGTCGGCATAGGCCAGCAGCATGCGCACTCCCCGTGTCAGGCACCGTTGTCGCGCAACACGTAGTCGCGCGGCAGTTCGTCGGCCGCGCCGACGCGAAAGCCCGCGTCGGCCTCGGACTTGCGTCGCGCGTAGTCGAGGTCGGCCTCGAATCGCGCGTGGACGCGGTAGAGCGCCTGGCCGGCCTTCACGGCGTCGCCCAGGCGCTGCAGCAGGTCGATGCCGGCGCCGGCCACCTTGGGCGCGCCGGCCAGCTGCGCGATGCGCGCCACCGCCAGGTTGTCGATCGCCGTGACCACGCCGTCGCGCGGCGCGGTCACCTCGAAGGACAACGGCGCCACCGGCGGCGCCGACCACGAGAACGGCCGCCGGCCCTGCGCATCGATGATCTGGTTCATCTTCGCCAGCGCGCGGCCGGAGTCGAGGATGTCGCGCGCGATCGCGAAGCCGTCGCCGCCGCGCACGTCGGGGTCGAACTCGATCACGCGGCCGGCCAGGCGCAGCGCCTTCTGGCGCAGGTCCATCGGCGCGGCGGGGTCGTTCTCGAGCACCTGCATCACGTCGCGCGCCTCCAGCACCGGACCGATGCCACGGCCGATCGGCTGGCGGCCGTCGGTGATCACCACGTCGATGTGCAACTGCAGCCGCGAGGCCACGTACTCGAACAGCTTCTTCAGCCGCTGCGCCTCGGGCATGCCGCGCACCTTGGCGCTCGGGCCGACCGGAATGTCGAGCACCAGGTGCGTGGAGCCGGCAGCGATCTTCTTCGACAGGATCGAGGCCACCATCTGCCCCGGCGAATCGATGCCCAGCGGTCGCTCCACGGCGATCAGCACGTCGTCGGCCGGCGACAGGTCGGCCGTGCCGCCCCAGGCGAGGCAGCCGCCGGTCTCGCGCACGATGGCGGCCAGGCGGTCGAAGGGCAGCTCGACCTGCGCGAGCACCTCCATCGTGTCGGCCGTGCCGGCCGGCGAGGTGATCGCGCGCGACGAGGTCTTGGGGATCAGCATGCCGTGCGCGGCGACGATGGGCACCACCAGCATCGAGGTGCGGTTGCCCGGGATGCCGCCGATGCAGTGCTTGTCGACGACCGGGCCGCTGCGCACCTCCTGGTGCCAGTCCAGGCGGCGGCCGGCAGCGATCATGCCTTCGGTGAGGTGCAGCACCTCGTCGCGGTCCATCTCGAACTGGTTGGCCGCCACGACGAAGGCCGCCAGTTCGATCTTCGTGTAGCGCATCTGCGCGATGTCGCGGATGATGCCGTGCAGATCGTCGCGCGACAGCCGCTCGCCGGCGATCTTGCGGTGCAGCGCGGCGATCGATGCCGGCGGCTCCGCATGCTGCAGGCTGGCGCCGTGGCCGGCCGCCAGGCCCAGGCGGGCGAAGGCCTCCTCGCTCAGCCCCAGCTCGGTGGGGCCAACGATGGCGGCGTCGTCGACCACGTTGAGCACCGCCTGGATGGTCGAGCCGTTGCCGCTGACCTCCACCTTCGACAGCGCCTGGAAGCCTTCGGCACGCACCGCCGTGCAGTCGCGGTGCAGGTAGGCCACGTGCTCGCGGAAGGTGTCGATCGCGACACGGCGGATCGTCAGCGGCGTCAAGCGCGGTCCTCCAGCAGCCGGCCCATGATGGTCTCGCGCAGGTGCTCGGCCAGCGCGCGCCGGTCGGCATGGCGCGTGCCTTGGGCATTCTCGACCAGCACACGGGCGACCAGATTGTCGGCCGTCACGGTGGACCACAGCGACTGCGCCAGGCTGGTGTCGCCGACGTACGACGGGGCCTGGCTCACCGCCGAGCCCGCATCCCGGTAGCTCAGCACCACCGGCTGCACCGGCGCCTCGGTGGCGATGGCGGCCTGCAGCAGGTTGGCGTGGAAGGGCAGCAGGCCGTGGCCATCGCCCGTCGTGCCCTCGGGGAACACCGCGACCACGTCGCCCGACTGGAGCGCCTCGGCGATCTGGTGCACCACGCGCAGCGCGTCGCGCTTGCGTTCGCGCTCGATGAACAGCGTGCCGCCGCAGGCCACCAGCCAGCCGAGAAAGGGCCAGTGCTTCACGTCGGCCTTCGAGACGAAGCGCGCCGGGTGCACCGCGTTGATGGCGAGGATGTCGACCCAGGAGATGTGGTTGGCCACCAGCAGCACCGGCCCCGGGTGCACGGCGCCCTGCGCTTCCAGCCGGATGCCCAGCGCGCGCAGCATGCGCGCCGACCAGCGGCCGACATGCGCCATGCGCTGCGCCGGCTTCAGGAAGGGGAACAGCAGCGCGCAGATGAGCGCCCCGCCCAGGACCTGCAGCACGGCGGCACCGAGCCGCCACAGCGCGATCAGCCCACGCACCCTGGCGCCGGCCTCAGTCGCGCGCGGCCTCGAAGGCCACGTGCCCGCCGACCACCGTGGCGATGACCTTGCCCGGCAATTCGTAGCCGGCAAAGGGCGTGTTCTTGCCCTGGCTGCACAGCGCGGAGGGGCGCACCGTCCAGTGCGCCGCCGGGTCGAACAGGCACAGGTCGGCCACGCCGCCCTCGATCAACCGGCCGGTGCTGGAACCGAGCGATCCCAGCGCGTCGCCGAGCACCGCCACCGGGCGCTGCGTGACGGCGGCCAAGGTCTTGACCAGCGGCAGGCCGCTCTCGGTGCCCCACTTCAGCGTCAGTCCGAGCAGCAGTTCCAGCCCGGTGGCGCCGGGCTCGGCCTCGGCGAAGGGCAGGTTCTTCGCGTCGGCATCGACCGGCGTGTGGTCGCTGACCAGCGCGTCGACGGTGCCGTCGACGAGGGCCGCGCGGATCGCATCGCGGTCACGCTGCTGGCGCAGCGGCGGCGTCAGGCGCATCGCGGCGTTGAAGTAGCCGATGTCGACGTCGGTCAGGTGCAGGTGGTTGACGCTCACGTCGCAGCTGACGGGCAGGCCCTCGGCCTTGGCGGCGCGGATCAGGTCGATGCCCGCGGCGCTGCTGATGCGGCACAGGTGCACGCGGGCACGCGTGTCGCGCACCAGCTCGAAGATCGTGTTCAGCGCGATCGTCTCGGCGATCACCGGCACGCCCGACAGGCCCAGCCGCGTGGCCAGCGGCCCCTTGGCGGCCACGCCGTTGCCCAGCCAGCTGTCGTTCGGGCGCAGCCACACGGTGTAGCCGAAGGTGCTGGCGTACTGCAGGGCGCGGTGCAGCACCAGCGTGTCGCGGCAGGCCACCTCGGCCTGCGAGAAGCCGACGCAGCCGGCCTCGGTGAGCTCGGCCATTTCGGTCAGCGTGTCGCCCTTGAGCTCGCGCGTCAACGCGCCCAGCGGGTACAGGCGGGCGAGGTTGAGGTTGCGGGCGCGGAACTTGAGCATCTCGACCAGGCCCGGCTCGTCCAGCGGCGGGTCGGTGTCGGGCAGGCAGACGAGGCTGGTCACGCCGCCGGCCATCGCCGCGGCCATTTCGCTCTCGAGCATGCCCTCGTGTTCGTGGCCCGGCTCGCGCAGGCGCACGGCCAGGTCGACCAGGCCGGGCGCGACCACCAGGCCGCGGGCGTCGATCGTGCGGTTGGGCGTGAAGTCGCTGCTGACGCCGCCGATGGCAACGATGCGCCCGGCGGCGATGGCGATGTCGCCCTGTTCGTCGCGGCCCGAGGCCGGGTCGATCACGCGCCCGTTCTGGATGAGGATCTTCATGCGTTGTTGCCCGCGATGATGGACATGACCGCCATGCGCACCGCGATGCCGAAGGTCACCTGCGGCAGGATGACGCTCTGCGCGCCGT
The DNA here is from genome assembly GCA_964628175.1 of uncultured Piscinibacter sp. GTDB lineage: Bacteria > Pseudomonadota > Gammaproteobacteria > Burkholderiales > Burkholderiaceae_C > Piscinibacter. The sequence continues at coordinate 16,814 of CAZVLY010000032.1, read as the reverse complement.
CGGCCACCGCCGAGTCGATCTCGACGCCGCGGTTGATCGGCCCGGGGTGCATGACGATGGCGTCGGGTTTGGCCAGTGCCAGCTTCTCGGGCGTGAGGCCGTAGTTCTTGAAGAACTCGCCGGCGGACGGCAGCATCGCGCCGCTCATGCGCTCGTTCTGCAGGCGCAGCATGATGATCACGTCGGCACCGCGGATGCCTTCGGCCATGTCGTGGCACACGCGCACGCCCATCTCGCGCAGGTCGCCCGGTACCAGCGTCTTCGGGCCGACGGCGCGGATCTCCGGCACGCCCAGCGTGGTCAGCGCGTGGATGTCGGAGCGCGCCACGCGCGAGTGCACGATGTCGCCGACGATCGCCACCGTCAGCTGCGTGAAGTCGCGCTTGTAGTGGCGGATGGTGTACATGTCGAGCAGGCCCTGCGTCGGGTGCGCATGGCGGCCGTCGCCGGCGTTGACCACGTGCACGTGCGGCGCGCAGTGCTGCGCGATCAGGTAGGGCGCGCCGCTCTCGCTGTGCCGCACGACGAACATGTCGGCATGCATCGCCGAGAGGTTGGCGATGGTGTCGAGCAGGCTCTCGCCCTTGGCGGTGGAGCTGCGCGCGATGTCGAGGTTGATGACGTCGGCCGACAGCCGCTTGGCGGCGATCTCGAAGGTGGTGCGCGTTCGAGTGCTGTTCTCGAAGAACAGGTTGAACACGCTCTTGCCGCGCAGCAGCGGCACCTTCTTCACCTCGCGGTCGTTGACCGACAGGAAGGTGCCCGCGGTGTCGAGGATCTGCGTCAGCACCGCCCGGGGCAGGCCCTCGATGGACAGCAGGTGGATCAGCTCGCCGTTCGCGTTGAGCTGGGGGTTTCTTTTCGAGAGCATCAGGCGGCGTCCTTGATGTCGAAGCTGAAGCGGCCCTGCTCGTCGCGGGCCAGCGAAAGTCGCTGCCCCTTGGGCAGCGCGACGCGCGCGGCCGAGAAGGCCGGCTGGATCGGCAGCTCGCGCCCGCCGCGGTCGACCAGCACCGCCAGCGTGACGCTGGCCGGGCGGCCGAAGTCGAACAGCTCGTTGATGACGGCGCGCGTGGTGCGGCCGGTGAACAGCACGTCGTCGATCAGCACGATGTGCCGGCCCTCGACCTCGAAGGGCAGCCGCGTGTGGTCGGCGCCGGCGGCCATGCCGCGCGAGCCGAAGTCGTCGCGGTGCAGGGCGCTGGAGATGACGCCGTGCTCGCCCTCGATCTTCAGGTCGCGCTGCAGGCGTTCGGCCAGCCAGGCGCCGCCCGACCAGATGCCGACCAGGGCGCTGCCGGGCTGCATCAGCATGCGCACGCCGGCCAGCAGGTCGGCGTAGAGCGCTTCGGCATCGAGAAGGAGGCTGCTCATGGCAAGGTCCCGAGAAACTGTTCCAGGATGATCGCAGCCGAGGCTGCATCGAGGTCGCGCGCGCCCGCGGCCGCGGCCTCGGTGGTGGTGTAGCGCTCGTCCACCTCGTGCACCGGCAGCCCGAAGCGGCCGTGCAGCTGGCGGGCGAAGCGCCGCGCGCGCCGCGTATTGTCGTGCTCGGCGCCGTCCGGGTGGAACGGCACGCCGACCACCAGCGCGTCGGGTTGCCATTGCGCAATCAGCCCGGCAATTTCGGCGAAACGCCGTTCGCCTTCGGACGACACGGTCTTCATCGGCGTGGCCTGGCGGGTGACGGTGTTGCCGCTGGCCACGCCGACGCGGCGAAGCCCGAAATCGAAGGCGAGAAAGCTGCGGGGGGCGGAAGGCATGGCCGGCACCGCCAGGCTCATGCGTGCCCCGCCTCCTGGCTGAGCATGCGCGGGTCGATGCCCAGCAGCGACAGCGCCTTGTCGTAGCGCTGCTCGACCGGCGTGTCGAAGATGATGCCGGGTTCGGCGCCGACGTTGATCCAGCCGTTGCGGCTGATCTCGTCTTCCAGCTGCCCGGCGCTCCAGCCGCTGTAGCCCAGCGTCACCAGCACCTTCTTCGGCCCGGCGCCGTTGGCCAGCGCCTCGAGCACGTCCTTGCTGGTGGTCATCTCCAGGCCGCCGGGGATCTGCAGCGAGGAGTTGTAGGTGCCGCCGTCGGCGGCGTCGCCACCCAGGCGCTCGTGCAGCACGAAACCGCGCTCGGTCTGCACCGGGCCGCCGAAGTAGACCGGCTCCTCGGCGAGGTCTTCCCGGTCGAGCGTGAGCTCCACCTTCTCGAACAGGTTCTTCAGCTTGATGTCGATCGGCTTGTTGATCACCAGACCCAGCGCACCCTTTTCGGTGTGCTCGCACAGGTAGATCACCGTGCCGGCGAACGTGCCGTCCCCCATGCCGGGCATGGCGATGAGGAAGTGGTTCGTGAGGTTGATCGCTGCGCCGGCCATTCGGGCATTTTATAGACTCGGCCCATGCCCCACGACAAGAATGCCCCCGCGCTGGACTCCGCGCTGGTCTGGTTCCGCCGCGACCTGCGCGCCCACGACCATGCGGCACTGTTCCACGCGCTGAAGTCGGCGCGCCAGGTCTGGTGCGTGTTCGTGTTCGACCGCGACATCCTCGACCCGCTTCAGGAGCGTGGCCTGCGCGCGGACCGTCGTGTCGAATTCATCCACGACAGCGTCGTGCAGCTCGACGCGGCGCTGGCCGCACTGGGCGAGCAGCACGGGCGCGCCGGCGTCCGCCTGCTGGTACGACACGGCCAGGCGGCGCACGAGGTCTGCGCCCTGGCCAGCGCGCTGCACGTGCAGGCGGTCTATGCCAACCACGACGACGAGCCGGCGGCGCTGCAGCGCGACGCCCGGGTGCGCGGCCTGCTGGCCGCGGCCGGCATCGCGCTGCACACCTCCAAGGACCACGTGGTGTTCGAGCGCAGCGAGGTGCTCACGGCGGCCGGCTCGCCCTACGGCGTGTTCACGCCCTACAAGAACGCCTGGCTGCGCAAGCTCGAGCCCTATTTCGTCAAGGCCTATCCGGTGGCGGCGCATGCCGCGGCGCTGGCGCCCGTGCCGGCCGGAACGCCCGCCACGCTGCCCTCGCTCGAGGCGATGGGCTTCGAGCGCAGCAACCTGCACGCGCTGAAGATCCCGGTCGGCGAACGCGGCGCGCAGGCCCTGCTCGACGACTTCCTGCCGCGCATCGACGACTACCAGCGCAGCCGCGACTTCCCGGCCGTGAAGGGGCCGAGCTACCTGTCGGTGCACCTGCGCTTCGGCACCTGCTCGATCCGCACGCTGGCGCGCGAGGCCTGGGCCCGTGGGCAAGCCGGCAGCGAGGGTGCGAAGGTCTGGTTGTCCGAGCTGATCTGGCGCGATTTCTACCACCAGATCCTGCACCACCACCCGCGCGTCGTCGGGCACTGCTTCAAGCCGGAGTTCGACGCCATCCGCTGGGACCATGGCAAGCATGCCGACGAACACTTCGCCGCCTGGTGTGCGGGCCGCACGGGCTACCCGCTGGTGGACGCCGCCATGGCGCAGATCAACCAGACCGGCTACATGCACAACCGGCTGCGCATGGTGGTGGCGAGTTTCCTGACCAAGGACCTGGGGCTGGACTGGCGCCGTGGCGAGCAGTACTTCGCCGACCACCTGAACGACTTCGACCTCGCCGCCAACAACGGTGGCTGGCAATGGGCGGCCTCGACCGGCTGCGACGCGCAACCCTGGTTCCGCATCTTCAACCCGGTCTCGCAGAGCCGACGCTTCGACCCGCAGGGGCGCTTCATCCGCCGCTACCTGCCGCAGCTGGCCGCCCTGCCCGACGAGCTGATTCACGCACCCTGGGAAGCCCGGCCGGTGGACCTGGCGGCCGCCGGCGTCGAGCTCGGTGTGCACTATCCGGCCCCGGTGGTGCGCCACGACGAGGCCCGCCAGCGCACGCTGGACCGCTTCGCCGCGGTGAAGAAGAAGGACTAGCGCCCGGACCCCGGCGCTAGAACAGTTCGACGTCGCCGACCTTGGTGTCGTCGTCGAGGTGCCCCGCGGCCACCAGCTCGGCGTGGTGCCGCACCTGGTTGCGGCCCCGGCCCTTGGCGAAGTAGACCGCCTTGTCGGCACGCTCGAACGCGCCGCTGGGGGTGTCGCCTCGCTTGAGTTCGGTGAAGCCGATGCTCACCGTGATGCGGCCCACCTGCGGGAACAGGTGGCGCTCGACGTTGCTGCGCAGGCGTTCGAAGGCCAGCGCTGCGGCCGGCGCGTCGGTGCAGCGCATCAGCACCACGAACTCCTCGCCGCCGAAGCGGTAGAGCCTGTCGTCGAAGCGGAAACTGGCTCGCATCAGCCGCGCCAGCAGCAGCAGCACTTCGTCGCCGATCAGGTGGCCGTAGGTATCGTTGACGCGCTTGAAGTGATCGATGTCGATCACGCCCATCCAGTAGCGGCAGCGCTGCGCCGCGGTTCGCCGGTCCTCTGCGTCGCCTTCGGGCGGCGGCAGCATCGGCTCGGCCACGGCCTTCATGAAACTCTCGTCGAAGGTCTTGCGGTTGAGCAGGCCGGTCAGCGTGTCGCGCTCGCTGTAGTCGAGCAGGCCCTGGAAGTTGCGGTAGATGCGCAGGATGCTCGTCACCAGGCGCTGGTCGCGCTCGTCGAGCGCGGACTCGCTCTCGACCTCCATCACGCCCAGGCTCTCGCGGTCGGTGGCGACCGGGAACAGCGTCAGGTGCACCGGCCCCGGAATCTGCACGATGGCCTGGCGCCGGAAGGCATCGAGCCGCGCCGGGTGCTCGTGGTGGGCGGGCAGGCTGTCGAGGTCGATCCAGCTCGGGTCGGCGCGGGCCGCCAGTTCGCCGGCCTGCAGCCGCGCGCGCGTCAGCCAGCGCTCGTTGCCGGCCTCGCCGACGCTGCGGTAGATGGCCACGGCACGCGGGCGCAGCAGGTCGCGCAAGGCGCCGACCAGCGTCATGTCGAGCAGCTCCCGGTCCCGGAAGCCGGTCAGTTCGGCCAGATGGTCGACGAGTTCGGCCATGGCCGGTCCGGCTTCAGGCCGTGCTGACCGCAGCCGTGTAGCGGCCGATGAGCGCCAGCAGGTCCTCTTCGGAGTAGGGCTTGCCGAGGTAGTGGTCCACGCCCAGCTCGGCGGCGTAGTCGCGATGCTTCTGGGCGATGCGCGAGGTGATCATGATCACCGGCAGATCGCGCAGGCGGGCATCGCCGCGGATGTTGCGCACCAGATCGAAGCCGTCCATGCGTGGCATCTCGATGTCCGACAGCACGATGCTCGGCCGCTCTTCGGCCAGGCGCTCGAGCGCGTCCATGCCGTCCTTGGCGAGCACGACGCGGTAGCCTTCGCGCACCAGCAGGCGCTGCGTGACGCGGCGCACGGTGAGCGAATCGTCGACCACCAGCACCAGCGGCGCCGCGGCCACCTGAGGCTCGTGGCTGACCTGCGGCGTCGCCGGCGCGCCGCCGCGCATCGCGTTCAGCGCCGCGGCGGTGGCGGCGCGCGCGGCGTCGCCGTACAGCGTGGCCAGCGCCACCGGGTTGTAGATCAGCGCCACGGCGCCGGAGGCGAGCAGCGTCATGCCGGCCAGACCCGGCAGGCGCGACAGCTGCGGCCCGAGGTTCTTGACCACCACTTCCTGGTTGCCCAGCACTTCGTCGACGTGCAGCGCGACACGCTGCTGCGCGCTGCGCACCACCACCACCGGCCGCGTGCGGCCGATCGCCTCGGTCGGCGCCGGGCTGATCTGCAGCAGCGAGCCCAGCCAGAAGAACGGCAGCACCCGGTCGCCCAGCGGATATCCGCCGCCGGCGTAGGCCTGTTCGATCTCCGCCGGCGTGGCGCGGCGCACGATCTCGATCAGCGTCGACGGCACGGCCACGGTGGCGTCGCCGCAGCGCAGCATCACCACCTGCGTGACCGCCGTGGTCAGCGGCAGCACCAGCTTGAACGAGGTGCCCTGGCCCGGCGCGGTGGCGGTCTCGATTCGGCCGCCCATGGCGTTCACCTCGGAGCGCACCACGTCCATGCCGACCCCGCGGCCGGCGAGTTCGGTCACCGAGTCGGCGGTGGTGAAGCCGGGCGTGAAGATCAGGTTGGCGAGGTCGGCGTCGCTGACCTGCTGGTCGGGCTGGATCAGGCCCATGGCCAGGCCCTTGGCGCGGATGCGATCCAGGTCGAGGCCCTTGCCGTCGTCGCGGAACTCGATGCCGACTTCGTTGCCTTCCTGCGTCAGCGAGACGAGGATCGCGCCGGCGGCTTCCTTGCCCTGCGCGGTGCGTGTGTCGGGCGCCTCGATGCCGTGGGTGACGCTGTTGCGCAGCAGGTGCTCGAAGGAGCCGGTCATGCGGTCGAGCACGCCGCGGTCGACTTCGATCGAGCCGCCGACGATGTCCAGGCGCACCTGCTTGCCGGTTTCCTTCGCGGCCTGCCGCACGACGCGGTACAGGCGGTCGGACTGGCCTTCGAACTCCACCATGCGCGTGCGCAGCAGGTCGTCCTGCAGGTCGCGCGTCAGGCGGGCCTGGCTGGCCAGTTCGTCTTCGGTGCTGTCCAGCGAGCGCTGCAGCGTGCGCTGCACGGTGGCCACGTCGTTGACCGACTCGGCCATCATGCGGGTCAGTTCCTGGAAGCGCGTGAAGCGGTCGAACTCCAGCGGGTCGAAGGACTGCGACATCGCCTTGGCCGCCTCGAGCCGCGAACTCATCTGCGTCTCGGCCTGCAGCTCGATGTCGCGCAGCTGCTGGCGCAGGCGCTCCAGGTTCTCGGTCAGGTCGACCAGCGAGCCCTTGATCTGGCCGACCTCGGACTCGATGCGCGAGCGCGTGATCGAGACCTCGCCGGCCTGGTTGACCAGGCGATCGAGCAAGGGCGCACGCACGCGCACCGCCGACTGCGAAGCGCTCTGCGACTTGTCGGCGACGACGCGGCTGGTCACGCCGCCCAGCGCGAAGCGCGACCAGTCGATCGGCGGCAGGTCGCTGGCCGGGGGCGCGGCCGCCGGCTCCGCCCGCAGCGCCGCGGGTTCGGGTTCGTTCACCGGCGCGATCGGCGCCGCATCCGGCTCGGGCACGGCCGCGACGAGCAGCGGTGCAGGCACCGCCACCGGCGCAGCCGCGACGGGCGCCGCCACCGGCGCGGCCACCACCGCAGCGCTGGCCTCCTCGTAGGCCTTTGCATCGCGTGCACGCAAGGCCTCGAAGACCTGCGACAGCGCATCGCCGCGCATCTGCAGCTGTTCGACGTCCGCTGCCACGATCGGCGGATTGGCCAGGATCTGCTCGATGCGAGTTTCCAGCCGGTGGGCCATTTCGCCCAGCCGCATCGCGCCGGCCAGGCGTGCACCGCCCTTGAGCGTGTGCAGCGTGCGCATGCACGAAGCCGCGTGGCTGGTCTCGCCGGGCCGCTTCGCCCAGTCGCGCAGACGGGTGGACAGCTGCGGCAGCAGGTCCTGCCCCTCTTCCTCGAAGATCGGGAACAGCTCGGCGTCGACCGCGTCGACCGCGTCGATGTCTTCGGTGCCCTCGATCGCGAGCTCGCGTTCGGCACTGCGCGCGGCAGCCGTCGGCAGCTCGGCCAGCGGCTTCAGTTCGGCCACGCCGAGCGCGTCGACGCGGGTGTCGAGCGCGCCGAAACTGCTGACCGACATGCCGCTGGTTTCGAAGAACGGCGCATGGCTCGACGGCTGCGCGGTCGCGGGCTGCGCGGCGTCGGTCTCGGTCTCGGTCTCGGTCTCGGGTCGCAGCTCGGGCGATTCCGACAAGTCGATGCGTTCCAGCTCAGGCGCTTCGTCCAGTTCGCCCATGCCGGTGGCCGGGGGCAGGTCGGCCGCCGCGGTGGCCGCCTCGAGACGGCGGGCGGACTCGAGCTCGTGCTCGGCCAGGCGGGCCAGCAGTTCGGGCGCGGGCTCCTTCAGGAACCCGGCAGCGAACTGGTGCAGCAAGCGGCGGATCTCTTCCGCCGCATCGACGAACAGGCGCGCTTCCTCGGGCGTGCCGTAGCCGATGGACTGCGAACGCATCTGCGCGTGTTCGAGCAGCCGCGCGAGGTGCGACAGGTCGTTGAAGCCCACCGTGGCCGAGCTGCCGGCCAGCGAGTGCGCCAACGCGATCGGCGTCTCGCCGATCGGGCGGTGCAGTTCCATCGCCCATTCGGCGACTTCGGTGGTCAGGCGGCGCGACAGCTCGTCGGCCTCGTTGAGATAGATGTTGAACAGCGGGATGCCGATGCGCAGCGTGCCGACGACCTTGACGTTCTCGTCTTCGGCGGGTGCGGGCGCGGGCTCCTGGGGAGATTCGCCGATGTCCAGCGGCAGGTCGGCAGACGCTTCGAAGGGCGCTGCCGCGCTCGGCTCGACCGTCTCGGCCAGCGGCGCGTTGGCGGCGTCGCCGCCAAGGTCGAGGTCGATCAGGTCGAACGCCAGGTCGACCGGTGCGGGTGCGGACGCCGGCAGCTCTGCCAGCGGCAGCGGCTGAGTGGCCTGCGGGTCGAAGGACTCGTCCATCGCCTGCAAGTCGAAGTCGACGCTGGCGGCGGTCGGTGCGGCGACCGCGGGTGCCGCGGCGGCCACGCCGTCGAGGGCGGACAGGTCGAGTTCGAAGGCCACCTCGGGTGCGGCGGGCGCGGCGGCGGCCGCGGGCAGTTCGAGGGCCTCGGCGGACGGCAGGTCCGGCGGCAGGCTGAAGCCGAAGGCCGACAGGGCCTCGGCCTCCGACAGCGGCGCCGGTGCCGTCACCAGCGGCAGGGCCGGCTGGCCGGCCGCCAGGCGTTGCGCCGCGGCCTTGATGGCCGACGCGGTGCGCGCGGCATCGCGGTGGGCAGCGATGTCGGCGACCCAGTCAGCCAGGCGTGCGAGCACGCCCTTCGTGAAGTCGATCAGCTCGGGCCCCGCGGCGCGGTGGTCGGCGAGCTGCGTGTTGTACATCTGCTCGCAGGCCCAGGCGGCTTCGCCGAACTCCTTGAGCCCGACCATGCGCGAGCTGCCCTTGAGCGTGTGGAAGGCGCGGCGCACGGTGGTCAGCAGCGCCAGGTCCGAAGGCGCGTGCGCCAGGTCGTCGGTGGCCACGCCGGCATCGTGCAGCACCTCGCGGGCTTCCTCGAGGAAGACCTCGCGCATCTCGTCGTCTTCCGCGAGTTCGGCCGTGGCCGACAGCGGCACGGGTGCGGACACCGTGGCGGCGCGCACCGGCGCCAGGCTGCTGTCCAGGCCCATCGGCTCGGAGGTGCTCGAGACGAAGTCGACCAGCACGTCGGTGAGTTCGCCGCGCACGGAAGCGACACCTTCGCGGTCGTCGGCCTCGTCGGCCTTGGCCAGCGCCTCGCGCGTGCGCTCGACCTTTTCCACCAGGGCCGACTGGTCGGCCACGCTCGCCTCCTGCGACAGGCGCTCGAGGTCGCGGGCGACCTCGGCCACCGGCACATCCGGGCGCGCGGCGTTGAAGGCCAGTTGCTGCGCCTGCTCGATGAGCCGCGGCTCCACCGGGGTCGGTGTCGCGGTCTGGCGATGGTTGGGGCCTCGCCCCATCACCGGGTCGAGCGTGCCGGTGCGCGGGTCGAACACGAACAGCGACTTGGCCATCTGCGGCTGCACGCTGAGCATGTCGATCAGGAAGCCGAGCGCACCGAGATTGCCGGCCAGGCGGTCGAACAGGCCGGTCTGCGCGATGCGCTGCGGATCGATGGCGGTCTGCACGAGACCCTCGACCTCGTCGCGCATGCGCAGCAGCGCGGCGGTGGCCTGGTCCATGCCGAGCACCGAGAGCACGCCGCGCATCGCGGCCAGCTGGTTCGGCACCGGGATCAGCACCTCGCGGTCCTCGGGCTTGCGGAAGAACTGGTCGATCAGCTTCTCGGCCTCGGACAACGAGGCCCGCAGTTCCTGCACGACGCTGCCCATGGTCTGGCGGTCGGAGACGCGGCGATACAGCTCCTCCATCCACGGCTCGAGCGGATCGGGTGCCTTGCCCTCGCGCACCGAACCGAGTCGGTCGGCCAGGCGGCGCACACGCTCGGCCTGGGCGGGGTTGTCGAAGTCGGCGTCCTCGAGCGCGGCCTCGACGTAGAGCAGGCTGGTGGCCACTTCCATGGCCAGCGGGGCCGGCGGCGCGGAGCCGCTGGCCAGCGTCTGCGACGCCGCCATCTGCAGTTCCGCCGCGAAGGCCTCGCCCAGCGGGAACAGGCGCTTGAGCGAATCGCCGACGAGCGAGAACTGCTCGTTCAGGCCGGTCAGCCGGTGCAGTTCGCCGCCGGCCACGGCCGACCAGGATTCCTTGGCGGCAGCCACGCGCTTGCGCGCCTGCACCACCATCGCCGGGTCGAAGCGGCCCAGCGGGCTGACGTTGTAGTCGACCGGCACATGGTGGGCCAGGCCGTAGACCTGGCGCACGGCGGCCAGCCGCGGCGCACGCCGGCCATCGCCGGGCGAAGCGCTCTGCGCACAGAAGAACAGCAGGTCCTGCGCGAGGCGCTCGGACACTTCGTTCTCGCCGCGTTCGAGCACGCGGTACTGGGCGAGCAGCCGCGAGGCCACCCGCTTGCTGAAGACGTCGAAGCCGAGCAGGCCCTGCCCCTGCGCCTCGAACACGGCGGAGGCCAGTTTCCACAGCGTGGCGGCCTGCGGGTCGCGCGCCGCGGCGCCGAGCCCCGCACAACCTTCGCTCATGCGCGCGGCGGCCAGCGTGGGATGCGGCGTGCGCATGATGCCCAGCAGGTGGCCTTCCATCGCGCTGCGCGTCGCGGCGTCGAGCGCACGCGGCGGCACCGAGGTGTCGGAGGGCAATTCGCGCCATTGCCAGTCGATGTTCCAGAGGTCGGCCGGATGGATGCGCTCCGCCCCGGCGGCTTCCTGCACGGCCCGGTACTGCGGGAACATCGACAGCGCCGCCACCGGCTTGCCGGCCAGCCGGCGGGCCAGGTAGTCGAGCAGCGCGAAGGAAGACTTTTCGATGTCCTCGACGATCGCGGCCGTCAGCTTGTGCGGCTTGGCGACGAACTTCTGAACCAGCGCCTCGCTGGAGCGCAGCACGAGTGCGGCCTCGGGCAGACCGACGAGCTCGAGCGCACCCACACCCTGGTGGATCTGAGAGCGCGCGCTGCGGAGCACGGCCGGGTCGACGGTGTCGACGTCGGAGGCACCCAGCGATTCGGCCTCCTTGAGGCAGCGGCGCATCGACTTGTGCGCCGCTTCGAGCGTGCGACGCAGTTCATCGTGCACCCATGCCAGGGCGCTGAGGTCATCGGCGGGTTCGCCCCGCGAGGTGGCCGACGTGGCGGTGCGCGTGTCCATGCAGGGCTCTCAGGCGAAGAAGGTCACTCGATCTTGAAACGCGCCACCGACTGCTTGAGTTCCTCCGCAGTCCGCGACAGTTCGCGCACCATCGCGGCGGTCGAGCGAGTACCTTCTCCGGTCTGCTCGGTCACCGCGAAGATGTGCTGGATGTTGGCCGCCACGACGTTGGCGGACTGCGCTTCCGAAAGCGCCTGCGAGGAGATCTGCGCAATCAGGTCGGCCAGCTGGCGCGACACGCGGTCGATCTCGCCCAGCGCCGTACCGGCCGCGTCGGACAGTCGCGCGCCCTCGACCACACCCTGCGTGGAGCGCTCCATGGCGCCCACCGCGTCCTGGGTGTCGGTCTGAATGGTCTTCACCAGCGCCGCGATCTGGCGCGTCGCGTCGGCCGAGCGTTCGGCCAGCCGCTGCACTTCTTCCGCCACGACGGAGAAGCCTCGTCCTGCATCGCCCGCCGAGGCGGCCTGGATGGCGGCGTTCAGCGCCAGCACGTTCGTCTGCTCGGTAATGTCGGAAATCAGCTCGGTGATTTCGCCGATCTCCTGCGACGACTCGCCCAGCCGCTTGATCCGCTTGGAGGTTTCCTGGATCTGGTCGCGGATCAGGTTCATACCGCCGATGGTGTTCTGCACCGCGCGCAGGCCCGACTCGGCGGCGTCCAGCGACTGGCGCGCCACCTGGGCCGTTTCCTGCGCCTTGCCCGACACGTCGTTGATTCGGCCGGCCATCTGCAGCACCGATTCGCCGGTGTCGCGGATCTCGCGCAGCTGTTCGGTCGAGGCGGCGAGCAGTTCGGTCGACGTGGCTTCCACCTGCTGCGTCGTCTCGGTCACGCGACCCACCGTGCCCTGCACCTGCGACACCAGCGATCGCAGCTCTTCCACGGTGTAGTTCACCGAGTCGGCGATGGCGCCGGTGATGTCTTCCGTCACCGTGGCCTGCTGTGTCAGGTCGCCTTCGGCCACCGTCTGCAGTTCGTTCATCAATCGCAGAATGGCCGCCTGGTTCGCGTCGTTGACGCGCTTGGCTTCCTGCTCCTGCCGTTCGGCTTCGAGTCGCTGGCCTTCGGCGAGCTGCGCACGCAGGGCCTGGTCGCGGACGTACAGGCGCAGGAAACCGACGCCGCCCAGGATCATCGAGGCGGCAAAGGCAATCAGCGCGAGCAGGCTGCCCGCACCGAAGCCGGTCTGCTTGGACAGGCCTTCCTGGACGGTCTCCAGGCCCTTTCGCAGCGGCTCGCTGTCCGCGATGATCGCGGCCTGCGCCTCGCGCGCCGAGACCAGGCCCTGCAGGTTGCCCAGAATGGCGCTGGCCTGCGTGCGGGTCTCTTCGTACTGCTTGAGCAGCGCGACCAGGCGCTCCTTGGTCTGCGGGTCCTTGGTGCCGGGCAGGCGCAGTTCCTGGTTGCCGTCGGCCAGGCCCTGGGCGATTTCACGGAACGAGTTCAGGTCCTTGCCGAGCAGGAACACAGCCTCGGGGCTCACGCCCTCCATGGTCAGGAATTCGTTCGCGCTCTTGCCGATGCGCTGGGTCAGCATCACCAGCTGGCCGACCGCGGACAGCTCGGCCGGCGAGGCCTCCTGCTGCAGCTTCAGCGACGACACCGTCTCGGCGATCTCGAGCAGGTCGGACGACTGGCGGTTGATGGTGCGAAGCGCCTGGCCCACCTGGGTCAGGATCTTCTGCTGCGCGATGACGGTGTTGGCGTTCTTCTCGGCGCGGTCGACCAGCGGCATCAGCGGGTCGAGCGAGTCCTGCACGCTGGCCGGCGCGGCCGCCAGGCTGCCTTCGCCGCTCTTCAGGTCACGCACCGTCTTGGCCAGCACGTCGGTGCTCTCGCGCACCTCCGGGAAGGCCGCCGGGCTGCCGATCAGGGCCTGCGACACCGACTTGGCCAGCCGCTGCGACTGCATCAGGGCCTGACCGGTGGCACCCACCTGGGCCGAGCCGCGGCTTGCGGCGTTCAGCGAGGTGATCGTCACCGCCACCACGCCGATGAAGCCCAGCAGCACCAGGCCGCCGAGGATTCGCTGCTGCTCGCCCAGGGGCCGGTCGCCGATCACCGGCAGGCCGCTGCCCGCGGCGGCGGCATCGGCGTCGCCGGCACGGCGCACCTCGGTGAACTCGGCCATCTCCGACGGCGCCGCCTCGGTGATGATGGACGAGTCCATCTGCGCCGTCTGCTGCATCGCGCCGACGTCGAGCGCCACCGTGCCGCCCGAGCCGGGCAGCGCCATGTCGTTGGCATCGTGCCGGCCCGGCGCGTCGTCGTATCGATCCTGCTCCAGGGTGTCGATGTCGCCCGCGCTGTCCTTGCGGCCCAGTCCCTTGAACTTGTTCAGGAAGCTCATGTGTTCCTCTTGCGCTCTTGTTGTGCCTGATCAGCCCACGATCCTCAGGAAAGCCTCGTCGCCGGCGAGTGCGGCCAGACTCAGTTCCTGCCACTGTCGGCCGGAGCCGTCCCGGTAGCGCGCGCCGACGAAGGCGGGCCGTGCCACGCCGTCGTCCGGTTCACGCTGCAGTTGCTCTTCGCCGCGCAGACCGGCCAGCCGGTCCACCAGCAGCACGCAGTTCAGGTCGAGCGACTGGTTGAAGCCCACCAGCTGCTGCGATTGCGTCGAACTGCCCTCGCTCGTCTTGATGCCCAGGAAACCGGCCAGGTCGACGACCCCGTGCAGGTGCCCGCGCAGATTGGCCACGCCCATGAACCAGCGGTGCGTGTGCGGCACCGGCACCAGCGCGGACATGGCGAAGATCTCGCCCGCCTCGCGCAGCGGGAACAGGATGCCGCGCCCGCTGCATTCCACCGCCAGCCAGGAGCTCCCGCGCTGCTGGGTCCGCGCGGCCTGCAGCCGCTCGGCCAGCCGGCTCTGGAGTTCGCGCAGTGCTTCCTTCTTGGCCATGGGTCTGCGTCAGTCGAAGGCGCGGATCTTCGCCACCAGCTCGTCGGCATCGACGGGCTTGACGATGTAGTCGCGGGCGCCCTGGCGCATGCCCCAGACCTTGTCGGTTTCCTGGTTCTTGCTGGTGCACATGATCACCGGCACGTTGGTGAAACGCGGGTCGCGCGTGATCGCTCGGGTCAGCTGGAATCCGTTCTGGCCGGGCATCACCACGTCCATCAGGATCAGGTCGGGCTTTTCCTCGCCCAGGCGGCGCATCGCGTCCTCGCCGTTCTCTGCGGTGCGCACGGCAAAGCCGCGCTTGGTCAGCAGGTCGGACAGGTGGTGCAGCTCGGTCTTGGAGTCGTCGACCAGGAGGATCTTCTGGATCGGCATGGCGGGTCCTCAGTGAGCGCCGGCTTCTCGCCGGCGGCAATCGCTAAAAGCTGCGGGCTCGAGCCCGCGGGTTACACAACAGGGGTCGATCATGCGGCACGCCGGTGCTGTGCCACGGCCTGCAGAAGCTGATCTTTCGTGAACGGTTTGGTGAGATAGTCCTCCGAACCCACCATCCGGCCCCGCGCCTTGTCGAACAGACCGTCCTTGGACGACAGCATGATCACCGGCACATTGGCAAAACGAGCGTTGCGCTTGATGATGGCGCAGGTCTGGTATCCGTCCAGGCGCGGCATGAGGATGTCGCAGAAGATCAGGTCGGGGTCGTGGTCGTTGACCTTGGACAGGGCATCGAAACCGTCTTCCGCGAGCAGCACGTTGTGGCCACCCTGCTTGAGAAAGATCTCCGCGCTGCGGCGGATCGTGTTGCTGTCGTCGATGACCAGCACCTTGATGCCCATGGCATCGGCGGGGACTTCATTGCTCACCGAGCATTCTCCTCATCGACTCGACGGACGACCCCTGGGCGACTCGGCGCATGGGGTCAGATCTGGACCATCTCGAAGTCTTCCTTGCGGGCGCCACACTCCGGGCAGGTCCAGTTCATGGGCACCGCTTCCCACGCGGTACCCGGCGCGATGCCGTGTTCGGGATCCCCGGCGGCCTCGTCATAGATCCATCCGCAGATGAGGCACATCCAGGTTCGGGGTTCGCTCACGACGCGTCTTCGCCTTCACTACAATGCAACGGAACCGGATTGTAGCCACCCGAATTGGCAAAAAATCAAGGCTCCGTAGGTACATACGCAACATTCTTCACGTTCGGCTGTAAGTCCGCGGAACCCTTTCGGCGACCGAATTCCGCGGCTTTCTGCCCCCCCACCATGAGCCCTGACACCACCCCCACCGACGCCACCGGCGACACGCTGCAGGAGCAGCCCGCGCCGGCCTGCGTCATGAGCTTCAATGCCAGCGACCCGAGCGGCGCCGGCGGCGTGGCCGGCGACGTCGCGACCATCGCCGCGATGGGCGCCCACGGCCTGCCCATCGTCACCAGCATCGTCATGCGCGACACCGCCGAGGTGTTCGACCAGCACGTGATCGACGCCGACGTGGTTGTCGAGCAGGCGCGCAGCATCCTGGAAGACGTCACCATCGCCGCCTGGAAGGTCGGCTTCCTCGGCTCGGCCGAGGGCGTCAGCGCGGTCGCGGAGATCCTCTCCGACTACCCGGACGTGCCGCTGGTGTCCTACCTGCCCAACCTGTCTTGGGTGGAGGAAGACGCCCAGCAGGCCTACCTGGAGGCCTTCCGCGAACTGGTGCTGCCGCAGACCGAGGTGCTGGTGGGCAGCCACCAGACCCTGACCGACTTCCTGCTGCCCGACTGGGACAGCGAACGCCCAGCCTCGCCGCGCGAACTGGCGGTGGCCGCGTCCGAGCACGGCACGCGCTTCGTGCTCGTCACCAGCGTCGTGCTGCCCAACACCAAGGGGCCGGACCAGTTTCTCGACAACGTGCTCGCCTCGGCGCAAGGCGCCATCACCGGCGAGAAGTTCGAGCGCTTCGACGTCGCCTTCGTCGGCGCGGGCGACACGCTGTCGGCCGCCCTCGCCGCGCTGCTCGCCTCGGGCGCCGAACTGCACGCCGCGGTCGGCGAGGCGCTGACCTTCCTCGACCAGGCGCTGGACGCGGGCTTCCGCCCCGGCATGGGCAACGTGGTGCCGGACCGCTTTTTCTGGGCGCTGCCGCCCGGTGAGGAAGGCGACGAGGCACCCGCCGACGAATCCACCCCCTCCGACGACCTGCCCAAGGGCCCCCGCCATGTCCATTGACTCCAAGACCAACGCCGGCCTGTTCGCCCGCGCCCAGAAGGTCATCCCCGGCGGCGTGAACTCGCCGGTGCGCGCTTTCCGCGCCGTCGGCGGCACGCCGCGGTTCATCGCCCGCGCCCACGGCGCCTACATGGTCGACGCCGAAGGCCAGCGCTACATCGACTACATCGGCTCCTGGGGCCCGATGATCCTCGGCCACGGCCACCCGGCGGTGCTGGAGGCCGTCAAGAAGGCCGCCGACGAAGGCTTCTCCTTCGGCGCACCGACCGAGCGCGAGATCGAGCTGGCCGAGGAGATCCTGAGCCTGGTGCCGAGCATGGAGCAGCTGCGCCTGGTCAGCTCCGGCACCGAGGCGGCGATGAGCGCGCTGCGCCTGGCGCGTGGTGCCACCGGCCGCAGCTTCATCGTCAAGTTCGAGGGTTGCTACCACGGCCATGCCGACGCGCTGCTGGTCAAGGCCGGCTCGGGCCTGGCCACCTTCGGCCACCCGACCAGCG
>CAZVLY010000031.1:11292-23094 GCA_964628175.1 uncultured Piscinibacter sp. | reverse complement strand
CCTGCGACCATGCCCGTCGCACGGAAAGCAGCCCCACGAAGACCGCAACGGGCCGACAGCAGCCGGCCGAAGCCCCAAGGGATACGTTGCGCCGCCCGCGCTTCGCAATTGCGCAGGCGCTGCTCTGCAGCGGCTCAGCGCCGGTTCAGCGCCGCCAGGTTGATCGATCCTTCCTTGGTGAAGCGCACCGTGCCGAAGGCGCCGCCGGCGAGTTTGCCGCGCAGCACGTAGGGCATCACATCGCGCTGCGTGCCGTCGGCCAGCACCAGCGCCTGGCGCACGGCGTTCATCGCCGAGATGCTCACCGGGATCACCAGCAGGCTCTCGCCGTAGCGCGGCACGCTGCCCTTCTGGTCGCTCACGCCGGTGGCCAGCGTCTTGCCGTTGACCTCGAGTTCGAGCGCGGTGCCGTCGTATTCCACTGCGCCGTCGTTGGGGTTCTGGATGCGCAGCTTGATGGCCAGCCGCAGCTCCAGCCCCTGGCCTTCGGCGGGTTCGATGCCGACCACCTCGACGCGCAGCGGGTCGCGCCCGGGCATCGCCGCGCAGGCGGCGAGCAGCGCCACGGCCAGCAGCATCAGGACGCGGGCGAACAAGGGGCGCAGGCTCATGGGCAGGTCTCCTCGGAAGTGTGCGCCTGCAGTATGCCGCCCGGCGGTGACGGCGAGTGACAGCTTGATTCAGTGCAACACGGGCCGGCTGGTCGGGACTAGGATGGAAACGTTCCCTGAAGAGGTCGTGCCATGAAGTCGCTGAAAGCCGCGTTGAACACCCCACCGGAGCCCGGCTTCGACGAAGCCTCGCTGGCCGATACGTCGCTGCCCGACAGCGGTACCGTGGTGCGACACCCCGACGGCTACTACTGGCTCGCGGCCGACGGCCACCAGCAGTTCGGCCCCTTCGCCACCGTGCAGGAGGCGCTGGACGACATGAATGCGGCCGGCGAGGAGAGCATCGAGCCCGGCGAGACGCTGCAGGAGGCCGAGCAGGAGCTGGGCCTGGCCGACTGGGTGGACGCCGACACGGGCGAACTCGCCGAACAGAACGGCACGCGCATCGAAGACCATTGAACGGGCGGTCCGCCCGGAGCGCTTGCGCTCAGCGCATCGCCATGCGGATCGGCACCCGTCGCCGGCCGAAGCCCCCCGCCGCCGCCCCGAAGCGCCCCGCCAGCGCCGTGCCGCAGTGCGGGCAGGCGCCGTTCGCGTCGAGCGCGTAGCCGCTCACCGCGTGCCAGTCGCGCTCGATGAGTACCTCGCCGCAGCCGGCGCAGAACGTGGTGCCGCCTTCGCGGTCGTGCACGTTGCCCGTGTAGACATGGTGCAGCCCGTTGGCCAGCGCGATGCGGCGCGCGCGCTGCAGCGTGGCCAGCGGCGTGGCCGGCACGTCGGTCATCTTGTAGTCGGGGTGGAAGGCGGTGAAGTGCAGCGGCACCTCGGGTCCCAGATGCTCCATCACCCAGCGCGTCATCGCTTCCAGCTCGGCGTTGCCGTCGTTCTGGCCGGGGATCAGCAGCGTGGTGATCTCCAGCCAGCAGTCCGTCTCGTGCACGATGTACTGCAGCGTGTCGAGCACCGGCGCGAGATGCGCACCCGTCTGCTGGAAGTAGAAGGCCTCGGTGAAGCCCTTCAGGTCGACGTTGGCGGCGTCCATCTTCGCGCAGAAGGCGCGCCGCGGATCGGCGTGCATGTAGCCGGCCGTCACGGCCACTGTCTGCACGCCCAGCGCGTGGCAGGCGTCGGCGGCGTCCATCGCGTATTCGGCGAAGATGACCGGGTCGTTGTAGGTGAAGGCGACGCTCCTGCAGCCGCTCTCGTGCGCCGCCTGCGCGATGCGCTCGGGCGAAGCGGCGTCCATCAGGCGGTCCATCTCGCGGCTCTTGGAGATGTCCCAGTTCTGGCAGAACTTGCAGGCCAGGTTGCAGCCGGCGGTGCCGAAGGAGAACACGCTGCTGCCGGGATGGAAGTGGTTCAGCGGCTTCTTCTCGATCGGGTCGATGCAGAAACCCGAGCTGCGGCCATGGGTGGTCAGCACCATGGTGTCGCCCTCGCGGGCCCGCACGAAGCACAGGCCGCGCTGGCCCTCGTGCAGCCGGCAATCTCGCGGGCACAGGTCGCACTGCAGGCGGCCGTCGTCGAGCCGGTGCCACCACTGGGCCGGCACGACGCCCTGGGCCGTGGGCTCGCGGGCGCTCATGCCTCGATGACCTCGTCGAAGTGGCGCACGCGGTAGCGCCACAGGCGCAGCTGGTCGGCCCAGAAGTCTTCCGGCAGGCCGGCCTTGCGCTTGAGCGCCGCGAGGAACTCCCGCGGCGAGCCGAGCTGCGCCCACACCTGCGGCAGGAGGGTCGCGCGCTGGCCGCGGTATTCGAGGGTCACGCCGTCGAGGCCCGGCTGCAGGGCGCGCAAGGCCTCGGCCTCGCTGTCCACCGCCAGCGCCTCGCTCGGTTCGATCAGCGAGACCTCGATCTCGAGCGCCTCGAATTCGTCTTCGCGCAGCGCCTCGAAGCGCGCGTCCTGGAAGGCCGCCGCCAGCGCGTGCATGCGCACGTCGTGATCGAGCGGCCGGCGTGCCTCGAGCGTGCCGATGCAGCCGCGCAGCCGGCCGCCGTGGCGCAGCGTGACGAAGGTGGCGCCATGCTCGGCCAGTGCCGCATGCGCGGGCTCCGGGCCGGTGGGCAGGTTCAGCGCCTCGGCGATCGCATTGCGGGCGCGGGCGATGAGGGCGGGGCCGAGCGTGTCGCGCCCGGACTGCGCCCCGGCGTCGTCCAGCCGCCGCACGTGCTCGCTGCGCGGCTCGAAGGCCACCGCGCAGTAGCCGACCACGCGCGCGCGGTCGCCGGCGGTGTCGCCGGAGTTGCGCAGGTCGAGCAGCCGCGGCGCCAGGCCGTGCGCACGCGCCGCGAGCAGGGCGCCGGCCAGCGGCGTGGCGCCGCAGGCCTGCTCGTGCTCGAGCGCCGGATCCAGGCGCAGGATGGTGTCGACGGTGTCGCGGTCGACGGCCTGCGCCTGTTCGTAGGGCAGGTAGTGCGACAGGTCGGAGCTGATCACGATCAGCGTCTCGTCGCCGCCCCACAGGCGCTCCAGCACCTGCGCCACTTCGGCGGCCGAGGCCCGGCCCACGGCCAGCGGCACGACCGTGAAGCGGTCGAGCACCGTCTGCAGGAAGGGCAGCTGCACTTCGAGCGAATGTTCGGCGGCATGGGCGCGGTCGTCGGCCACCACCTGGGGCAGGTCGGCCAGCGCGTCGAGTGCCTCGCGATCCAGCGCAACGCGGCCGAGCGGCGTCTCGAAACCATCCACCGTGGGCGCCGCCAGGCCGTGCAGGGCCACGCGGTGCGTCGGGCCGAGCAGCACGACACGGCGGATGCGCTGCCGGGCCGGGGCCAGCGCCGCGTAGGCGTGCGCAGCCACCGCGCCGGAGTAGACGTAGCCGGCATGCGGCACGAGCAGCATCTTCGGCACGGCGACCGACGCCTGCGTGCCGGCGGCGTCGAGGGCCGACACCACGGCCTCGCGCAACGCGGTGGCGGTAGCGGGATAGAACTGGCCTGCGACGGCGGCGGGGCGGGTGCTGGGGGGCATGACGACGATCTCCTGCCACGCACATGGGCGCCCGGTCGCGCGGATCAAGGGCGCCGGTCCGCCATCAGGGGCGGCACTCCAAAGGCTGCGACGGCGCCCGCAGGGTGGTCGCCAGCGCCTCGCAGCGGCGCGCGAGCCCGGCGACATCGGTGTCGGTGTCCAGCGTCACCGCGGCCTCGGCGGCGGCGGCGGGCTCGCGCACCGACAGCTGGAAGTCCAGCACCGCGAGCGTGGCGTCCGAGGCATCGCGGTCCGCGGCCAGGCGCCGCGCGATGCGCTCGCGCAGCACGGCCTCGGGCGCGGTGCACTCGACCAGCACGAAGCGTGCGCCTTCGGCCGCGGCCAGCGCCCGCAGTTCGTCGCGCTCGTGGCGGCGCAGCGCGGCGGCGTCGACGATCACGTTCAGGCCGGCGCGCAGCAACGCCTGGGCGAGCGACTGCAGCCGCGCGTAGGTGCGCGTGTTCATCGCCGGGCCGTAGAGCTGCTGCGCCTGGGCTGGCGTCGGCCGCGCGGTGCTGGCGACGCCGGCCAGGCGCTTGCGTTCCACGTCCGAGCGGATGCGCACGGCGCCCAGCGCCTGCAGCAGCGCCAGCGCCACCGTGCTCTTGCCCGAGCCCGAGAGGCCGCAGCTCAGCACCAGGCTCGGCGTCGCCTGCCGCAGCTGCGACAGCTCGCCGGCGACGCGCAGGTCGCGCGCCAGGGCCGCGCGGGCCGCTGCGCGCGCCGCCTCGTCGCCGGTCTGACCGAGGCGCAGCGCCGCCACCTGCGCCCGCACCAGCGCGCGGTAGACGGCGAAGAAGGGCAGCAGCGCCAGGCCGCCGTAGTCACCGGTCCGCTCGGCATAGGCGCTGGCGAAGCGCCAGGCCTGCCGCGGCAGGCCATGGCGCCACAGGTCCATGAAGGGGAAGGCCAGGTCGGCCATCGTGTCGGTGTGGCGCAGCGCGGCATTGAACTCGATGCCGTCGAAGGGCAGCGGCTCGCCGTCGACGAGCACGATGTTGCCCAGGTGCAGGTCGCCGTGGCCCTCGCGCACGAAGCCTTGCGCGCGGCGCAGTTCGAGCAGCGGTGCAACGCGCCCGAACTCGCATTCGGTCCACTCGCGCAGCGCGGCCGGCGCCTCGGGGCCGAGCGCGTCGAAGTTGGCCAGGGCCCAGCCCCGCACGGCCTGCGGATCGCCGTAGGCCGCGGGCGAGGCGGGCAGCGCCTCGTGGAACGCCGCCACGCGTTGGGCCAAGGCGTCGACCCCTGCGTCGCTCAACGCGCCGCGCTCGGCCAGGCGGTCTAGCAGGCCGTCGTTGTCGAAGCGGCGCATGCGCAGCAGCCAGTCGATCGGTTCGCCCGGCCCGCCGGCGTGGCCGACGCGCGCCTGCGCGGCGGGGCCGAACACCGGCAGCACGTCCAGGTAGAGCTGCGGCGCGG
This sequence comes from uncultured Piscinibacter sp., assembly GCA_964628175.1. GTDB lineage: Bacteria > Pseudomonadota > Gammaproteobacteria > Burkholderiales > Burkholderiaceae_C > Piscinibacter. The sequence continues at coordinate 18,091 of CAZVLY010000031.1, read as the reverse complement.
TGCGGCGGTTCAGGCGCAGCTCCTCCTCGCAGTCGATGCGGCGCCGCTGCGCCGTGGAGAAGTCCAGGAAGCCCAGCGCCAGCGGCTTGCGCAGCTTGTAGGCGAAGCCGCCGGCCAGCAGCAGTGTCGAGATGTGCGTCTCGATGCGTTCGGTGTCCGCGCCCAGCGAACGCTGCAGCGCGTCCACCAGGACGTGGTGCTCGTCGAGTAGCGCGTCGCGGGTCTTCACCCGCGCCAGCTTACAGGCCGAGCCGCGTGTAGCGCGCCACGATGCCGGCGAACTGCGCCGGCCATTGACGAAGCGCAGCGTCCTCGCCGTCGAACACGTCCTTCAGGAAGGCCAGCGACAGCGCGCGGGTCGCCTCCTTGACCTTCGGGTTCAGCGCCATGCCTCCGGTGCCGCTGCGGTCGGTGAACATGCTGTGCGAGCCGCCGGAAAACACCGCCAGCGCCTTGCGCGGGCTGCCGGTGGCGTCGAACACCGCCACGCGGTCGGTCGCTCCCGAGTAGTAGCCGGGGATGCGGATGATGTCCTCGGTGCAGGTCACGTGCAGCGTGGGCACGGTGATGCCGGCGAGGATCTTCGACGGGTCGGTCTCGCCGTAGAAGGGCGGTGCCGACAGGATGATCGCCGCCTTGATGCGCGGGTCGCGGAAGTCCAGCTTCTGGCCGGCGCGTTCGACCTGCGCGCCGGCCGCCAGCAGCGTGGTGTTGGCGCCGTAGGAATGACCCGCGGCGACGATGCGGTTGGCGTCCAGGCGCGCGGCCAGCGGGCCGGCGAGCAGCTGGTCGAGCGCGAAGCGCAGGTCGAGCACGCGGGCGATGGCCTCCTTGTCCTGCGCGGCGTCGTGCAGCCGGCCGACCAGGCCGAAGGGGTTGCCGACCCACAGATTGCGGTCGCTGCCCACGTGCTGCAGGTGCAGGCTGGCGTAGCCCTGGCTGGCCCAGTAGCGGCCGAGGTAGCTGTAGCCCATGCGCGAGCCGCCGATGCCATGCGAGAACACCACCAGCGGCACCGGCTTGCCGGCCGCGGCGCCGTCGGGCAGGTACAGGCGCACGGGTACCGAGCGGGCGCGCGATTCGTCGCGCCAGTCGAAGTCCATCGTGCTGAAGGGCGCGCCCGGCATCTCGGCCGGGGCCGAGGCGGCCGCCGCGGGGATCGGGCTGTCGGCGCGTGCCGCCGGTGCGGCCAAGGCGGCCGTGAGGCACAGGGCAGTGAGGGTACGGATCGGCGGCATGTCGGTTCTCGTGCAGACGTGGGCAAAGGCTCAATGACGATCCGCCGGGCCGGGCGAAGTTCCGCCGGCCCCGGTCGGCGCCGGGGTGTCGGCGGCGGTGCGGTGGCGGTGGGCGTGCCGGCCGACCCACTGCACCACGTCGTCAACGAAGGTGAAGACCACCGGGATGACAAGCAGGCTCAGGAAGGTGCTGGTGATCAGGCCACCGATCACGACGATGGCCATCGGCGAGCGGAAGCTCGGGTCCACGCCCAGGCCCAGCGCGATGGGCATCATGCCCGCGCCCATCGCGATGGTGGTCATGACGATCGGCCGCGCGCGCTTGCGGCAGGCGTCGAGCAGCGCGTCCCAGCGGTTCAGGCCGTGGTCGCGGCGCGCCAGGATCACGTAGTCGATGAGCAGGATCGAGTTCTTCGTCGCGATGCCCATCAGCATGATCAGGCCGATCATCGACGGCATCGACAGCGCCGTGCCGGTGAGGAACAGCGCGAGGAAGGCGCCCGGCACCGACAGCACCAGCGCGGCGAGGATGGTCACCGGCTGAACGAAGTCCTTGAACAGCAGCACCAGCACGATGTAGATGCACAGGATGCCGGTGGCCATCGCCAGGCCGAAACTGTCGAACAGCTCGCCCATGGCCTCGGCGTCGCCCACCGAGGTGGTGATCACGCCCGGCGGCAGCTTCTTCAGGCTGTCGAGCTCGAAGGCGCGCTTCTCGACCTCGCCCAGCGGCTGGCCGTTCAGCTCGATCTCGAAGTTCACGTTGCGCAGCCGGTCGTAGCGGGCGATCTCGGCCGGGCCGGAGTCGATCGCCAGCGTCGCCACGTTGGACAGCGGCACCGGGCCGCGCGCGCCGGGCACCGGCAGGCGCGACAGCAGGTCGAGGTCGCCGCGCGCCTCGTCGGCCAGCTTGACCACCACCTGCACCTGGCGCTGGCTGAGGTTGAGCTTGGCCAGGCCCTGGTCGTAGTCGCCGTTGGTGGCGATGCGCAGCGTGTCGGCGATGGCCGAGGAGGTCACGCCGAGATCCGCGGCGCGCGCGAAGTCGGGCCGCACGATCAGCTCGGGGCGCACCAGGCTGGCGGTGGACGTCACCGCGCCGATTCCGGGGATGCTGCGCAGCTCGCGCTCCACCTTGGCGGCGTGTTCGCCCAGGGCCCGGCCGTCCTCGCCGGCAAGCACCAGCACGTACTTCTCGCTCGACGCGCCCAGGCCCACCTTGACGCGCGCGCCCGGCAGCACGGCGACGGCCTCGCGCAGCTGCGACTCCAGGTCCTGCTTGGAGATGCCCGGGCGGTCGTTGCGGTGTGTCATGTTGATCGTCAGCACCGCCTTGCGCACCTCGGGCAGGCCGCCGCCGGCGAAGGGGTCGGATCCGGCCGCGCCGCCGCCGATGGCGGTGTAGACGAGCTTGACGTGCGGGTTCTTCTGCACGAGTTCGCGCGCCTGCTCGGCCGCGGCGTAGGTTTCCTTCAGCGTGCTGCCCGGCGGCAGCGTCACCGTGACCTGCGTCTGCGACAGGTCGTCCGGCGGGATGAAGCCGGTGGCCAGCAGCGGCACCAGCGCGAAGGAGCCGAAGAAGAACACGGCGGCACCGGCCAGCGTCATCAAGCGGTGCTTCAGGCACCACTTCGCCCAGCCCATGTAGATGGACAGCCAGCGCGGCTCGCGCTCCTCGTGCTTGGGCGCCTTGAGGATGTAGGCGGCCATCATCGGCGTGAGCATGCGGGCGACGACGAGCGAGAAGAACACCGCGATCGCCGCCGTCCAGCCGAACTGCACGAAGAACTTGCCCGGCACGCCGGCCATGAAGGCGGTGGGCAGGAACACCGCGATCAGCGTGAAGGTGGTGGCGATCACCGCCAGGCCGATCTCGTCGGCCGCCTCCATCGCGGCCTGGTAAGGCGTCTTGCCCATGCGCAGGTGGCGCATGATGTTCTCGATCTCGACGATGGCGTCGTCGACCAGGATGCCGACCACCAGCGACAGCGACAGCAGCGTCACCACGTTGATGGTGAAGCCCATCAGGTGCATCACGAAGAAGGTCGGGATCGCCGACAGCGGCAGCGCCACCGCCGACACGAAGGTGGCGCGCCAGTCGCGCAGGAACAGCCACACCACCAGCACCGCCAGTGCCGCGCCTTCGTAGAGCAGCTTCATCGAGCCGTCGAAGTTTTCCTCGACGGGGTCGACGAAGTTGAAGGCCTCGGTGATGGTGATGTCGGCGTGCTCGGCCTTGAGCTTGTCCAGCGTCGCGCGCACGTCGCGCGTCACCTCGATTTCGCTGGCGCCGCGCGAGCGCACGATCTCGAAGCCGACCACAGGCTTGCCGTTGAGCAGCGCTGCCGAGCGCGGCTCGGCGACGGTGTCGTGCACTTTCGCGACCTGGTCGAGGCGGATGCGCCGACCGTCGGACAGCGCGACTTCCATCGCGGCCAGTTCTTCGGCCGACTGCACGGTGGCGATGGTGCGCACCGACTGCTCGGCGCCGCCCAGGTCGGTGCGGCCGCCCGAAGCCTCCTGCTGCACCTGGCGCAGCTGGCGCGAGATGTCGGCGGCGGTGGCGTTCAGCGCCAGCAGCCGCGCCGGGTCGAGCTCGACACGCACCTCGCGCGAGACGCCGCCCACGCGCGACACGGCGCCCACGCCGCGCACCGACAGCATGGCCTTGGTGACCTGGTTGTCGACGAACCAGGACAGCGCCTCGTCGTCCATCTTCTGCGAGGCGACGGTGTAGGTGAGGATGGGCGTGCCGGCGAGATCGACCTTCTTGATCACCGGGTCGCGCAGGTCGGCGGGCAGGTCGGAGCGCACGCGCGAGACGGCGTCGCGCACGTCGTCGACCGCCTCCTGCGTGGACTTCTCCAGGCGGAATTCGGCCGTCAGCGTGGCCGTGCCGTCCTGGATGGTGGCGTACATGTGCTTGAGGCCCTGCACCGTGGCCAGCGAGTTCTCGATCTTGCGCACTACCTCGGTCTCGAGCTGCCCCGGCGAGGCGCCGGGCAGCGAGGCGGTGACGGTGACCATGGGCAGGTCGATGTCCGGGAAGTTCTGCACCTTCATCGCCCGGAAGCCCAGCAGGCCCGCGAGCGTGAGCATCACGAACAGCAGGATCGACGGCGTCGGGTTGCGGATCGACCAGGAGGAAACGTTGATCGCCATGCTCGGCTCCTTACTTCGACGCGGTCTTCTGCGCCGGCACCGCGGCCGGGGACGCCTCGACCACGCGCACGGTGTCGCCGTCGCCGAGGAAACCGCCGCCCGCGGCGACCACGCGTGCGTTCTTGTCCAGCCCGCCGGTGATCTCGATGCGGTCGGCCCAGCGCCGGCCCACCGTCACCTTGGTCTGCGCGACCTTGGCGTCGGGGCCGACGCGCAGCACGTAGCTGAAGCCGTCGCGCAGCACCACGGCGCTCTGCGGCAGCGACAGGCCCTGCGCGTTGCCGATCTCGAACTCGCCGCGGGCGAACATGCCGGCGCGCGCCGAGCCGGGCTGCGGCAGGTCGACGTAGACGATGCCGTTGCGCGTGGCCGGGTCGACCGTGGGCGCGACCATGCGGATCTTGCCGACGATGGCGCTGCCGCCCGCCGGCGTGACGCTGGCCGGCGTGCCGGCCTTGAGCTGCACGAGATCGGCCGCCGGCACTTCGGCGCGCCACTCGAGCCGGCCGCCGCGGATCAGGCGGAACAGCTCCTGGCCGGCCGGCAGCACCGCGCCGACGGTGGCGCTGCGGGCCGAGATGATGCCGTTGTCGGGTGCCAGCACCTGCGTCTGCGCCAGGCGCAGCTGCTGCGTCTTCGCGGCGGCGCGTTGCGCTTCCAGCCGCGCCTGCGCGGTGCGCTCGGCGGTGAGGTACTGGTTGATCTGCTGCGCCGACAGCGCGCCGGTGGTCTGCAGCTCGCGGGCGCGCTGTGCGTTGGCGGCGGCCTCGGCCAGCGTGGCCTCGGCCTCGGCGACGGCGGCGCGGATCTGCGCCAGCTCGGCGGCCATGGTGTCGGCGGCGAAGGTGGCGAGCACCTGACCGCGCTTGACCACGTCGCCGACGTTCACGCGCACCTCGGCCAGCCGCAGGCCGTTGGCCTCGGTGCCGACGCTGGCTTCCTGCCAGGCGGTGATGTTGCCGTTGGCATTGATCTTCACCGGCACGCTGGAGCTCTGCGGCGTGGTCACGGTGACGGTCAGCGCCGGCTTGACCGGTGCGGAGGCGGCGGGCTTGTCGGCGGCGTACACGCTGACGGTGACCAGCACGGCGGCCAGGGCCACGGCGATCGGCGTGGCGACGAGGAGGAGTCGGGTCGAGGTGGGCATGTGATTCATCTCGGTGTCGCCGCGGGCCTTGTGGGCCGTGGGCGGGTGTTCAGGGGGTGAGTCAGCTGCGGGGATTCGGGGCGGTCTCGGCCTGGACCGGATCCGTGGCGGACCAGCCGCCGCCGAGGGCGCGGTACAGCGAGATCCAGGCGGCGACGCGTTCTCGCTGCAGCTCGATCAGCGCCGACTGCGCGGCCACCGCGGTGCGGCGTGCGTCTTCCAGCTCGAACAGGCTGGCCAGCCCGCCCTTGTAGCGGGATTCGACCGCGCGGTAGGAACGCTCGAAGCCCTCGGCCGCGGTGCGCGCATCGTCGCCGCGGCCGGCGGTGCTCTGCAGCGCGACCAGCGCCGATTCGACTTCGCGCACGGCAGTGCGCAGGCTGGCGGCGTAGTTCACTGCGGCGGCGTCGTAGCGCGCCTGCGCTGCGTCGGCGTTGGCGCGGCGCACGCCGCCGTCGAAGATCGGCAGGCTCACGCTGACCGGGCCGATGCTCCACAGCGTGCCGCTGGTGCTGACGCCGCCGGACTCGAAGCGCGAGGGCGTGATGTTGCCGGCCAGGGCGATGCGCGGGTAACGCTGGGCGCGGGCCTGCACCGTGTCGGCGGCGGCAGCCGCCAGTTCACGCTCGGCATTGGCGAGGTCGGGGCGCTGCGCCAGCACCTGCGCCGGCACCTGGGCGACGCCGATCTGCGCCGGCTGCGGCAGCAACGCGCGGCCCGCCTGCAGCTGGGTACGCAGCTCGGGCTCGGCCAGCGCGGTCATCGCGACCAGCGATTTCACTGCCAGGTCGCAGGCGGCCCGCTGCTGGGTGAGCGTGGCGTTGCCTTGAGCCGCGCTGGCGCGTGCCAGGTCGGCACTGGCCGGGGCCTGGAAGCCGGCCTTGGCGGCCAGCTCGGTCAGGCGGGCGGTCTCGGCGCGCGACGCCGCGTCGAACTCGGTCTGCGCCAGCTGCGCTTCGCAGGCGCGCAGGGCGAGGTAACTCGAGGCTGTCTCGGCGGCCACCGAGATGCGCGCGTCGTGCCAGAGGGCCTGCGCGCCGTCCAGGCGCGCCTGCGCGGCGTCGCGGCCGGCGCGGCTGCCGCCGAAGAGGTCGATCTCCCAGCCGGCCTGCTGTCCGGCCCCCGCCTTGGTGGCCGTTGCCCCGCGATTGGCCAATCCGCGCCAATCCCACGCACAGATGGCGGAGCGGCTGCCAACCCGCACCGCTCGCACCCAGGCAAGGGGCCACACCATGCTCGCCATCGAAACCCA
>CAZVLY010000031.1:0-11282 GCA_964628175.1 uncultured Piscinibacter sp. | reverse complement strand
CCGAACAGGTCGATCTCCCAGGCGGCCTGCAGTCCTGCGCCGGCCGTGGTGGCCACCGGGGTGGCGAGGTCGAAGCGGCCGCGCGAGGCGCTGGCGCTGGCGTCCAGCGTCGGGCCGAGGGCGGCGCCGCCGGCCACGCGGGCGGCACGCGCCTGCTCGATGCGCGCGCGCGCCGAGGCGATGGTCGGGCTGGCGGTCTGCGCCGATTCGATCAGCTGGGCGAGCAGCGGGTCGTTGAACTGCTGCCACCAGCGCTTCAGATCGGCGGCGGGGTCGGCCGGCGGCAGCGGGGCCTGCCACTGCGTAGCCGGGGCGGGCGGCGCGGAGGGTGTCGTCGCCGGCGCCAAGCTGGCGCAGCCGGACAGTGCGAGGGCCGCCAGCAGCGTCGCGGCTGCGGCGCCTCGGCGGAAGGTCGGTGGAGTCGGTTCGTTCATGTTGTTGGTTCTCCCTGTCGAATCCGGCGCGATCAGCCGGTGCTTCGGCGCCGCTGCACCTCGGCTGCGACCATGGCCTCGGCGTACATCACCAGCCGTTCGAGCCAGCGGTCCAGCGCGTCGGGCGTGGCGTTCAGGTTCGGCGCCAGCGCGTCGGTGACGTCGCGTCCCACGTGCAGGTGCACGCCGAGCGCGGCCACGCAGACCGCCAGGCGCTGGATCTCGTCGTCGGGACGCGCGACGCCCACATGCCGGCACAGCACCTCGACCAGCGCCTCGTGCATCGGCCGGATGCCCTTGTCGATTTCCTCGGCCCACAGGCCCGTGGGCTCGAGCATCTCGCGCATGTGCAGCTTCATGCACAGCGTGGTCAGCTCACCCTGCTTGAGCGGCTCGATCAGGCCGATGTACAGGCCGCGCAGCGCGTCGCGCAGGCTGAGCTGCGCACCGCCGAAGCGCTCGATCTCTTCTTCCGGCGCCGACTGCAGCTCGAAGAACACCGCGCGGTACAGCCCGGCCTTGTCGCCGAAGTAGTACTTGATGGCCGCCAGGTTGGTGCCGGCGGCTTCGGCGATCTCGCGTGTCGAAGTCTTGGCGAAGCCCTGCTGCGCGAACAGTGCGAGTGCGGCATGCAGCAGGCGTTCGCGCGACTGTTCACCGTCGCTGCGCGGCGCGCGGGGGCGGGCGGGGTTGATCTCGATCATGGCCGGGATGCTAGCAAGTAAATCAAACGACCGATTTACTTGAGGGCTTAATGACCGAGTGGTCAGCATGGACATCGGGTTGACCCTGACAGGTGGGCAAGGCCGCCATGCTGACAGAACCCTGCTGACAACGTCGTGTCAGCAGGGGTGGGCGCTCACATGATTCTCAGAGAGGCAGGCTGGCCTGCCGTGGCGGGGCGCTGACCCGGCGCATCAGCACCGCGTGCGGCACGTAGCCACGGGACGCCAGGTTCCAGCCCTCGGTGGCCTGGGCGGTGGCGATCTGGGCGATGCGCTGGGTGCCCAGGTGGCGGGCGGCGGCACGGGCCAGCACGGCCTCGCACTGCGCCGGCGTGACCAGCCGGGCGAAGGCCGTCCAGCGCTTCATCACCAGCGGATTGCGCCAGGCGTCTTCCACTGCCCAGCGCGCGCGCTGGGGCTCGTCGGTGCGGCCGGCCTCCAGCACGCGTGGCAGCAGGGCGTGGAAGAACATCTGGAACGCGCGCCGCGCGGGCTTGCCGGGCAGCAGCACCTCGAAGCGGGCGATGCGCTGGCTCCAGCCTTCTGTCAGCAGCTGGCGGCTGACGAAGGCCTGCAGCGCCTGGATGGGGTTGAACAGGCGCAGGCGGTTCGGCGGCAGCACCAGCAGCGGCAGCGCGGAAGCCTCCTCGTGCGACAGCGGCTCGACGAAGCTGCACAGCACCGCCACGCGCGCCCATTGCGCCACGGTCAGGCCGCCTTCGCCGGCGCTGTTGGCGGCCTCCATGTCGCGCACGATCCGCAGCGCCTCGCGGAAGCCGTGCGCCGCCTTGGCGTGGTTGGCCTTGGTGCTCATCACCGCCAGGTTGCCTGCGGCGTAGCCGGCGTCGTTGCGCACCCGGTCGACGGAGGCGTCGGTGGATTCCAGCGTGGCGGTGGACAGCGCCACCCGCGTGATCGGGCAGTGGCTCACCTCGATCTGCTGCAGGTGGTTCGGCGTGACCTGCACCAGCTCGACGCTGCGCCCGCGCAGCCAGGCGTGCAGGCGCAATTGCAGCCACTTGCGCACGTGTCGCGTGGCCAGCAGCGTGCGCGTGCCGAAGGCGGCCCGGCCGGCGAGCAGGCCGTGGCGCAGGCTGGAGGGCTCCTGGTCGTAGGGCGCCGGCGGGGTCAGGCCGTGGTGGGCGTAGTCCCAGCCGAGCTCGAAGCCGATGTGCTCGTGCGCGGTCAGCGTGCTGCCCAGGGGCAGGTCGTGGGTGAATTCGGTGGTCATGGCGGTTCTCGCAGTGGCGCCGCGGGCTGCGGCATGGAAGGCAGTGTTCCGGCCAGGTGGCTCAAGACGTGAGCCACCGGCGCACCCTGAACTCGGGGTAAGCTCGCACGCCCTGGCTCACCGGGTGAGCCACCCACCCTTTAGACCGACGCATGGACCGCACCGAACGCTTCTACAAGATCGAGTTGCTGCTGCGCAGCCGCGGCAGCGTCAGCTTCGCCGCGCTGCGCGAGGAACTCGACGTGTCGCCGGCCACGCTCAAGCGCGACCTGCAGTACCTGCGCGACCGGCTGAATGCGCCGATCGTCTACGACGCCTTCGACAACGGCTACCGCTTCGATGCGGCCGCCGCGCGCGGCGAGCGCCACGAGCTGCCGGGCATGTGGTTCAGCGAGAACGAGATCCACGCGCTGCTGACCATGCACCAGCTGCTCGCCGGGCTCGACGACGACGGCGTGCTGTCGCGCCACCTGCAGCCCATGCTCGAGCGCCTGCAGGGCATGCTCGGCGCCGACGCGGCCGAGTCGCGCGAGCTGATGCGCCGCATCAAGGTGATCGGCACGGCGCGGCGGCGCGTGCCCAGCCGCTGGTTCGAGCTGCTCGGCAGCGCGCTGGTGCAGCGCCGGCGCGCCTGGCTGCGCTACTTCAAGCGCAGCGACCGGCGCGAGAGCGAGCGCGAGGTGTCGCCGCAGCGCCTGGTGCACTACCGCGGCACCTGGTACCTGGACGCCTGGTGCCATGCCAGCGAGGGCCTGCGCCGTTTCGCGCTCGACGCCGTGCGCGAGGCGAAGCTGCTCGAGGCCAGGGCGAAGAACGTGCCGGTGCGCGAGCTCGAGGCGGCGCTGGACGCGGGTTACGGCATCTACGGCGGCGGCGACGCCAAGGTCAAGTGGGCCACGCTGCTGTTCGACGCCGACGCGGCGCAGTGGGTGGCCAGCGAGGAATGGCACCCGCAGCAGAAGGCGCGCCATCTGCCCGATGGCCGCTACGAGCTGCAGGTGCCCTACGCCGACGCCACCGAGCTGACGATGGACATCCTGCGCCACGGCGACAGCGTGACGGTGGCGGGCGACAAGGCCCTGGCCGCGGCGATCGCCCAGCGCCTGAAGAGCGCGCTGTCACGCTACGCTTGAGGCTTCACAAGGAGACGGCATGAAAGCAACCTGGAACGGCGTCGTGATCGCCGAGAGCGACGACACCGTGGTGGTGGAAGGCAACCACTACTTCCCCGAGGCGAGCCTGAAGCGCGAGTACGTCAGCTTCAGCAACCACCGCACGAGCTGCCCCTGGAAGGGCCAGGCGCACTACTACAGCCTGTTCGTCGACGGCGACGTCAACCCGGACGCCGTCTGGTACTACCCCGAGCCCAGCGAGGCGGCCCGCGAGATCAAGGGCCGGGTCGCCTTCTGGAAGGGTGTGAAAGTCACCGAGTGACAAACCGGCGCGGCCGGCTAGCATGGTTCTTGCGGCGGCGACCGGCTGCCGAAACCCTCCTGCACAAAGGATCCAAGCCCATGCGCAACTTCGCTCTCGCCACCCTCGCCGCCGCCTGCGCCCTGCCGCTGGCCGCGCAGGCCCAGTCCACGCTCGACAAGGCCAAGGCCAGCGGCGCCATCACCGTGGCCTACCGCGAGTCGTCGATCCCGTTCAGCTACCTCGACGACAAGGCCCAGCCCGTGGGCTTCGGCTGGGAGATCTGCGGCAAGATCGTCGACGAGGTCAAGAAGGCCACCGGCCGCACCGACCTGAAGGTCAACACCCAGGCGGTGACCTCGGCCAATCGCATCCCGCTGCTGGTCAACGGCACCATCGACATCGAGTGCGGCTCGACCACCAACAACAGCGAGCGCGCCAAGCAGGTCGCCTTCGCCACCAACTATTTCTACACCGGCACGCGCTTCCTGGTGAAGGCCGGCACGCCGGTGAAATCGCTGAACGACCTGAAGGGCAAGCAGGTGGTGTCGACCACCGGCACGACCAACTTCAAGATCATCCGCAACCTCAACGAGGAGCAGAAGCTCGGCATCGACCTGCTCGGCGCCAAGGACCACGCCGAGTCGGCGCTGATGGTGCAGACCGGCCGCGCCGTCGCCTTCGCGATGGACGACATCCTGCTCTACGGCCTGAAGGCCAGCTCGCAGAACCCGGCCGAACTCGCGGTGGTGGGCGATGCGATCCAGGTCGACCCCTACGCGATCATGCTGCGCCGCGACGACCCGTCGTTCAAGAAGCTGGTCGACGACACGCTGGCGGGCCTGATGAAGAGCGGCGAGTTCGAGAAGCTCTACAAGAAGTGGTTCGAGTCGCCGATCCCGCCGAAGGGCATCAACCTGCAGGCGCCGATGAGCCAGGAGCTCAAGGACAACATGAAGGCGCTGTCGGACAAGCCCGCGACCTGATCGCGCGTGCCGCGGGGGGCGCAGATGGCCGTGATCGTCGAGCCGCTGCTGCGCCACCCGCAGCATGTCGAGTTCGTCGCCGGCCTGGTCTGGCGCGAGTTCTGGGCCGATGTCGCCGGCGGCATGACGCAGGCCGATCTGGCCGAGGCCTTCGGTGGCCGCGCGCGGCCGGGCCGCGTGCTGGTCAGCCTGATCGCGCTGGACGACGACACGCCGCTGGGCTGCGTGCACCTGATCGACAACGACGACGACAGCCTGCCCGAGCTCCATCCCTGGCTCGCCGCGATGGTGGTGGTGCCCGGGCGGCGCGGGCAGGGCATCGGCTCGATGCTGGTGAAGGCGATGGCCCGGCAGGCGGCGCGACTGGGTTTCGAGCAGCTCTGGTTCGGCACCGACGGGCCGGGCTTCTACGAACGCCTGGGCGCCGTCAAGCACCTGCAGCGAGGCGCCGATTTCTGGATCATGAAGCTGCCCCTGGCCGCCTCAGAGTGACGCGGCCAGCCGCGTGCCCTGGTCGATGGCGCGCTTGGCGTCGAGCTCCGAGGCCTCGTGGGCGCCGCCGATCAGGTGCACCGCCATGCCGGCGGCGCGCAGCGGTGCCTCCAGCTCGCGCAGCGGCTCCTGGCCGGCGCACAGCACGACGGTGTCGCACTCGATCAGCTGCCCGTCCTGGCGCTTCTCGCCGTAGGTGACGAACAGGCCCTGCGGCCCGATGCGCTCGTAGTTCACGCCGCCGAGCATCTCCACCTGCTTCATCTGCAGCGCGGCGCGGTGGATCCAGCCGGTGGTCTTGCCCAGCCCCTTGCCCAGCTTGCCGGCCTTGCGCTGCAGCAGCGTGACCTTCCTCGCCGGCGCGGTCGGCTGCGCGCGCACGACGCCGCCGCGCACCGTGGCCGGGTCGGCCACGCCCCATTCGGCCAGCCACTCGGGCAGGTTCAGCGTGGGCGAATGGCCGGCCGGCGTGACGAGGAACTCGGCCACGTCGAAACCGATGCCGCCGGCGCCGACCACCGCGACACGCTCGCCCACCGGCCGGCCATGCAGCAGCACGTCGATGTAGCTGAGCACGTTGGGCCCGTCCTGGCCGGGGATCTTCGGGTCGCGGGCGACCACGCCGGTGGCCAGCAGCACGGCGTCGAACTTCTGCGCGATCAGCGCGTCCGCGGTCGCGCGGGTGTTCAGGTGCAGCGTCACGCCGGTCTGCTCGAGCCGGCGGCCGAAGTAGCGCAGCGTCTCGCTGAACTCCTCCTTGCCCGGGATGCGCTTGGCCATATTGAACTGGCCGCCGATCTGCGCCGCGGCGTCGAACAGGTGGACCTCGTGGCCGCGCTCGGCCAGCGTCGTCGATGCGGCCAGGCCGGCGGGCCCGGCGCCGACCACGGCGAAACGCTTCTTCGCCGGCGTGCGCTGCAGGACCAGCTCGGTCTCGTGGCCGGCACGCGGGTTGACGAGGCAGCTGGCGATCTTCAGCTGGAAGGTGTGGTCCAGGCAGGCCTGGTTGCAGGCGATGCAGGTGTTGATGTCGCCGCTGCGCCCGGCCTTCGCCTTGGCGACGAAGTCGGGGTCGGCCAGCAGCGGCCGCGCCAGGCTGACCATGTCGGCGCAGCCGTCGGCCAGGATCTGCTCGCCGACCTCGGGCATGTTGATGCGGTTGCTGGTGACCAGCGGGATCGTGAGGCCTGCGGCGCGCAGCTCCTCGCGCATCTTCTTCGTCACCCAGGCGAAGGCGCCGCGCGGCACGCTGGTGGCGATGGTCGGGATGCGCGCCTCGTGCCAGCCGATGCCCGTGTTGATGATCGTGGCCCCCGCCGCGGTCACCGCCTTGGCCAGCGTCACCGCCTCGCCCCAGCTGCTGCCGTCGGGGATCAGGTCGAGCATCGACAGGCGGTAGATGAGGATGAAATCCGGTCCCACCGCCTCGCGCACGCGCTGAACGATCTCCACCGGCAGCCGCATGCGGTTCTCGTAGGCGCCGCCCCAGCCGTCCGTGCGCTGGTTGGTGTGGGTGACGAGGAACTGGTTGATGAAGTAGCCCTCGCTGCCCATCACCTCCACGCCGTCGTAGCCGGCCTCGCGGGCCAGCCTGGCGCAGCGCACGAAGGCGCGGATCTGCCGCTCGATGCCGCGCACCGACAGCGCGCGCGGCGTGAACGGCGAGATCGGGCTCTGGATGCGCGAGGGCGCCACGCACAGCGGGTGGTAGCCGTAGCGTCCGGTGTGCAGGATCTGCAGCGCGATCTTGCCGCCCTCGGCATGCACCGCGTCGGTGACCAGCCTGTGGCGGCGTGCGGCGCCCGACGTGGCCAAGGTGCCGGCGAAGGGTTTGGCCCAGCCCTCGATGTTGGGCGCGAAGCCGCCGGTGACCATCAGCCCGACGCCGCCACGGGCGCGTTCGGCGAAGAACGCGGCCATCGCCGGGAAATGCTTGCGGCCGTCTTCCAGCCCGGTGTGCATGCTGCCCATCAGCACGCGGTTGGGCAGCGTGGTGAAGCCGAGGTCCAGCGGGGCGAGGAGGTGGGGGTAGGCGCTCATCCCGGCATGCTAGCCGGGGCGCCCGGATCAGATGCCGAGGAGCTTCTTGGCCTCGCCGAGCATCTTCACCGAGTCGTCATGCTTGCCGGCCTTGTGCGCGGCCTCGCCATCGGCGCGCAGCTGCTTGACCTTGGCGGCGTCGGCATCGCTGAGCTTCGGGTTGGTGGCGAGCTTGGCGTCGATCTCCTTCATGTCCACGGGGCAGTGGTAGGCGAAGGCCGAGGCAGAGCCGAGGGCGAGCACGAGGGTGGCGAGAGCGAGCTTCATGGGGGACTCCTTGGTGTGCGGCGCGGGTGGCCGTGCCCGCAATCTAGCCACGCGAAACCACACCCGCAACAGGGAGTCGTTACCGTATCTTGCCCAGCAGGGTCTCGACGTTGTCGAGCATGTGGCCGAGGTCGGCGCGCGCCGCGGGCTTGTCGCCCAGGCGGGCCGACAGCTCCTGCTCCATGAAACACACGGTCATGCGCACATAGGCGCTGTCCAGCGCCTTGCGCACCGCGGACATCTGCCCGGCGATCGCCAGGCACTCCTCGCCTTCCTCGATCATGCGCTGGATGCCGCGCAGCTGGCCCTCGGCACGCTTGAGGCGGTTGAGCAGGTCGGTGCGGGACTTCTCGTCGTTCAGGACGGACATGGTGCAGGCGTCCGGGGCGCGGGCGCCCTCGGCTGGAGTCGGTTGATGCGTTGCCATTGTGCTTTAGCCGCGCCGCTCACGCAGCGGCCACCTGGGGCTTGATGGGAATGACGGGTGGCCCTTCGGGCACCAGCAGCGTGCCGGCGCGCAGGCCGCGCAGCGTGGCCAGGCTCAGGCCGAGGATCAGCAGCGAGGCCAGCGCGAGCAGCGCGATCGCCGGCACGGCGAGCCAGCGGCCCTCCGGCGTGTCGGCCAGGCGCAGGCTCAGCACCGCCAGCGCGGCCAGCGGGAAGCTCATGCCCCAGTGCGGGATGCCGAAGGGCTGCTCGGTGATGCGCCGCGTCAGCGTGGCCGCCCACAGCGCCAGGAACAGCGCCATGCCCCACATCATCCAGGCCAGTGGCGCGGGGGCGCCGAACTGCAGCGCCGCGACACCGATCACCGCTGGCGGCGCGACGAAGATGAACAGCGTGGGCAGCAGCCGCTCCGGCAGCATGCCGGCCTGGCCGAAGCGCACGAAGACCAGCACCATCACCACCGGCCAGAACAGCAAGCCCAGACCGAACTGCGCGGCGGCCCAGGCACCGTAGCCCAGCGGCATGCCGGCCAGCGGGGCGAGCACGTTGCCGACGATGGGAATGAACAGCGCCGGCGTGATGCCGCCCCAGTTCCAGGCCGAGGGGCCGGCGGCGGCCGTGGCGCGCAGCCAGCGCGACAGCACCCACAGCGTGACGCCGAACTGCGCCACCGAGGCGACCAGCCACAGCGCGCCCAGCCCCGGCACGCCCGGCCCGAAATGCGCGACGGCCAGCGAGATCAGCAGCAGCGCCGAGATCGGGATGGCGGCGAAGAAGGCGTGGCGCACCGGGTGCTGCAGGTCCTCGTGAACGGCGGCGTGATGGCGTTGCCAGCGCATCAGCAGGGCGGCGGCCAGCAACGCGAAGACCAGCAGCGCGAAGGCGCCGGCCACCAGCGAGATGCCGGCGGCCAGGTCGCCGAGCGCCGGCGTGGCGCGGTGCCAGGCCAGCGCCAGGCCGGACCAGCCCATCACGATGGCGAACCAGCCGGGCATCAGGTGCTTCAAAGGGGCGTCGTCGGTGTTCATGCCCGCTCCCTACTTGAGGACTGCGCCTTGCGCATCGATCACCTGCACACGCACCGGGATGCCCTGCGCGATGCTCTGCGTGACGGTGCAGTAGCTCTCGAACGTGCCCAGCACACGCTCCAGGTGCTCCAGCGCCTCGGCCGGCACGCCCAGCGTGAGGGTGGCCTGCAGGCCGAGCACGCGCAGCCGGCCTTCGGCGTTGCGGCCGACCTCGGCGCTGACTTCGCACTGCAGCGGCTCGGGCTGCTGCTTGAACTTGCGCAGCGCGAACAGCAGCGAGTCGGACAGGCAGTTGCCCACCGCCGCGGCGAGCAGCTGCACCGGCGACGGGCCCTGGCCCTGGCCGAGCGGTGCGGGTTCGTCGGCGAGCAAGGGCGGCAGGCCGGGGCCGAACTGCACGTCGAACTGGTAGTCCTGGCGCTGGGCCAGGCGCACGGTGACGGATTCGTTGCTCATGGCATGTCGCTCTCTCAGCGCGCGCAGCTCGGGCCGTCGTCCTTCATGCCGAGCTTCTTCAGCAGGATGCTGGGCGGGCAGAAGTTGGTGAAGCCGGACTGGAACAGGTTGAAGCCGACGAAGGCGGTGAAGGCGAGGAACCACCTGCTGACGAACAGCGGGCTGCCTTCGACGCCCAGCAGCAGCGAGAGCATGACGAAGAAGCCGGCCATGATGCGGATCACACGTTCGATGGTCATGAGGATCTCCTTGAGGTTAAGCGGGTGAGGACTCGTGGCGGCGCCGGTACAGCGCGAAATACAGCACCGGGATGACGACCAGCGTCAGCAGCGTGGAAACGAAGATGCCGAAGATCAGCGACACGGCCAGGCCGTTGAAGATCGGGTCGTCGAGGATGAAGAAGGCGCCGATCATCGCGGCCAGGCCGGTCAGGGCGATCGGCTGTGCACGCACCGCGGCGGAACTGACCACCGCGTCCTTGAACGCCGCGCCTTGCGCCACCTGGAGCTCGATGAAGTCGACCAGCAGGATGGAGTTGCGCACGATGATGCCGGCCAGCGCGATCATGCCGATCATCGAGGTGGCGGTGAACTGCGCGCCGAGCAGGGCGTGGCCGGGCATCACGCCGATGATCGTCAGCGGGATCGGCGCCATGATGACCAGCGGCGTCAGGTAGCTGCGGAACTGCGCCACCACCAGCAGGTAGATCAGGATCAGGCCGACGCCGTAGGCCGCGCCCATGTCGCGGAAGGTTTCGTAGGTGATCTGCGACTCGCCGTCCCACTTGACCGCGTACTGGCGGAACGGGTCGCTCGGCTGGTGGATCCAGTACTCGCCCAGGCTGCCGTCGGACAGGCCGGCCAGCTTGCCGCGGATGGCGAACAGGCCGTACAGCGGCGAGTCGACCAGCTTGCGCTCGTCGCCGGCGAGGGCGCGCTCGCCGACATCGCCCATGACGTACGAGACATGCTGCAGGTCCTTGGTGTAGCGCGGCTTGTCGATCACGCCGCGCTCGACGCGCACCAGTTCCGACAGCGGCACCAGCTGGCCGTTGCCTGCGCGCAGCGGCAGGGCGAGCAGGGCGTCCAGACCGACCTGCTGCTCGGTGGGCAGCTGCACACGCACCGGCACCGGGTACTTGCTCTGGCCGTCGTGCAGCCAGGCCGGCTCGGCGCCCGAGAGGGCGGCGTTGACGGTCTGGGCGATGGTGGCCACCGGGATGCCCAGCGTCTCGGCGCGCTGGCGGTTCACGCGCAGCCAGGCGCGCGGCGCGTCGGCGGCCAGCGTGCTGTCGATGCCGACGATGTGCGCGGTGTCGCCGAAGGCCTTCATGACCTGCTGGGCGACCTGGATGCGCCCGGCTTCGTCGGGGCCGTAGATCTCGGCGACCAGCGGCGCGAGCACCGGCGGGCCGGGCGGCACCTCGACGACCTTCAGCCGCGCGTCGTACTTCGCCGCGATGGCGTCCAGCGCCGGGCGCAGGCGCTGCGCGATGGCGTGGCTCTGTTCGTGGCGGTGCTTCTTGTCGACCAGGTTGACCTGCAGGTCGCCCTGCTCGGCATCGGCGCGCAGGTAGTACTGGCGCACCAGGCCGTTGAAGGTGATCGGGCTGGCCGTGCCGGCGTAGCCCTGCAGGTCGCGCACCTCGGGCTGCTTCGCCAGGTGCGCACCGAGCTCCTGCAGCGTGGCGGTGGTGGTCTCCAGCGGCGTGCCGGCCGGCATCTCGACGACGAGCTGGAACTCGCTCTTGTTGTCGAAGGGCA
>CAZVLY010000030.1:19592-23471 GCA_964628175.1 uncultured Piscinibacter sp. | reverse complement strand
GGAATGGCGCGCCACACGCTGCTGGCCACCAGCACCACGGTGACGAAGACGCCGGCCAGCGCGAGGCCCAGCACCAGGCGCAGCTGCTGCACCCAGTCCGCGCCCGGCAGCACCCCGCCGAAGGCCAGCACCAGGATCAGCGAACCGGCCAGCGCGAGCACGTCGGCAGCCCGCAGCCAGAACTCGGCGCCGGTGTCGGTGCCGCATTGCGCGACGAGCACGCGCCGCGTGATGCCGCGCAGATACAGCAACGCGGCACCCACAGTGCCCAGCGTCACGACCAGGCAGACGAGGAAGAGGTCAAGGCTCATGAGATTCTCCTTGCGGTTGTGAACGAAGGGGGGGGCACGGCCTCAGGGCCGCGGCCAGAGGCTGTCCAGCCGGCAGCTGCCGTGCACGCAATGCGGCACGTGGCGCTGCTGGTGGCGCTGGGCGAACAGGCGCAGCACGCGCGGCGCCACCAGGTCCAGACCCAGGCGGCTGAGCGTGTGGCGGTGCGCCACCACCCAGGGGTACAGGCGCCGCGTGACGGGGCGCGTGAGCGGGTGCGCCCAGGCACGCGCCAACCAGGGCGCGCCCACGGTGGCGTACAGCAGCGCAATGGCATCGACGCCCCGGTGCCAGTCGCCCAGCGCGTCGCGCACGTGCATGGCGCCCAGCAGGTCTTCGCGTGTGAAGCCGGCACTGAGCACGGCCTCGTCGGCAAAGTCCGGCGCCGAACAGTCCACCAGCGCGATATCTCCCTGCACGTCCAGCGCGTGGATCTCGCGCATCTCAGCGCTGCACAGGCCGCAATGGCCGTCGTAGTAGGCCGTCAGGAGCGGGGTACTTCGGGTGTTCATGCATTCTTCTCCTTCCGTTATTTCTGTAGCGACAGAAACTATGCGGCAAAAAAAGGGGAGGGAACTCAGGGCTTGCCCTTGCCGCGCAGCAGGCCCTGGATCTTCGCGCCCAGCTTCATGATCTTCACCAGCGTCTCGGGCGGCAGGCGCAGCATCTCGTCCACCCAGCTGGAAGTGGTCTCCATCAGCACCAGCGTCTCATTGATTCGTTGCCGCGAAACGGCGCTCTCGCGGGCCAGCTCCGGGTGCGCCAGGCAGTCGCGGAGAGCCTGGATGGTGGGCTCGAACTCGCGCTGCTTGCGCCCGCGCACGATGGTGCGCAGCAACTCCCACACATCGCCGGAAGTCTCGAAGTGGTCGCGGCGGTCGCCCAGCAGGTGCACGATCTTGACCAATCCCCAGCCCTGCAGCTCGCGCAGAGAGGTGCTGACATTGGAACGCGCCACGCCCAGCTGCTCGCACAGTTCGTCGGCGTTCATGGGCCGGCCGGTGACGAACAGCAGCGCGTGGATCTGCGACATGGTGCGGTTCACACCCCAGCGGGAACCCATCTCGCCCCAGTGCAGCACGAAGCGTTCGGTCACGGCCGGGAGGCGGGGCGTGGCGGGGGCATCGTCAGCGGTGGCGTCAGTGCGCGGGTTCATGGTTGAAAGATACGCCTTTGGAAGTTTCTGTCAAGACAGAAACTGCAGAAAGTCCGCAGATGCCTCCTTCCAGCGCTGCGGCCGCGGTCAGGCGCTGATTCGGTCGCGCGCTGCGCTTGGGCTCGGTGCTGGCACCGTGAGTCGCACACCGTCGCAGGTAGCTGCCGTTGGCGTGAGCCAGAACCGGAACGACCGTTCGCACACGCAGTGATCGGCGAGAGTCGACCCTGAAGAGACTCTGCAGTCCTGATCTGGATGCCCAGAAAGCTGCCGGCATGACCGCCCGGGGGGGTAGAAGCCCGGATCGGCCTCAGAGCGTCTGCGCCACCACCGCTTCAGCGCGCCGGCCGGCGCCCGCGGCTTTCCGGTTCAAGTTAGCTCAAGCGGCCGGCTGCCGATGGCCGCACAGTGCCGGCGGTAGTCGGCAATGCGGTCGGCAGTGTCGATCCGCTGCAGCACGCTGTGGTGCGCGCCGAGGTATTCGACACTGCCCTTGACGACCACGTGCACCAGCAGCTGCTCGTTGCCCGTTGCTTCCCACCAGTCGACATTGCCAGCGGGTTCGTAGACATAGTCGCCGGCGCGCAGCACCCGCCCATCGTTGAGACGGCGCTCGCCGGCGAGGGTCAGCGCATGGACTTCGCCGGTGTGCCGATGCAACCCCACGCGCACGCCGGGGTCGAGTCGCATCAGCTCGACCCAACCCGCGCCGGCGGGCAGGAACTGCAGCGGCAGCGACCACTTGCCGTCGCCCTCGGATATCCAGGCATCCAGTCCCGCACGGCGCATCGCCGCAGCGACCACCAGGTTGGCGAATTCCATGGCCATCTCCTCAAAGGCTCGGGTGCTGGTGGCGGTATTCCTGCGTCTTGCCGCCGAAGCCGTAGGCGGCGGCCCGCACGTCGTGCACATGCACATAGCTCTCGTGGTGCAGCGGGCCCAGCAGGGCGTCAAAGGCCTCGAACGCTTCGGCGATGTAGCGCGCCTTCTCGGCCTTGGTATTGGTTTCGTCGACCACCTTGACGTCGAAATAGAAGCTCGCCAGCTTCTGCTCGGCCAAGGACTTGCCGGCGACAAACCAGTCGCGTGGGTCGACGTAGTCGATCACCACGGCGGTCAGGTCGCGCCGCTTGCCGAGCACTCGGCTGGTCAGTTCGAGCAGCATCTCGTTGATGCGTTCAGAAAGCTCCGACGTGCGCGTCGCACTGACCTTGACGTTGAGGATGGGCATGGCTGTTTCCTTCGCAGCTGGGTGGTTGGTGCAATGACTGTAGGCAGCCCGGCCACCGCCGGAAACCATCGATCGGCATAATCGGTTTTGCTCGCCAAGCAAAAGCAGACGCGAGGCTCCCAACAGCAAAGAAGCTTTCGATGCGACCTTTCCTGCCCGACCCTGCCGACCTTCGCTGGCTGGTGCGCTCGCTCGAGCTGCGGTCGTTCTCGGCAGCGGCTCGGGAGATGGACGTGGCGGTATCTGTCGTCTCGCGTGGAGTTGATCGCCTTGAAGCCGGCTTCGGCATCACGCTACTGCGCCGCTCCACGCACGGCTTGTCGGCAACGCCCGAGGGCGCCGAGCTGGTGCAGGAAGCGCGTGAGCTCCTGGGCCGGCTCGAAGAGATGGCGGCTTCGTTCGACAAGCAACGCCACCGCGTGGCCGGCGCGTTGCGGCTGGCGTCGAGCCAAGAGATCAGCGAGCAACTCATCGTGCCGCAGTTGGGCGCACTGCGTGAGCGACATCCGGCGCTGCGCATCGAACTGGTGGCCGATGACCGCGTGGTCGACCTTGTGACCGACGGCATCGACGTGGCACTGCGCACGACGCTGGGCAGCAGCGACGCGGTCGTCGCCCGCGAACTGGGTTCGTTCGAGCGGCGCCTGTACGCGTCGCCGGACTACCTGCGCCGGCACGGAGACCCGGCCGAGCCGGCGGACCTGCACCGGCACCAGACGGTGACGCATACCGCGCAGGGACCGGCCGTCACGTGGGCGTTCCGGCACACCGGGCGCAAGCTGGAGATCACCGTCAGATCGCAGCTGGCGGCCAACAACTCGGCTCTGCTGCACCGCGCGCTCGTGGCCGGCGCCGGTATCGGAGTGCTGTCACGGCCCTTGGCTGCAGCGGATGTGGCGGATGGCAAGCTGGTCGAAGTCCTCGAGTCCTTCGCTTCACGGGCGCCATACACGATGTACGCCGTCTCCTTGCCGAGCCGGCGCAACGCTGCTCGCGTGCGGGCGGTGACCGCCTTCCTGCAGGAAACCGCGCTCAAGTGTTGGGGGCTGGCCCGGCCCTGAGCAGCACCCGCTGGCGAGGCGGCCCTGGTGGCCTTTCGCAATGCCTTGAATCGGCCGGATTCAGCTTGGCTGCGCCACCGCGGCAGCCTCGCGTCGGAGCA